>CALISI010000060.1 GCA_938041695.1 uncultured Actinomyces sp.
AGTCGTAGCGGTTGGCGATCTCCTTGGCGGTCTGGTTGACGGCGTTGTCGACCTCCTGGCGGTCGAGCTTGGAGACAACGTCGAAGGAGGAGTCTGCCATGGGTGCACCTTTCGTTGGAATTCCACCAATCGTCGTTCCGATTGGCGCTCGGAGCTATTTTAATGCTATTCTTTCACGGCACCGCGAGAGCGGCGCATGGCAGGTTACCAAAGCGGCCAAATGGATCTGACTGTAAATCAGACGCTTCGTGCTTCGGGGGTTCGAATCCCTCACCTGCCACCACTCGCTGGTTCCAGTGAGTAACGCCTGTGATGTCATTCTCAGGCTCCGGGATTGCTTCGGCGCTCGGAGATGCGATAGGCTTTCCGGCGTTGCCCCGATAGCTCAGTAGGCAGAGCGTCTCCATGGTAAGGAGAAGGTCAAGGGTTCGATTCCCTTTCGGGGCTCCGGTTGCGGAGTCATCCGCTACCGGCGGCGGGGTAGCTCAGCTGGTCAGAGCGCACGACTCATAATCGTGAGGTCGCGGGTTCGAGCCCCGCCCCCGCTACCAACTCTTTCATCCGACAGGTCGCACGAGCGACGAAACTAAGCGAGGGAAACAACCGTGGCAAGCAAGTCCCAGGACGTTCGCCCCAAGATCACTCTGGCCTGCTCGGAGTGCAAGGAGCGCAACTACATCACCAAGAAGAACCGTCGTAACACGCCGGATCGTCTCGAGCTGGCAAAGTACTGCCCGCGCTGCCACAAGTCGACGGCGCACCGCGAGACCCGCTGACGGCTTCCGTCTCAAAGCCCCGAGGAACCTGGTTCCCCGGGGTTCTTTGTATGTGTGCTGGAACACCTATGTTATCCTGGGCCCATGGCTGAAACTCCGGCTCCGCGCTGCCTCGTCGCCCCGAAGGGCGCGGGCGAGGCGCGCATCCCCGGCCTTGTGACGCTCAAGGACGGGCGTGTGACGCTGTTCTTTGACGAGCGTCCCGCCCCGGCCTCGGGCAAGGGGTCTGATTTTAATGGGCTGACGATGGCGTCGGACCTGCCCAACCCGAATCGCATCTGCTGGATGGAGCGTGCGGGCGACGGGCAGTGGAGCGAGCCGCTTCCGCTCTCCGCTGGCGGTCCGTCCGTTTCTTCGGATGCGTGCGTCGGCGTCGATGGCGGTGGCCTCATGCATCTGGCGTTCGCGTCGACGGATGGGCGCGTGGGCTACATGGATTCTCGTGCGGACGGTGAGCGCCTGCGCGCCTGGTGGGCCTGGGGGAGTGGCCCCGAGGACCTGTCCTATGTGGATATGACGGATGAGCTCTACGCGTTCACGGGGGCTGATGCGTTGTTTGCGACCTCGGGCGGTACCGTGGCGGTGGATGGAGCGGTCGCGCTGCCCTACGTCGTGCGGACGGGAGTTGAGACGCACGTGCGCGTCGTGTACGCGCGCGGAGGGCGGCTGGTTGGCGCTGCGCAGCCTCTTGTCGGCGAGGCGGGAGTGCTCCTCGACGAGACGACGCTCGGCGTGTGGGACGGCCGCCTCGTCGCGAACTGTCGCATCCAGGGTTTTGAGGGCAGGGGTTCTGGTGCCCGCTCCCTCGCGTGGGGTGATGGGTGCACCTGGGAGGGCGCGTGCCTGTGGGAGCTGGATGATCCCGGCTGCAACGCGCGCATGATCGGGGATCTGTTCGTGCACCCCGGGCGGCGCGATGCTCGTGCGGGTGGCGAGATCCTGCGCCTGGCCCCGCCGTGGGAGGGTGAGGTGCGCGCCGAGGTGGTTTCCTCCTTGGGTGATGGCGCCTTCGGATACAGCGACGTGGCCGTCGTCGGGGACGAGGCCGTGGTGGTCTTCGAGCGTGACCGAGGCCTCTGGGAGGCGACGGTGTCCCTGTGAGCGGATACAGAAAATCCCGGTGCGCGTGCCCCCACGACGCTCCGGGATTTTTCTGTGCGCTCTAGCGACCTTCGATGATCGACAGGAGCGGGGCGTAGTGTGCCTCGACGGCCGCGGTGTACGCCACCAGGTCGCCTGCTTCGCACGCCCGCAGGATGGCCGCGTGGGCCTCGGCGGTGACTTCCATTTCCTGGCGCGACGCTGCGGCCAGCGAAGGGGTGACGCTCTGGTGGACCAGCCACATGGCGGCCACCAGCTGGTGCATGAGCTCGTTGTCCACGTAGGCCAGCAGGCCGGAGTGGAAGGCGATGTCCTGCTCCAGGTATGTCGAACCGGAGTGCGCGTACTGAGTCATCGCTTCGACGAGCTCCCACAGGTGTGGGTTCGTCGTGCCCTTCATTGCGCGCGTGAGGGGTACGGCGATCCCGAGGTCGAGTGCTCGGCGCGTGTCGATGATCGCGTGCAGGGATTGAGCTCCGTTGATCTCATCCAGTGCGGCCCGCAGGACGAGGGTCTCGACGAGAGGCTGCATCGACATCTCGCCGACGTAGGATCCTGAACCCTGGCGAACTGTCACGATGTCCAGCGCTTGGAGGCGTCGGAGCGCTTCGCGTACGGACGAACGCGAAACGCCAAGGTCGGCGCACAGTGTCGATTCGGTGGGGAGGCGGTCGCCAGGATGTAATCCATGTCGCAAAATATAGGACTTGATCGCATCCATCGTTACCGAGGATCTTGAGTCAATCGGTGCTGATACGCGTCGGTTCTGATCGGTTGTTGGTGGTGATTGGGGTGATATCGCTTGCACTAATTTGTCTGACAACATAGAATCAGTATAGCGAGCGGAACAAAAGAACCGCACGTCCCAATTCTCGAAGATGAGGAGCGAGAACATGCGAATGCGCAAACACTTCGCGACCGGCGCTGCACTGACCGCAGCTGCCGCCATGATCCTGACCGCGTGCGGCGGCGGATCCTCCACCACCACCTCGACCGACGGCGGCTCCAAGGGCTCCGACGGCCCGAAGGGTACGATCACCGCCGGTGTCGCCTACGAGACCACCGACTACGGCCCGATCACTACCTCGGCGCTCGGCATGGGTGCGAACTGGCAGGTCCTCGAAGGCCTGTACCGTTTCAACATGGCCGACTACTCCGTCAGCCCCGCACTGGCCGCCGGTGACCCGGAGAAGATCTCCGACACCGAATACGAGGTCAAGCTGCGCGACGGCGCGAAGTTCTCCGACGGTACCCCCGTGACCGCCGCCGACTTCGTGGCCTCCTACGAGCGCGCCACCTCCGAAAAGTCGATCTACCGTCAGTTCTTCACCTTCGTCGACTCCGTCGAAGCCAAGGACGACAACACCATCTCGATCAAGCTCAAGCACCCCTTCTCCAACCTGAAGGAGCGCTTCGTCAACGTCCGCGTTGTCCCCGCCTCGATGGACGAAGACTCGCTCAAGGCCAAGCCGATCGGCACGGGCCCCTACAAGTACGAGAACATCACGGCGACTGAGGTCACCGCTGTTCCCAACGAGAACTACACCGGCAACGAGCCCGCGAAGGTCGCCACCCTCAAGTGGCAGTCCCTCAAGGATGATTCCGCCCGTCTCGCCGCCGCCATCGGTGGCACTGTCGACGTCATGGAAGCCGTTCCCGCCTCCGCGCAGGATCAGCTCAAGGGCGCCGGCTGGAACGTCGAGTCCAAGCCCGGCTACGGCAACCCCTTCCTGATGTTCAACACCCAGAAGGCTCCCTTCGACAAGCCTGAGGTTCGCCGCGCGATCCTCAAGGCCATCGACAAGCAGAAGCTGATCAACTCCTCGCTCGAAGGCCAGGCCGTTGAGGCGACCTCCTTCCTGCCCGAGGCGAACCCCGCCTACAAGAAGCCCTCGACCGACCTGTCCTACGACAAGGACGCCGCCTCCAAGCTCCTGAGCGACGCTGGCGTCTCCGGCCTCGAGGTCAACCTGGTGACAACGGACCACCCGTGGGTTCTCTCCCTGGTTCCCCAGATCAAGTCCGATCTGGAGGCCCTGGGCCTGAAGGTCAACCACACGCAGATGGCGTCGTCTGACCTCTACGCCAACGTCACCGACGTTGACAACCCCACCTACGACATCGTCCTGGCCCCCGGCGACCCCTCGGTCTTCGGCACCGACCCCGGCATCATCATCTCCTGGTGGAACGGCGACAACGTCTGGACCAAGAAGCGTGACGGCTGGCAGACCTCGGACCCCGAGTCCTTCAACAAGCTGCAGTCCATCATGGACGAGGCTGTTCAGCTCGACGGTGACGCCGCTAAGGCCAAGTGGGGCGAGGCTCAGGATCTGCTCGCTGAGAAGACCGTGATCTTCCCGCTCGTGTTCCGCAACATGATCACTGGCTCCAACCCTGCCAAGGTGGAAGGATTCCAGGCGATCTCCTCCACCGGCCTGCAGCTGCTGGGTGTGAGCGCTAAGTAAGTCCCCTCGGGACATCACAGAAAGGAGGGGTGGGACGCCCGCCCTGAGGCAGACGCCACAGTCGGGCGCCACCCCTCCCTTTCTATTGCCAAAATCCGTTGAAATGGAGGTCTAGAAGTGAATAACCTTCTGCGACTCATCGGACGACGTTTGGTGGCACTGCCGATCATGGTGGTCGGCGTATCCTTCCTCGTCTTCTTCATCATGTCGCTGTCTCCGATCGACCCGGCCTACTCGGCTCTGGGCGAGACCGCGACCCCCGAAGCTCTCGAAGAGTACCGTGTCCAGCACGGTCTCAACGACCCCTTCTTCGTTCAGTACGGTCACTACCTGTGGAACATGCTCCACGGTGACCTTGGTACCTATGGCGTTGGAACGTCCAACCACGTGACCGATCTGGTCGCTCAGGCTCTCCCGATCACCCTGCAGCTCACCTTCCTCGGCCTGTTCTTCGCCGTCATTATCTCCTTCCCGCTCGGCGTGCTCGCCGCCCTCTACCGCGACCGTTGGCCCGACCAGGTCATCCGCGTGTTCTCGGTGGTCGGCATCGGCACCCCGTCCTTCTGGCTGGCAGCGCTGCTAGTCCTGGGATTTGTCCAGAAGCTTCCGGTCTCGGGTCCGCTGCCCGCATTCAGCGAAGACCCGAGCGGTTGGTTCCTGCGGATGCTCCTTCCGGCTATCGCACTGGCGGTTCCCGTCATCGGTCAGATGACCCGAGTCGTGCGTACCTCAATGGTTGAGGAACTGGACCGCGACTACGTCCGCACCGCTGTGGGTGCCGGTATCCCCAAGCGCATCGTCGTGGCCCGCAACGTGCTGCGTAACGCGCTCATCACGCCCGTCACCGTCCTCGGCCTGCGCATCGGCTACCTGATGGGTGGCGCGGTCGTCATCGAAATTATTTTCTCCATCGATGGAATGGGTAAGGCGGTTCTGCTCAAGGGCATCCAGGAGAACTGGGTGACCCTGGTGCAGGGTGGCGCGCTCGTCGTCGCGATCGCGTTCATCGTCGTCAACATCATCGTTGACATGCTCTACCTGCTCATCAATCCGCGTATTAGGTCGGTGTGAGGCATGAATCAGAAAGAAAAGCTCGGCAAGGTCACCGCGAAGGGCGCGCGTTTCTCGCGCATCGGTGCGATGTCCACCGGATCGAAGATCGCAATGGGCATCCTTGCCCTCGTTGTCCTCGCCTCGGTCCTGTCGCCATTCATTTCTCCCTACGGTCCCGATCAGATTTTCGACAAGTGGAGCGCCCCGTCCGGCGAGCACCTGTTCGGAACTGATCACGTTGGCCGCGACATTCTCGCTCGCGTCTTGTACGGCGGCCGTTTCTCCCTGCTGATCGGCCTGTGCTCGACCCTCATCGCGCTCTTCTTCGGTGCGATCATCGGTTCGATTGCAGCCGTGGTGCGCAAGTCCTTCTCTGAAGCGATCATGCGCGTTATGGATATCGTGATGGCGGTCCCCGGTATCGCAATGGCGGCCGTCTCCGTCCTGGTTTTCGGTCGTACGCTGTCCAAGTCCGGCAACACTTTCGGCCTGGTCGTCGTGATCATCTGCTCGATCGCCTTCGTGTACATCCCGCAGCTGTCGCGTATCGTTCGCGCGAACGTCATGGCCGCCTACGGCGAGGACTACGTCCGTGCGGTGATCGTCTCCGGTGCCCGCGCTCCCTGGATCCTCACCAAGCACGTCATGCGTAACACGGCCGCCCCGGTGCTCGTGTTCGCGACCGTCCTCGTCGCCGACGCGATCATCCTCGAGGCCTCCCTGACCTTCATCGGTTCGGGCCTCCAGGCGACCACCGTGGCCACGTGGGGCAACGTCCTGTCCGAGGCCTCGTCGAACCTGTCGGTTCTGCTGGGCAAGTGGTGGACCGCGTTCTTCCCCGGCCTGTTCATCATGATCACGGTCCTGTGCCTCAACATTTTGTCTGAGGGCATCACCGACGCCATGGTGGCGGCACCCGCGTCGGCGGCTGTCGCCCAGGTCGATAAGGACTCCGACCGTGAGGCCGACAAGCTCCTGCTTGACCCGCGCCGCGCCTACGCCGAGCAGGCCGCATCCCTGCAGGCTCGCCTCGACGACCTCGAAACCGTCGAGGAGAAGCGCACCGACCGCTTTGAGGCGCACCTGGAGAAGACCCCGCTGCTTGAGGTCAAGGACCTGTGCATCAAGTTCGATCGTCACGGCGACGTCAACGTCGTCGACCACGTGTCCTTCAAGGTCCGCCCCGGCGAGACCATGGGCCTCGTGGGCGAGTCCGGCTGCGGTAAGTCGATCACGGCCCTGACCATCATGGGCCTCATCGATCCCAAGGCTGAGATCTCGGGCGAGATCCTCTACGAGGGTGAGAACCTGCTGTCCAAGTCCGCCGAGGAGCGTCGCGCGCTGCTCGGTCACGAGATGGCCATGATCTACCAGGACGCCCTGTCGTCCCTGAACCCCGCCATGCTGATCAAGGCTCAGATGAAGCAGCTGACCAGCCGCGGCGGCACCCGCAGCGCCGAGGAACTCCTCGAGCTCGTGGGCCTGGATCCCAAGCGCACCCTCGAGTCCTACCCGCACGAGCTCTCGGGCGGCCAGCGCCAGCGCGTTCTCATTGCCATGGCCCTGACCCGCGACCCGAAGCTGATCATCGCGGACGAGCCGACCACCGCCCTGGACGTCACCGTCCAGAAGCAGGTCATCTCTCTGCTCAACGAGCTGCGTGAGAAGCTCGGCTTCGCCATGATCTTCGTGTCCCACGACCTGGCGCTCGTCGCCGAGGTGGCACACCACATCACCGTCATGTACGCCGGCCAGGTCATCGAGCAGGCCCCCACGAAGGAACTGCTCACGCACCCGACCCACGAGTACACGCGCGGCCTGCTGGGCGCCGTCCTCTCGATCGAGTCCGGTTCCGGCCGACTCCACCAGGTTCCCGGCACCGTGCCCTCGCCTCGCGACTTCCCGAAGGGCGATCGTTTCGCCCCCCGGTCCTCGCACCCCGATTACGGACTGGACATCCGCCCGGTCCTCACCGAGGTCGGTCCCGAGCACGTGTACGCGGCTCTCCCGCCCCGCGACGAGGCCAATGCCTCCGCGCAGGAAACGAACGGTCAGGAGGAAACGCGATGAGCGACAACACCCCGATCATCGAACTGAAGGACGTCGAGGTGACCTTCACCTCGCGTACCGGCTCCCTGTTCAAGCCCAACAAGGTCCACGCGGTGCGTGGCGTCAACATGCGCATCGAGCGCGGACAGACGCTCGGCATCGTCGGCGAGTCTGGCTGTGGCAAGTCCACGACCGCGAACGTCATGTGCGGCCTGCAGATGCCGTCGAAGGGCAAGGTGTTCTTCAATGGTAAGGAGGTCACGAAGCGCAGTGCCGCCGCCCGCCGGGAGATCGGACGCGTCGTCTCCGTGGTCTTCCAGGACCCCGCGACGGCCCTCAACCCCCGCATGCACGTCGCCGATCAGCTCGCTGACCCGCTGCGCGTGCACCACATTGGGGATGAGGCCTCGCGAGCCAAGCGTGTGCGCGAACTGATCTCGCTCGTCGGTCTGCCGTCGAGCGCCCTCGACGCGCTCCCCGGACAGCTCTCGGGCGGCCAGCGTCAGCGTGTGGCCATCGCCCGCGCCCTGTCCATCGGCCCCGACGCGATTATCGCCGACGAGCCCACCTCCGCGCTCGACGTGTCGGTGCGCGCTCAGATCCTGAACCTGCTCACGGATCTCAAGAGGGACTTGGGCCTGGCGATGGTTTTCATCTCGCACGACATCCAGACCGTGCGATACGTCTCTGACCGAATCGCCGTGATGAACGGCGGCAAGGTCGTCGAAGAAGGGCCGGCCGCGCAGCTGCTCGCCGACCCGAAGGACCCCTACACCCGCAAGCTCCTGGGCGCCGCGCCCTCGCTCCTGCACCCCAACCTCGAAGGAGAGAAGTAATTCATTATGTCTTCGAAGATCCGTGGCGTTGTCCCGCCCCTGGCCATTCCCCTCAAGAACGGTGAACTCGACGTCCCCTCCCTCGAGCGTCACATCAACCGCCTGATCGAGGCAGGCCTCGACGGCCTGTTCGTGTCTGGCTCCACCGGTGAGGTAGCCTTCTCGACCGCCGAGCGCCGCGCACAGATCCAGCGCGAAGCCGTGCGCATCGTCGATGGCCGCATCCCGCTCCTGGTCGGCGTCATCGACACCGAGACCGAGCGCGTCATCGAGAACATCAAGGTCGTGGAAGAGATCGGCGGCGCCACCGGTGTCGTCGCGACCGCCCCGTTCTACGCCCTCGGCGGCGAGACTGAGGTCGAGCGCCACTTCCGCCTCCTCAAGGAGAACACCAGCCTCGAGCTGTGGGCCTACGACATCCCCGTGTGCGTGCACACGAAGCTGTCGCCCGACCTGCTCATGCGCCTGGGCCGCGATGGCGTCATCGACGGCGTCAAGGACTCCTCCGGCGACGACGTCGCGTTCCGCTGGCTGTGCCTGGCGAACGAGGCTGCCGGTCACCCGATGCAGCTGCTCACCGGCCACGAGGTCGTCGTCGACGGTGCCTACATGTCCGGCGCGGATGGCTCCGTTCCCGGCCTGGCCAACGTGGACCCCGAGGGCTACGTGCGCCAGTGGCAGGCCTACGAGCGCCGCGACTGGGAGGCAGTGCGCACCGAGCAGGACCGCCTGGCGGAGCTCATGCGCATCGTCCAGGTGAAGGGCGTGCAGGGCTTCGGTGCGGGCGTCGGCGCCTTCAAGGCCGCCCTGCACCTGCTCGGCGTCTTCGATTCGCCTGAGATGCCGCGCCCGGTTGCCGCCATCGAGGGCGACAACATGGAGCATGTCGCGTCCGTGCTGCGCGCGGTCGACCTGCTCTCCTGATACGTCGACGAGGCCGGGGCAGTTCCTTTCCGCATATTGCGCGCCTTCGGGTGCGCGCCCCGGCCTCGTCGATTTTCTTATACCCCTGACTTTTCGTAAGGATCCTCATGACTACGCTCCTTGCCCTCGACATCGGTGGCACCAAGGTCGGGTGGGGCATCGTCGAGGCCGGTGACACCTACGAGGTCACCGAGCGCGGATCGATCTCCACCGACGCGATGCGCGGCGGAGCGGACGTGGCGGCTCGCATCTGCGACCTTGCCTCGTCCCTGGTCGCCTCTCACCCGCAGGTGAGCGGTGTCGCGGTCGCCAGCGCCGGCGTCGTCGACCCCTCAACCGGCGACATCGTCTCCGCGACGGGCACGATGCCCGGCTGGGGAGGCACACCCCTGGGCGCTCTGCTTCAGGAAGCAACCGGCCTGAAGGTGCGCGTCCTCAACGACGTGCACGCGCACGGCCTGGGCGAGGCCACGCTCGGCGCCGGCCAGCCCTACCGCTGCGTCCTATCGATCGCGGTCGGCACCGGCATCGGCGGCGCCCTTGTGGAAGACCGCCAGGTCTCCTTCGGGTCGCGCGGCATCGCCGGACACGTCGGCCATATTCACCACCACTTCGCTCCCGACATGACCTGCTCGTGCGGCCGCAAGGGCCACATCGAGTCTTTCTGTTCGGGATCGGGCATCACGGCCTGGTATGACTCGCTGCGCGGCGAGTCCGACCCCGAGGTGGACGGTGGGCGCGCCCTGCAAGAGCTCGCCGAATCCGGCAACGCTCTGGCCGCCGCCTGCTTCTCCCGCTCCGCGTACGCGCTCGGCGAGGCCACGGCCTCGTTGGTCAACTGCGTGGACCCGGCCGTCGTCATCCTCTCCGGGTCCATGACCCGCTCCGGGGACATCTGGTGGGATGCCCTGCGCGATGGCTTCGCGGCCTCCGCGATGACGCCCGTCGCCGCCACCCCCATCCTCGTTGGTTCCCTGGGCGGCGACGCGCCGCTGCTCGGCGCCGTTTCCTTCTTCCTGCACTCATAGGAGTTCACCATGCACCCGCTCATTGCAAACCTGAAGGGCAAGCTCATCGTCTCCGTCCAGGCGTACCCGGGCGAGCCCATGCGCCACCCCGAGACGATGGCGCAGATCGCCCGCGCCGCCGAGATCGGTGGCGCCGCCGCCATCCGCTGCCAGGGCCTGTCCGACATTGCCGCGATCAAGGGCCGCGTCGACGTGCCCGTGATCGGCCTGTGGAAGGAAGGCCACGAGGGCGTGTACATCACCCCGTCGCTGCGCCACGCCCGCGCCTGCGTCATGGCCGGCTCCGACATCGTCGCCCTGGACGCGACGGGTCGCCCGCGCCTGGACGGCCTGAGCTTTGCGGAGACCGTTGCGGCTCTGCGCGAGGACGGCACCCTGGTCATGGCCGACTGCGGTTCCTTCGAGGACGCCCAGCGCGCCGCCCGTGCCGGCGTGGACATCGTGTCCACGACCCTCGCGGGCTACACCGGCGACCGCGTCAAGACCGACGGCCCCGACCTGGAGCTGCTGCGCGAGGTCGTCGCCGCGTTCCCGGACGTCCCCGTGATCTGCGAGGGCCGCGTCCACACGCCCGAGCAGGCCGCCGCGGCCATCGAGGCCGGCGCCTTCGCCGTCATCGTCGGCACCGCCATCACGCATCCGACGTCCATCACGACGTGGTTTAAGGCTGCCGTGGAGGGCTGATCCTTTCGCTGTTGCGACACTGCGCGGGAGGGTGATCAACACCCGCCCGCGCACTGCGTTTTTCTCCCGGGAATGCGCGTATATTACCCAGCATGCCTGTCCCTTCCTCGCGTGCTCGCGCTGCTCTTCGCGCCACCTGCGTCGTCTACGTGTGCCTCGGTTTTGGCACCTCCGCATGGCTCTCGCGCCTGCCCGACGTGCGCGACGACCTCGGGCTGACCCCGGCGACGA
>CALISI010000061.1 GCA_938041695.1 uncultured Actinomyces sp.
CGGAGGGCACGTGGCCGTGGTTGAGGTGCCAGTAGTTGTAGGAGACGATCTCGAACAGGTTCGGGATACGTCGAAACTCGGCAACCGTGTCCGTCAGCTGATCGGCGCCCAGGGCGTCCAGCTGCTCCCAGGACCCGTCCTCGTGGCGCACGAGGCGCGACTTCTCGGGCGGTGTTTCGAGGTAGCGTCCCGCGCAGAACGCGCAGTGGTGCCCGTCGGCTTCGTGGTCGATGGGGTTGCGGTCCGCGTGCGGGGCGGTCAGGGGACGGTTGCCGCGGCCCGGAACGGTCCACACCTCGGTGCCCGTGAGGAGGTTTTGCTGTTTGACGGTGCCGTCGGCCAGCCGGACGATGGCGCGGTCGGCGCGCGTGAGCTTGGAAGCCATACCTGTATTGTACCCGTCCTCAGAGCCGGTCCATCGTGGCGGGATGCGATCCCGTGCGTCCCGCCTCGCCCTCGTCGAGCGCGTCGATGCGGGCACTCTGTTCGGGGCTCAGCGAGAAGGAGAAGAGGTCGAAGTTGGTGGCCATGCGCGCCGGGCTCAGTGTCTTGGGGAAGACGACGTGGCCGCGGTCGAGGGCCCAGCGCAGGGCGACCTGGGCGGGGCTCACGCCGAGCTGGGACCCGATCTCGATGAGCGTCGCCTCGGTGACGGCGCGTCCGCGTGCGAGGGGGGACCAGGCCTCGAACACCATGCCGAGCCCCTGCGCGTAATCGCGTAGCGCGGCGTTGGGCAGGAAGGGGTGGGCTTCGACCTGGAGGACGTGCGGGGGAAACGTGGCGACCTCGCGGACGACCTCGATGTGTGCGCGCTCGTAGTTGGACAGGCCGATCGCCCGCGCGCGGTCGGCAGTAAAAGCGTCTTCGAGGGCGGGCCAGGGCAGTGCGACGTCGCCCCCGTACAGGGTGGGCAGCGGCCAGTGCACGAGGAGGAGATCGACGTAGTCGGTGCGCAGGTCCTCAAGGGAGCGCTCGATCGAGGCGGCGGCCCGCTCGGGCTCGTGGTTCGAGTTGTCGATCTTCGTGGTGACGAACAGGTCCTCGCGCGCGATGCCCGAGGCCTCGAGCGCCGCCCCGACCTCGGCCTCGTTGCCGTACATCTGGGCGGTGTCGATGTGGCGGTACCCGACTTCGAGGGCGCGGCTGACCGCGTCGTACGTGTCCGCGGGTGCGACCTTGTAGGTGCCGAAACCGAGCACGGGGATGGGCATGCCCGTCGGGAGGGTGAGGGTCGGAATCGGGGACGAAGCCGGGGCGGGGCCTGCGGGTGGCGGGGTGTTCATCGGTGAATCCTCCTAGTCGCCACCAGTGTAGCCTCCCGCGCGCGGCGCGGTCGCGGTCGGCGCTCGCGCTGGCGGTCGGTGTGCCATAGCGTGGTCCTCGTTTCGGTGCCGCGTCGGTGCCCGTTCGAGTACACAAGAGAAATCATGATCAATGCATGCGAGACGGAGGATGGCGTCGTCTTCGATATGAGCGAGCTGGAGTGCGACGCGCTGCGCTCGTATGCTGACGGAGTCCTGACTGACCCCGCGCATCCTTTCGTTGAGCTGCTGCGCGGCCAGGGCCTCGTCGTCGGCGATACGCCCGTTCCGCACCTCGCCGCGGTCCTCGAGGGGTTCGCGCAGGCGACGAAGGTGCTGACTGCCTGGGTCGTCGCTCCGGCCGGATGTCGCCGCGTTACACCTTCTTCGTCGGCCCGCGCTCCGCTGTCGTATCGTGGTGCGATGAGGGGGGACTGTATGCGGATGAGCATGACATGTTGTCGGTGTGGGCGATCGATGTCGCGCAGCTGAGGGAGACCTTCCTCGAGCTCAGCGCATTGGGTGAACCGTCGCGAGAGGGGATTGTGCCGACGGCGGTGCCGGAGGTGCTCTGGGAAGATATTGAGGACGTTCTCGTCGAGTAGATCCCCGCGTGAGCGATAGATCTCAAAATTTGAGACTGTCGGGTGGCAAATAATTTCTGTCCCAATGGTCAGAGCGCTCTCCAGGGCGGTTTTTCCTGGTTTTGGAAGACGTTCGCCTCGACTTTGGAGGGCTCTGGCTGTTCGACGGGTGCTTTGTTGGAATATCATTGAAAAACTTGAAAAAGGCGTCTGCAATGTGGTTGGCACTTTTATTGGTGTCGCGGTTGGTTTCCTCGATATTCCCCGTCATTTCGGGAACCCCCGTCTAACCAGGCGGTAGGGTTGTTGTTAGGTAACCCACCGCCAATTCCCCGCTCTAACAACGATTTTGGCGTACGATAGATACTGTTCAACCACGATCGTCTACACGTCCAGACAACGAACGGAGAGTTATGTCGGTTCGCAATGCCCTGCTGGCACTTGTTGCGCAGCAGCCCGCCGGTGTCTACCGCCTGAAGCAGATGTTCGAGGAGCAGACGTGCGGGGCATGGCCGCTGAACATCGGCCAGGTCTACCAGACGATGCAGCGCCTCGAGCGAGACGGCCAGGTCGTCTCTCACGCTGAGACCAATGCGGGCCGTGATTCCGAGGTCTTTGAGCTGACTGATGTCGGTCGTGAAGTCCTCGCCGCCTGGTGGTCCACCCCTGTTCCTCGCGAACATCCCGAACGTGATGAGCTTGTGATGAAGCTCGCTGTGGCCGCCGCCGACCCCACGGTCGACGTTGAGGCCATGATCCAGACTCAGCGTCGCTCGACCCTGGGCTCGCTGCGCGATGTGACCCGCCTGAAGGCTTCGGCCGATGAGGGCGAGCTCGCGTGGAAGCTCATCCTTGAGCGTCACATCTTCGACCTTGAGGCCGAGCTCAACTGGCTCGACCACATTGAGTCCGGTGCGGTCTCCGAGGCCGCGCGTCGTGCCGCCTTCGCCGCTGCGAAGGGCCGCTTGATGAACTGGGCCCAGGCCGATGCTGGCATTTCGGAGCGTGCCGGGGTGCGATGAGCCAGCCTGTGCCACTACCGATCCGGATGGCTGGCGTCGGACATGAGTTCGGCGCTGACGGCGTCCGAGTGAGAGCGCTCGACGGGATCGACCTTGAGGTCGCACCCGGCGAGCTTCTCGCTGTTATGGGTCCCTCTGGCTCCGGTAAGTCGACGCTGCTGTCGATCGCCGGCGGCCTGGAACGTCCGACCCGAGGCCACGTCTATATCAACGGGGTTGACCTGGCGGCTTTGGACAGTGTTCATCGCGCAGAGGTTCGTCGCCGGTCGATTGGATACGTCTTCCAGGATTACAATCTGATCCCCTCGCTGTCGGCCCTCGAAAACGTTGAGATGCCGCTGCAGCTCGACGGCGTGAGTCCCTCCAAGGTGCGCGAGGCTGCGATGGCCGCGCTTGAGGAGGTAGGCGTCGCGGACCTGGCTGATCGCTTCCCGGAGCTCCTGTCCGGCGGTCAGCGCCAGCGCATCGCGATCGCCCGCGGACTCGTGGGTAACCGCTCGGTCATTCTTGCGGACGAGCCGACGGGTGCGCTCGATTCTCACACTGGCGAACAGATCATGTTGGTGTTGCGTGATCACATTGATGCCGGTGCAGCCGGTATCCTCGTGACTCATGAGGCCAGAATGGCCGCATGGGCAGATCGGACGGTCTTCCTGCGCGACGGTCGCATTGTCGACCGATCGAGGGGGGATTCGTTGAAGGATCTGCTGGCAGACACCGCACCAAGGATCTGATGAACCGACTCAGCACACGGATGAGGCGATGGGGAGTGGTACTCCGCATCGCCTCTCGTGATGCGCGCCAAAGCCTGGGCCGTACGTCCACGGCGGTCTTCCTGATCTCGCTACCGATCATCATTGCGATTGCGGCGATCACCTTCTGGGACGTCACGACCTCTCAGCGCTACCAGGCCTCGTCGTGGCTCGGGCATCGCCGCGACGTGCAGGCGGTGACGTTGCACCGGTCGTCGACGGCCATCGAGCAGGACTTCACCGCGGACCGCCTGTCGAAGACGGCCTCGAGCGACGAGGTCTCGGTTTCGATGGACACCCTCCAGAGCTGGCTGCCCGAGGGCGATCAGCTGGTCGCCGTCGATACGCTCTACCAGCTGCGTCTGGAAACGGCGGATGGCACGGGTTTTACGGTCGACAACGGCACGCAAACGGCCTCGCTGGAGGCGCCGCGCGTCAATGCGGGTAGTAAGAGCGGGCCGTTGGCCGCTGGTCATGCCGTCATCTCCGAGGACGTGGCCCGGGCCCTGTCAGTGAGCGTCGGCGACTCGGTGAACCTGTCCCTGACGATCGCGAAGGAACGAGCGACTCAGTCCCTGAAGGCGAGCGTCGTGATCGACTCCATCATTGGGGGTTCTGAGCGCGCGATTATCGGCGATGGGACCCTTCCGATTGACCGCCTCGCCGTTGCGGGGCGCACGCAGACTGCCTGGTTCGTGACGGGACCGACGCCGGTGTCGTGGGAGAAGATCCGCGAACTGAACGCATCCGGTTTCTCGGTCCTTTCCCGTCAGGTGCTGGCAAACCCGCCCGACGCCTCGGCCCTGCCCTCGCAGATCGCCCAGTACGAGGTTCCCCAAAGCGCTCGGAGCGCCAACCCGTGGCAGTACCTGCTGCTCGTCACCGGTATTCTGCTGATCCTCACGGAGATGATCCTGCTCATCTCGCCGCTGTACACCGTCGCTCAGCGCTCGGTCATGCGCACGGCTGCCATGATTGTCGCCAATGGCGGCGACCGCACCGACGGCCGTCGGCTCACGATCGCCCACGGCGTGATCATTGGCCTCTACTCGGCAGTGTTTTCCGCGGCTTTCTCCGCGGCCGCGATGGTGGGAATCGGCATGTGGTCGGGCCTGGGTATCAGGATCGTCCCGTGGTGGCCCCTCGCGCTGTCCGTGCTGCTGCCGGTTCTCCTCTCGCTCATGGCGTCCGTGTCTCCGGCACATACGACCTCCCATATCGACACCTCCGCCGTCATCGGCGGGCGCGTGTGGGAGCCATCGCGCCTGGTGCGACGCCGCATGATCTACCCGCTCGCCCTCCTCGCTGGCCTGCCGCTGCTCGGCATTGCCGCCTGGCAAGGCTCGATTCTGGCACTCGTCGTCGGTATTGGTTTGCTCGAGGCGGGCCTGATCGGATCGATCCCCTACATCTTCACCCGGTGGCGCGCTCCCAACCGCCGCGCGTCGATGAGTATGCGCCTCGCCCTGCGCGACGCAGTGCGCAACGGCCACCGCACCTTCCCGGCCATGGCCTCGATCCTGACGACGGTGTTCGTGGCGTGCGGCCTGCTCATCACCCTGTCTTCCTCGAACGAGGCCGGCTGGAACTCGCGCCCGCACGTGGGGCAGCGGGGCCAGGTCTTCGTGTCGACCGTTGACCGCACGGATTCAGTCAAGCGCTCGCGCGACCTCATGAAGTCGGCTGTCGAAGCGGTCGACGGCCAGCGCGGCGTCACCTCGCAGGCGCCGCTGAATGGCCTGGCGTGGAATAGCGGCCCGGGTGGCCCGACCACGATGGTCGAGGCGGTGCATCCGTACAACAATTCGACGTTCACGATGTCGACGAACATGGGCACCATGGCGGAACTGGACGTGGCGTACATGGTTGATGACGGCACGTATCTGCGTCAGGCTGGGTACTTCAGCAACGAAGACGACATGGTGCGCGCGATTGCCACCTTGAACGCTGGCGGTGTCCTCATTCCCGATCCGGAGTACATCGATGGTGCGGGCCAGGTGACGCTGCGGAGCCTCGACATGAGCGCCATCGCGGAGGCGAAGGCGGCGGGAGCGTCGGACGCCAACCTGCCCGATGCCAAGGTGACGACGGTCCAGACCTTCGTTGCCTCACCCCTGACTCGCGTCAACGTTATCGTGCTGTCGCCGACTGCGGCGTCCTACCTCGGCCTCCAGGCGCGGCCTCTGGGCGAGCTCCTGACCGTCGATCATCCGGTGAGCCCCGTCGATGCTCCGTCATTCCAGGCGACGATCGCGCGCCAGGTGCCCGGCGCCTCGGCGCAGGTGATCGTGCCGACGATGCGTTCACTTGTCCTGCCCTACGCCGCGGCGCTCATCGCGGTTGTTGCCGCGGCTGCCACGGTCGCCCTCGTTGTGGCGCTGTCGGCTGCGGATATGCGCCCCGACCTCGATACCCTCGACGCGATCGGCGCTGCTCCCGCGATGCGCCGTCATGTGACGACCTGGCAGGGCGTGATCCTCGCTCTCAATGCGATCCCGACGGCCGTTCTGTCCGGCCTCGTTGTCGGTGTCCTCGCCGTCATCACGTTCGCCAACTCGCATGTCTTCTTGACGCTGACGACGCTGCGGCCGGTCGTGCCGTGGGGTGCGCTCCTGGGCATGCTCATCGGCATGCCGATCCTGTGCGCACTCGTCGCGATCGTTCTGACGCCCCGCCACCAGAAGCGTCTGCGTCGCATCAACTAGGGGACGCAGTGAGCCAGACCCCCGACGACGTCGTGATCCCCGCCGGCGCGCTCGCATCGTCCTCCGTGCGCGTCGATACCTGGCTGTGGGCGACCCGCCAGCTGAAATCCCGCTCCCAGGCGACGGCCGCCGTGCGTGCCGGGCACGTGCGCGTGAACGGGGAGCCCGTCAAAGCGGCCTACAAGGTGCGTGTCGGCGACGAGGTCCGCCTGCGCATCGAGGGCTTCGACCGCATCCTCGGGGTCGTCCTGCTGCTGAGCAAGCGCGTTTCCTACCCGCAGGCGCGCACCGCTTACGATGACCGCACGCCGGAGCGCCCGCGCGTGCACATTCCCGTCGCGATGCGTGAGAGGGGTAGCGGGCGCCCGACCAAGAAGGAGCGTCGCGAGCTCGATAGGCTGCGCGGCTACGATTCCCACGAGCACTACTGAGCTCACCGACGAGGCCGGGGCAGGCTTCGTCGGTGCGCGCATGCGGGTCGTTCACGGCTGAGTTGCGTCCGGGGTCGGGCTGACGACCCTTGGCTGCGGGTACACAAACCCCGCCGCCCACGCAGGGCGACGGGGTGGCGCGATCAGGAATGCGGTCTCACTCGTTCGGGAAGAACGACTTCACGTCAACCTTGTAGTACTCGCCCCAGGTGGGGTCGTAGGGGACTGTAAATTGGGTCTTGCCCGTGCCGCTGCGGCCGACGTCAACGGTTGCGACCTCGCTGGTGGTGTCGAAAGCCCCGTTGGGATCGTTGGTAGCAACGAGGTTATTGATGGTGACCTTATTCTGACACTGTTGATCAACAGCACTCTGAGCCGTCTCACTCACGCCAAGGTAGAGGTCACGTAGCTCGTCGAACTTCGCGACGTTCTCAGGTGTGATCTGTGCGCACCAGTAGGAGGGCTCCTCGGGGGAGGGGATCGGCGGGACCTCGGCAGCTTCCTGAGTCGGTACGTTCGCCGCTACCTGCTCCTGCTGAGCGTGGTACTGGGCCTCGTCGTAGGCGGGGATCGCCTCGGCGGTCTCAGACTGCGCGGGGGTCGCCTCGTAGGGTTCGACGTACTGCGTCCATGCGTGACCGTCCCACCAGCGCAGCTACGCAGCATCGGTCGGGTCGGCGTACCAGCCTTCCGCGGGTTCGCTCATCGTGATTCTCTCTCCCGTGCCGTGGCAAAACCGAGGGTACGGTCAGGAAGTCTAGTAGCCGTAGGGATGGTGGGCAACTATCTACTCAGACGCCGCTGGGCCAGATGCTGACAGCGCGGACGATGCAGGATCCCGAGTCGAAGGAAGGCAACGGTACAGTCGATGACAGCGAGGCTGATCCGCCCGCGGGGACGGTGACCGTCTGCTTGTCTGAGGGCTGATAGCCCTTGATGGTAGAGCCGGGGACGAGGTAGACCTCGACGCCGACGTCGTACGCCGAGAGGCCCGCCAGGTTCGTTCCGATAATGGATACGGATCCGGTGATTGTCGCCGAGGATGCCCCCGCCGTGCAGGTGGGGGTGTCTTGCTTGACCATGTCCTGCGATGCGTCTTTTGCGTACGCCTCGATAAAGTCCTTTTTTTTCGGGCAAATCTTGCCGATGGCTTCGTGGCGTGTCGCCGTCAGGCTCGAGTATTCTCGCGCCTTCACATCAAGCGAGGTGAAATCTGCATTCGCGCTCGTCAGACTGTCACACCACGCCTGAGCTTCCTTCTTATTGGTCGCGTCATTGATCTTGGTGCGGGTCGTCGCCGTCTCGGTTTCCGTTTCCTTGGCCTGATCACGCAGGGCCTGGGCGTCGCTCTGCGCCTGCCGGGCGGCCTGATGGGTGGAACGCGCACCGAGTCCCAGGCCAACCGAGAGGATCAGAAAGAGGACGGCGAGGCAGGCACCGATGATCGTCAGAACCTTCATGCCGCTGTGGGACCCTGAAGCCTGTGGCGTGGGTGCCTGCGCGGGGGTGGGAACGTAACTCACTTCTCCAACTCCTCAAGTTCCTTCTGGGCCTGATCAAGCTCGTGTTGTGCCTGGTCGAGCTGGCCCTGAGCGTCGTCACGTTCGCTGACCGCAGGTGCGAGCTCCGCACGTGCGTGGCTGTAGGAGGCGCCCGCGATGATCGTCGTCACTGCGAAAACGACGACGGCCACCCACGCTGCGACTGTCGCGATCTTCCAGTGCGAGGAGGTCTGAGAGTCCTTGGTCTGTCCGGCCTTCTTATCCCGCGCGTCCTTCTGTGGCTGGTCGAACCTGGGTTCGGAGCCGTAAGGATTCGAGGAGACGGTCGGCGCCTGCTTGTTGGACGGCAGGTGAGGGCCCTTCTGGGCGTTCGCCTGCTGCGCGCCCTGCAGGGTTCCGCCCTGCTGGGGGAAGCCCTGCTGCGGGAAGTTCTGCTGAGGCATGCCCTGCTGAGGCATTGCCTGGTGCTGCGTGGGCATCGGCTGGTACTGCTCGGTCCACATGCCACCATTCCACCAGCGCAGGCGGGGAGAGCCTGCGGGGTCTGGATACCATCCGGGTGCTGGTTGAGACATGACCGTCCTTTCAGTTTCTGGCACCAGTGTAACCAATCCGTGAGGTTCATAACGCAGGTAATGTGACAGTCGGCGGGGACCGCCGGGGGAGCGACAGGTACTCTGAAAGCTATGGCCTCTCTATTCACGTCTTCACCCCTGCTCGCACTGTTTGTCGTTGTTGCGTTGGGTGCTGCGATCGGGGCCATTCGGATCGGCCCGCTGCGCTTCGGTGCGGCCGGCGCACTCTTCGTGGGCCTCATCGTCTCGGCCCTGCACCCCGAGGTCGTGAGCACGCACATGTCGATCGTCCAGCCGATGGGCCTGGCCTTCTTCGTGTATTGCGTCGGCATTTCTGCGGGCGCGACCTTCTTCCAGGATCTGCGCAAGCAGACGAACCTCCTCGCGCTGACGACGATCGTGTGTATCGTCGGCGCGGCTATTGCGCTCGCGGGCGGACGTCTCCTCGGCCTGTCGTCCGGCCTGACCTCGGGCCTGTTCACGGGCGCCCTCACCGCTGCGCCCGCCCTCGATACGGCCACCCGCCTCACCGGGGACGCGAACGCGGCGGTCGGCTACGCCTTCGGTTATCCGGTCGGCGTCATTGGTGGCATCCTCATCGTGACCATCACGGTGACGAGGAAGTGGCTGGGTCTCAAGGACACGCCCTCCTTGGCGGGTGCGTCCCTCGAGGCCGTCAGCGTGCACGTGACCAAGCAGATCAACACCCGTGATATTGCGGCGTGGCGTGAGCAGCGCGTGCGCCTGTCTTACCTGCGACGCGACGGCCGGACGCGCGTCATCGCCCCGGGCGAGGACCTGCTGCCCGGAGACCACGTCGTCATGGTCGGCGATCCCGCGTCGATTAAGGACACGGCACCCCTCGTCGGTGAGATCCTCGACCACAACCTCGAGGATGATCGCTCCGACCTGGCGTTCGAGCGCATCGTCGTGTCCAACCCCGATGTCGCCGGCCGCAGCGTCTCCGAACTCAACGTCACCAAGCGCTTCGGTGCCGTTATCACCCGCGTGCGCCGAGGCGACCTGGACCTCCTGGCCCGCGACGACCTCGACCTCCAGCTCGGCGACCACGTCGCGGTTGTCGTCCCCACGGAGGAGCTCGACGATATCGCGGAGTGGCTCGGTGACTCCGAGCGCCGCGTCGCCGAGGTCGACGGCATGGCCTTCGGCATCGGCCTCGTGTTGGGCCTTCTCCTGGGCATCGTGTCCTTCCCGCTGCCGGGCGGGCAGGGCTTCCAGCTGGGCGCCGCCGCAGGCCCGCTGATGGTCGGCATGCTGCTCGGCGCGCTGCGCCGCACCGGCCCGCTCGTGTGGACCCTGCCCGCCGCCGCGAACCTGACGATCCGCCAGATCGGCCTCATGCTCTTCCTTGCGGCGCTCGGCCTGAACGCAGGTCCGGAGTTCGCGAGCCTGCTCGGCAGCCCTGACGGCTGGCGCGCCGCACTCCTCGCCGCCGTCATGGTGGTCGTGTGCTGCGGCGTCCAGGCGATCGGCGCAAAGTTCATCGGCCTGTCGGCGCCTCGTGCCGCTGGTGGCGTCGCGGGCTTCCTCGGCCAGCCGGCCGTCCTGCAGGCCGCCGACGCCCGTGTCACCGACGAGCGCATCGAGGCCGCCTACGCGACCCTCTTCGCCTTCGCGATCATCGTCAAGATCCTGCTCCTGCCGATCATTACGTCCTTCCTGTGAGCGCCGTAGACTAGGGCCATGGCTACCCCCGACTTCGTCCTCGAGCTGCGCCGACACGTCGGCCACGCGCCCCTGTGGATGCCCGGCACGACCGTCGTCATCCTGCGCCCCGCCCCGGGATGCGCGCCCATCGACTGGGAACGTCCCATCGCGCCCGAGGCCGTCGACATCCTGTGCGTACGCCGCTCCGATAACGGCGCCTGGACCCCCGTGACCGGCATCGTCGACCCGGGCGAGGAGCCCGCCGTCGCGGCCGCCCGCGAGGCGCTCGAGGAAGCCGACGTGCGCATCGAGGTGCGCCGCCTCCTCTCCGTCGAGGTCGTCGGCCCCTTCACCTATGACAACGGAGATGTCACCACCTACCTGGACGTCGCCTTCGCGGCGCAGTGGGTGAGTGGCGACCCCAACCCCGCCGACGGCGAAAACAGCGAGACCGCGTTCTTCCGCGGCGACCAGCTCCCGCCCATGAACGACCGCTTCCGCCGCGCCGTCGCCAAGGCGCTGAGCGCCCGCCCCGACGCGGACTTCCTCACCGCCTGAGGCCGTGACCTGCGGGCGGGCCCCGGCCTCGTCCTTGAGTGCGCGGAATCGCTTGTCTTTGTGTTAAACCGCTTGCGGGACTGAAGTCCTAGTGGTGGAATGGGGGCATGGATACACCTAGCAAGATTGCATACTCCGTTACCGCCGACTCCACGGGCGGCCGCGCCGGTACCTCCTCCGTCCCCGCGCTCGGCATTACCCACATCATGCGCGCCCCCAAGGAACTGGGCGGCACCGGCGACGGCGCCAACCCCGAAGCCCTCTTCGCCATGGGCTACGGCGCCTGCTTCCAAGGCGCCATGGGGCTGGCCGCCAAGGAAATGGGCATCGACACCACCGATTCCGTCGTGCGCACCACGATCGGCCTGGGTCCAGAAGGCGACTCCTTCGCCCTGACCGCCGACATCAAGGTGTTCATCCCCGGCGTCGAGCTCGACCGCGCCCAGGCCCTCGCCGACCGCGCCCACCAGCTGTGCCCCTACTCCAAGGCCACGCGCGGCAACGTGCCCGTCACCGTCACCGCAGTCGCCTCCCTCTGAGGGCGCCCGATAGACGAAAAGAACCCCGGCCTCGTCGATCAATTGACGAGGCCGGGGTATCTTCATGCGCTCAGACGCTCACGCGCCGCGCCAGTACGCCTCCAGCGCCTTCGACAGCGTCATCAGGTCATCGATGTGGCTCATCTCGCGCGCCGAATGCATCGACAGCAGGCCCACGCCCACATCCACCGTCAAGATCCCCAGGCGCGTTGCCGTGATCGGACCAATCGTCGTGCCGCACGGCATCGCGTTGTTCCCCACGAAGCTCTGTGAAGGCACACCCGCCGCCGCGCACGCCCGATTCCACAAGGCAATGCCCTCGCCGTCCGTCGCGTAACGCTGCTTCGAATTGATCTTGATGATCGGGCCGCGACCCATCATCGGACGATTATCCGGATCGTGATGGCCCGCGTAGTTCGGATGCACCGAATGCGCCGCGTCCGCGCTCACACACGACGAAGCCGCCAGCATCCGCTCGAAGCCGTCCTCGTCGCGGCCCAGCGCCGTCGCCGTGCGGCGCAGCACCGTCTCCAGGATCGGGCCGGCCGCGCCCGTGCGCGACTCCGAGCCCACCTCCTCGTGGTCGAAGCACATGAACACCGTGATATCGCCGTCCGCGGGCACACCCTCCGCGGCGAGGCGCTCCAGGGCCACCAGGCCCGGGTGCACGCTCGACAGGTTGTCCTGGCGCGACGCCGCGATGAACTGGCCCTTGTCGCCGAAGAAACCCGGCCCCTGGCTGGGGGTCAGGATCAGGTCGAAGGCCGCGACCTGCGAGGCGTCATCCAGGCCCGCCGTGCGAGCCACATACTCCAGCACGTTGCCGTACGGGTTATCGACCGTCCACACCGGGTGCAGGTGCTTCTGCGGATCCAGCTTCAAACCAACCGGATTCACCTCACGATCCAGGTGGATCGCCAGCTGCGGGATGCGCGCAATCGGACCCGTACACGCCAGGACGACCTCGCCATTGTTCAGAATCAGGCGGCCCGCCAGGGTCAGCTCGCGATCCAGCCACGAGTTCCACATCATGCCGCCGTACACCTCGACGTCGATCTGGCCCCAGCCATCCGGCGTCGTCGACTGTACCGACGGCTTCACCGACAGCGCCGGCGAATCCGTGTGCGCGCCAACGATGCGGAAGCCCGCGTCCTCGGCGACCGTCTCGGGCACGAACCACGCGGCCACCGCGCCACCGCGCACTATCACGTGACCACCCGGGGACGCATCCCACGCACCCTTCTCGTCGACGCGCGTAAAGCCGGCGTCCACGAGGCGCTGAGCCACGACCTCGGCCGCGTGATAGGGGGTGGGAGAATCAAGGAGGAAATGCTGATAGTCCACCGCGTTCGCGTGGACCTCGTCCAGTTCAAGCTGTGCCATACCTCAATGGTAGAACGCCGCGCGTGGGGTGGCCTACGCTTGAGGTATGAGTGAGATTCCCGCATACACCCTGAACGACGGCCTGGACGTTCCCGCGATCGCGCTGGGGACCTACAACCTACGCGGCGCCTCGGGCGTCTCCTCAATGGTCTCGGGCATCGAGGCCGGGTATCGCATGCTGGATAGCGCCTTCAACTACGAGAACGAAGGCGCCCTGGGTGCCGCCGTCCGCCGCTGCGGCGTGCCTCGCGAGGAGCTGCGCCTGGTCTCCAAACTCCCCGGGCGCCACCAGCGCTACGACGAGGCCGTCTACACCCTCGAAGAATCCCTTATGCGCGCTGGCCTGGACTACTGGGATTTGTATCTGATCCACTGGCCCAACCCCAAGCGTGGCCTGTACGTCGAGGCCTTCCAAGCCCTGCTGGACGCGCGCGATCGCGGCCTCATCCGATCCGTCGGCGTCTGCAACTTCCTGCCCGAACACCTTGAGCGCGTGCACGCCGAGACCGGCGAGTACCCGAGCGTCAACCAGATCGAGCTGCACCCCTACTTCCCCCAGGCCTCCGCCCTGGAGTATCACGCGCAGGTCGGCGTGCTCACCGAGTCGTGGAGTCCCCTGGGTCGCAAGTGGCGCATCGTCGAAGACCCCGCGATCGTTGCACTGGCATCCGAGGTGGGCGTGTCCCCGTCGCGTCTCATCCTGCGCTGGCACTACCAGCTCGGCGCCCTGCCCCTGCCCAAGTCCGGTAACCCTGAGCGCCAGCGCGAGAACCTCGACATCTTCTCGTTCTCCCTGTCGTCCGAACAAATGGCGGCGATCAGCGCACTCGGGCGCCCCGACGGCCGCCAGGCCGACCAGAACCCGGAGTACTACGAGGAGTTCTGACTGGTTGGGTCTGGCCGCTGTGTGTGCCGGTGGGCGGCGGCCCGCCCGCGAGATCGCCACACGCGAGCCTGCGGCTCGGAGTGATCGATCTCGAAGCCCGGCCAGGCCCTGCCACCGCCCACCGGCCCCGTGGCCAGGTCCTTCGGGCACTCCGGCGCCCTCCGCCCCGGCAGTGTCTGTTGCTGTGAGAGGCCAGTGCGGTCGGCTCCTGCGGCTTAGCAATTTCGCACGTAATTCCCGTTGGGCTACTTCAAATCATGAATTGGCGTCGTTGCAATTGCAACGTTTGTGGGCGGTCTCCAAAAGTGACCGTAGGAAATTATGTGCGAGTTTTGCCTGGCTTGCCCCTGTCACTGCTCGTCGGCACCGCGGCAAGGCCCCGCGGCCTGCCCCGTCGGCACAGTAATTTCGCATGCAATTCCCTTTTGGTTATTTCAAACGTTGAATTCATGTCGTTGGAATTGCAACGTTTCTGAGCTTTGTTGAAAGTTCATGCAATTGAATTGCATGCGAAATTTGGAGAGGGACGCGTTGGTGGGGGAGGTGGGGTGTTGGTGCGTGACTTCTTTCGCCCTGCTCGGGTTGTTGGTGGCGGAAGCGGTACAAAGTTCTCCCTGCTGGCGCAAAATGGGCCGAAAGCAGCGTTTTGGGGCGTGGTGGGAGAGTTTTGTACCGGTTGGGCCCGTCGGGGGTGTGTGCCGGGATAGTTTTCTTCCGGTATCGCCCGCCGAGGCCACGAGTGGGGACAGTTTTGTGCCGGAAGTGGCCCCGCATGCGGGATAAAGTTCTCCCTGCTCGGACCGGAGCGGGCGTGAACGCGAAGAAGTTCGCCCAGCGCACGATAAATGCCCCAAAAATGGTGTTTTATGGCC
Organism: uncultured Actinomyces sp.; assembly: GCA_938041695.1. GTDB lineage: Bacteria > Actinomycetota > Actinomycetes > Actinomycetales > Actinomycetaceae > Pauljensenia. The sequence continues at coordinate 14,779 of CALISI010000061.1, forward strand.
TGCTGGGCGAACTTTTTCGCGAAAACACTGGTGGAGGGGTTGTGCTGGGTGAACTTTTTCGCGGGTCAGCCCGAGAAGTCTGGTGCTGGGCGAACTTTTTCGCGGAATCCCGGCAGGAGGAGGTGTGCTGGGAGAGTTTTGTACCGGTTGATCCCGCCGAGCCGGGCGGCAGGGAGAGTTTTGTCTCGCTGAGGACCAGATGTGGCTTGCATAGGGCCTTTCTTGCGCCCACGCCCCGCCCATCGATGCCGCTGTCATGCGTTGCCGCTACACGTGGGCCCGGTGGCCATGCGCAATCGGCCAGCGGGAACCGCATCCCGGATCCGTCGGTTATGCGTTCATCGCCCCACGCAAACCGCCCGCCCGCGCATCATGCGGGGGCGGATGGCAACATAATGAATGCTTGGGACGCAAGTAGCAACAAGCAACGCAATCGCGGCAAACAACGCTAAGGGAGTGAGCGGTGCAAGCGTCGTGAGCTCACTTCTTCTCGAGCGTCACGCGGTACACGTTGGTCTCGCGCAGCTGGAAGCCGGCGCGCTGGTAGAGGCGGTTCGCGGCCTCGCGCGAGGGGCGCGAGGTGAGGTCGACGGTGCGGGCACCGATCGTCTGGGCGTGCTCGATCGCGGCGACGACGAGGGACTGGCCGGCGCCCTGACCGCGGGCGCCCTCGTCGACGACGACGTCCTCGACCCATGCGCGCACGCCGGTGGGGATCTCGAAGGTGGCCAGCGACAGCATGCCGAGGATTGGGTGGTTGCCTTCGGCGTCGGCCGTCTCGGAGCGGAACACGAAGAGGTGCACGCCGGACTGGGCGAGGAAGCGCTGCACGTCGGCCTCGCTCATGGGGGCGGCGGAGCGGGACAGCTGGGGGAGCAAGCGTCCCATGGCCTCGTGGATCTCAGGCGTGGCGGCGGTGATGAGTTCGACGGTCATGTTTCTCCTAACGTTAGGTCCAATTGTAACGGTCCGAGGCCGGGGTGGGCCGTGCGATCGGAGCTACTTCCGCGCGCTCGAGGAGGAGGGCGACCTCGGCGTGGGTTGTGTGCGGGAACATGTCGAAGAGGCGGCCTTCGATGGGGCACAGGGAGGGCATGGCCGCCAGGTCCTTCGCGAGCGATGCGGGGTTGCACGAGGAGTAGATGACGCGGGGCGCGTCGCACTCGTTCAGGTAGGCGGCCAGGTCTGCTCCGATGCCTCGACGCGGCGGGTTCACGACGATCACGTCGGGCACGTCTTCCGGCGACTGGGCGCGCGCCCACGCGGTGGCGTCGTCGGCGATGAAGGACACAGCCGACCGCGACAGGCCCGCGTGGCGCGCGGCGCTGATCGCCGAGGAGATCGCCCCGGACGACACCTCGACGCCGGTGACGCGCGGGAATCCGGCGCGCGCGGCAGCGAGGGCGAAGCCGCCGACGCCGCAGTACATGTCCCACAGGCTCTCGGGAAGGCGCCCGTCGGCGAAGGGGCGCGAGGCCCACAGCGCGGCCTGCTCGTACAGGGCGGAGGCGACGTGCGCGTTCGTCTGTGCGAAGGAACGAGGCCCCAGTTCGAGGCCCTCAACGCTGAGCGGCAGCGTGCGGGCGCGCGTCAGGATGATCTCGTCGGGGCCCTCGACGATGGCCTCGTGCGTGGGGTGGATGTTCGCGGTGACGACGTGGGCGGCCGGCACGAGGTCGCGCAGCAGCGGCAGTGCCGAGCGGATGTCGGAGACGCGATCGCGCGTGCGCAGGACGAAGCGAATCATGAGCCGCTGTCCCTCGCCCACGGTGATGAGGATGTTCTTGAGTTCCCCGCGCTTGGTGGGAACATCGTAGGGGGTGAGGTTCAGGGAGCGGATGAAGCGCTTGAGGCCGGGCGTCGCGCGGTTGATCGCCGGGTGCTGGATGGGGCAGCCGGGCAGGTCGACGCCGCGGCGGCCGGGTCCGAGGATGCCGAGGGTGGGGCGGCGGCGGGTTCCTCCGACGACGAGCTTCGCGCTGGTGCGAAATCCCTTCACGGGGGACGAGGCCGGTGCCAGCCAGGTGATCTCGCCGGTTCCCGGGACGGGGTCCAGGGTGGCCGCGACGGCCTCCACCTTGCCGGAGAGCTGACGCTCGTAGGGCTGGGGGAGGAGGGAGCAGGACCGGCAGGTCCCGGCGTCAAAGTGGTCGCAGCGCATTTCTCCAGTGTAAGTGGGGGCGGGGCGTACCGTCAGGTACGCCCCGCCCCCATCTGTGGTGGTTAAGCCCACGCGATGCTTAGGCCTTGGACAGGCGCGAGCGGCGGATGAACGCCGTGCCCGCTCCCGCGGCGATCAGCGCGGCTGCCACAGCGAGCAGCGCGTTGGTACCGGTGCGGGCCAGGCCGCCCTTGCCGCCCTGCTCGGGTGTGGGGGCTGCCGAGGGCTGTGCGCTCGGAGCGGCGCTCGGCTCCGCAGAGGGAGCGGCGGGCGCGGTCACCGTCAGCGGCGCGGTCGCGGAGACGGCCGGCGAGGTGGACTCGGCGACGACCGTGTGGTCCCCGGCCTCGGTGGCGGCGGGAACCGTCACTTCGGCGTTGAAGGAGCCAGTGTTATCCGTGGTGGCCGTGCCGACCTCGACGGGGTCGGAGTGCAGCGTGAGCGTCACGGTGGACTCGGGCGCGAAGCCCGTGCCCGTCACGGTGATGTTCTTGCCTGCCTCGATGGTCGACGGTTCGACGGTCACTGCGGGGGTCGAGAACTTCTCGGCCTTGACGGTGACCGACTTGACGGTCGTGCCCTTGCCGAAGCCTTTCAGCACGTACGCCGGGTTGTCGTAGGACAGGGTGACGCGCGCCGTGGCGTGCTGGCCGAGGGTGAAGGGACCGACGCCCGCCTTGAGGTCGGCAACGGTCAGGCCCTTCACCTCCTGGTCGCCCACGGTTACCTTGTACTTCGCGTAGTCGTCTGTGAAGCCCTCGGTGTCGAAGGAAACGCGCACGCCCGAGGCAACCTTGTCACCCGGGGTGATGGAGGCCGTGAAGCTGGTTTCACCGGTCTTGGGGGTGGGGGCCTTGAACTTTTCGAGGCCGGAGGCGGGGATCGTGGTCGCCTGCTCGCCGATGGTGGTCAGGCCGGTGGGCACGTAGTTGGGCGTGCCGTTCGTGGTGACCGTGACGACGGGGAGGATCTCGTCGGGCTGTGCGGGCAGGGTGATGACGAGGTCATTGCCCTCGACCTTGTAGGTCAGAGCAACGTCGGAGCCGTCGAGCTTCACCGAGGCGATGTCGTTGGCGCCGGCGCCGCGCAGCCTCACCGTGCCGTCGGCCGGCCACTTCTCGATGCCCAGGTAGATGTGGGAGTCATCGACCATGGTCTTACCCCACTCTTCGATGGGGAAGTGAGTCGGGCGCGAATTGTTGAGGACGCCGGGGTGTGCGCGGTTCCAGTCGCCGATGCCCTTGAGGACGGAGGCATCCCACGGGTCGTAGGAGCCGTCGAACTTCGGGCCGACGTTGAAGAGGAACTGGCCGCCCAAGGCCACGGTCGAAAACATGTTGCCCACGATCTCGGTGGTCTTCTTGTGGGCACCGCCGGGGGCCTTACGCAGGGCCGTCGTGTTGTCGACCTGCTGGATGTGGTCCCAGTCGTCCTCGGTGTAGTCCGGGTAGCCGGTGTCCTTGTAGGTGGGAGCGGCGTCATCCCAGTTCGCGTAGCCCCACGACTTGTGGAAGATCGAGACGGCCGACTCCCAGGGGCCCTGGGTTTGCTCGGACTGCATCTCGTTGTCCCAGCCGACCTCGAAGTCCGCGCGGTCGTTACCCACGCGCGAGTTGATCATGATGTTCGGCTGGAGCTCGTGCGCCCACTGGCGCATCAGGTCGGACTGGGCGGGGTTGGGCTTGCCCATGTCGTACCACAGCTCGGCGATCTCCCCGTACTTGCCGCCGAGGAGTTCCTTGAGCTGCTCATGGACGTAGTCCATGTAGCCATCTTCGTTCAGCGTGTTGTCGTTACGCCACGGGTTCTCGGGCTGCTTCTCCCAGTCAATGTTGGAGAAGTAGAGGCCGAACTTGATGCCGACCTGGTGGCAGGCCTGAGAGAGCTCGAGGAGCGGGTCGCGGTGGGAGGGGGACTGCTTCGTGAAGTTGTAGTCGGTCGTGGCCGTGTCCCACATGGCGAAGCCGTCGTGGTGTTTGGAGGTGATGAGCAGCATCTTCATGCCGCTGTCCTTGGCCTGCTGGCACCACGCGGTCGCGTCGAAGTTGGGGGCCTCGAAGGTCTGGGCGGTGGCCAGGTATTCCTCGCGGGGGATGCCCTGCAGCGGGATGCGGGAATCCCAGGTCTGCTGGTGGCCCCACGCCTTGATCTGCTCGGGGTAGCCCACTTCCTGCTTCTGGCCCTTGTACCAGCCTGCGTAGGAGGAGTAGACGCCCCAGTGGATGAACATGGCGTACTTCATGTCCTGCCACTGCGCGACCTTCGCCTCGCTGGAGGCGGGCACGGCTGCGGGGATCGCGTAGCGTGCGTCGTAGGTGGCCTGGGAGCCGGGGGTGCCGGACTGGGCGGCGTCGGCTGCTGGCGTGTCGGCCAAGGCGGGACCTGCCATTCCTAGTGTTAGTAGGCCGGCGAGGAGGCTGCCAGCCAGTCGGTTCGTGATGCGCATCAAGTCTCCATTGATTGACGGGGCTCTCGGTCGTTGAGAGCGTTACTAGTTTGCCAGAGGAGGGGTGTAGTACGCCACTTTCGAATTTTGCAAAATCTTACGACCGGCTTTCGTTCTACTTACGACTGTTTGACACTACGCAGGTTTTGGCATTGTGGTACGACTGTTCACCTAGCCAGATCAGGATGGAATAATAGTCTGAAAAGAAAGTTGAGTACATCAGACTCAAGTTTGAGAGCTTCGGGTTGCGGAATATAAACCCTGCTCCTAAAGTTGAGTACATCAGACTCAAGGATGTGTCGGGAGCTTCCCGGCACCGCCAAGACCACACAGACCAACGCAAGCCGCTCCGGCAGTGGAGACGGCCTAGCGAATGAAAGGACAACAACTATGGCACGTGCAGTCGGCATCGACCTCGGCACCACCAACTCCGCTATCGCCG
>CALISI010000062.1 GCA_938041695.1 uncultured Actinomyces sp.
GAGCGCGGGATCACCGGGGAGAGTAGGCGCACCTCGTCCAGCTCGTAGATCTGGCCGGAAGGCTCCACGGGCGAAAACAGCGGGTCACCCTTGAGCCCCACGATCCTCGTCGAGCCCTCCTCGAGGGCACCGTACACCGGGTTCGTACCATCGGAAAAACGTGCGATTCTCATGCCGGTAGCCTAACGCAGCCGCGCGTGCGCCGCGCCAAGCAGCGCCGACAGACACTTCGCCGGGTGCGCGGCACGAGATGTGACGGCGCACCCGGCGAAGTGGTCAGCGGGAATTACTTCTTCTTGTGCTTGGGACGCTTCCAGACGCTGCCGGGAACGTCACCGGGCAGCAGCGGGTTCTTCTCGCCCACGAAGACGGGTTCCTCAATGCCGCCTCGACGCTGAGTCTCGTAGTCGCGCAGCGCGCCGAGCACCCAGCGAGACAGGAAGACGAGCGCCACCAGGTTCGTGATCGTCATGACCGCCATCGCGATGTCGACGGCGTTCCACACGACGTCCAGGGTCAACAGCGCGCCGATCGTCGCAGAGAGCACGCACACGACGCGCACGGTCCAGCTCGCCCAGCGCGCGTCACCGAAGACGAAGGACATGTTCGTGTCGGAGTAGACGTAGGCAGCGATGATCGAGGAGTAGGCCAGGACGAAGATGAGGATCGCCATGGGGACGATTGTCCACGCGCCTAGCTCGTGGGCCACGGCCAGGGTCGTCAGGTTGGAGGGGTTGACGTCCGCGCCGCCCCACACCTTGTCGCCTGCGATGAGGATAACGAAGGCGGTCGCGGTGCACACGACGATCGTGTCGATGAAGACGCCCAGGGACTGGATGAGGCCCTGGCGCACCGGGTGGGACACGGTCGCGGTCGCGGCGGCGTTGGGAGCGGTGCCCTGGCCGGCCTCGTTGGAGAAGAGGCCACGCTTGGTGCCGTTGATCATCGCGGCGAGGATGCCGCCACCCAGGCCACCTACGGTTGCGTCCATAGAGAAGGCAGAAGTGAAGATCTGGCCCAGCACGGCGCCGAACTGCGTGATGTTCATGAGGCAGACGATGGCGACCATAATGACGTAGACGGTTGCCATGATCGGGGCCATCCACTCGGTGACGCGGGCGACGGTGCGGATGCCGCCGAAGATGACCATCGCGGAGAAGACGAAGATGAGGCCGGCGACCGTGAGCTGCGCGGCCGAGAAGCCGCCCGCACCGGGCAGGGGCTGCTTGGCGGCCTCACCGAAGGCGCTCGTGAGCGTGCCCGCGATCGCGTTGGACTGCACGGACGTGATGACGACGCCGCAGGTCACGACGGTGATGACGGCGAAGATGTTGGCCAGAACGCGGTTCTTCATGCCGCGCTTCATGTAGTAGGCCGGGCCGCCGCGGAAGAAACCGTCGGAGTGCTTGACCTTGAAGATCTGGGCCAGCGTCGCCTCGAAGAACGCGGTCGCCATGCCCACCAGGGCCACGACCCACATCCAGAAGATCGCGCCCGGACCGCCAAACATGAGCGCCGCAGCCACGCCGAACACGTTGCCGATACCCACGCGCGCGGCCAGCGAGATCGCGAACGCCTGGAAGGAGGAGATGCCGCCGTCGGCGCCCTTGCGCGAGCCGAGGACCGTGCGCACCATCTCCGGGAAGAGGCGCAGCTGCACGCCGCGGGAGACGACCGTCAGGACAAGGCCCACGCCGATCAGGATAAAGATCGTCAGGTGCATCGTGATCCAGTCAGCAATCTGCTGCTCGATCTGGGCAATGTGTTCCACAGGAGCCTCCCGGGGTGTCTATCGACGAGGCCATGGTTGCGTCGCGGGGCCTCGCGCGCTGTCGCGGGACGCACCCGCGCGTTGTAATGGGACCCATTCATCTTGCCACAGGGCTTCGCGCCCGGCAGGCGACGTCTCGCCACGCGCACGGCCACCCGCGAGCGCGGGGGTGCCCCGGCCTCGTCGATGAGCTGAGGGAAGGGCCCGGCTGTGCGCGGACGCAGACGTGGGCCCACTCTGGGACAATGGGTGTATGAGCGCGACTTTGAACGAGATCCTGGACGACCTGGAGGACGAGGGACGTCTGGGCGACGACGATGCCCTGTACGAGGCCTTCACCTCCTGGGCGCAGGGCACCGGGCGTCCGCTCTACCCTCACCAGGAGGAGGCCCTGGTGGAGATCCTGGCGGGCAACCACGTGATCGCTGCTACCCCCACGGGGTCGGGTAAGTCGATGATCGCGCTGGCCGCGCACTTCACGTCGATGGCGCACGGGGGCCGTTCCTATTACACGGCGCCGCTCAAGGCCCTGGTGTCGGAGAAGTTCTTTGACCTCGTGTCCCTGTTCGGCGCGGATAACGTCGGCATGGTGACCGGCGACGTATCCCTCAACTCCGACGCGCCCATCATCTGCTGCACGGCCGAGATCCTGGCAAATCAGTCGCTGCGCGAGGGGCCCACGCTGGACGCGGACATGATCGTCATGGACGAGTTCCACTTCTACGGGGACCGTCAGCGCGGGTGGGCGTGGCAGGTGCCGCTCCTGGAGCTGAGGGCCCCACAGGTGGTCGCGATGAGCGCGACGCTGGGCGACACGACGCGTTTCGAGCGTGCGTGGAAGGAGCGCACCGGGCGCGACGTGTCCCTTATCGACGATGCAGAGCGCCCCGTGCCCCTCGAATTCGAGTACGTCGTGGACCGCCTGCCCGATACGGTGGAGCGGCTGCTGGGCGAGGGCCGCTGGCCGGTCTACATCGTGCATTTCTCCCAGCGCGACGCCGT
>CALISI010000063.1 GCA_938041695.1 uncultured Actinomyces sp.
CGTTCCCGGGCGTGCACGTGACGGTCAGTGACAACGCGGATCCGGACCTGCACCCGGTCCCCACGCTCACCCTCGGTGCCCAAGCCGACCCACAGTCCGACGCGCAGAGCGGTGCCCAGTCGGGGCCCCAAAGCGGTGCCCAGTCGGGGGAGTGATGGCATGAGTTCTCGGTGGACAATGGCGGCCACTGCTGCCGGCGCCTCTCTGGTTCTGGCGGCGTGTATTCCGAGCCCACCGGATGATGCTGGACTGTATTTTGGGCGCGGCAGTGGGAGTATCCCGATCTCTGAGGGGCAGACGACGGAGGTTCACATCAGGGATACCCTGCCCCGGTATCTGGGCATCATCGAGGAGGTCGTCGTCGAGTCCGGTGGTGTGCTAGAAGTCGGTGGCAAGAATCGAGTCGACGGTTGCTTGACGACGGACACGACCGATATGGATATCCATTGGGATTCGATGGTTATTCCTACGATCGATTATGAGGATTTGCGCCGGATTGTCGTTGAGGGGGCGCAGCGTAACGGCTTCGCATATTCGTGGGATCCGGTACGCAGAGATAAACTCAACTCTCGCTCTGTTGCTGTCGGGGATGGCTACGGGAATAGTCTGATTTTCTATCACCACGAGGCTCAGGACCGCATTATCATTAGTTTGTATTCGGGGTGTATGTTCCCGTCCCAGCCTCTCGATCCGGACACTCCGCGCTCGTCTTATCCGCTGCCTAGCCCCGAAGAGATGTTTCCGAATCTGACAATCGTGCGGGCCTATGACGATAACGGCGGTGAGAATCCTGAGTTGCGTCCGCAGTCGGGGATTCAGTCCGGAGCGCAGACGGGGGAATGAACATGACAAAGAAATGGACCCCAGTACGCGTGGGTGCGTGGTGCGTCGTGGTGGTGGCCGTGTTGGGTGGGTGTCATGCAGCAAAGTCGCGCGATGCTGAGTTCGTTCCCTTTCCTGAGCGTGTGAGCATTGAAGAATACATAAGCCGTCAGCTGCCGGAGATATCGAGTATGGCTGTGCCGGTGGCCGCCGAGACCGGTGGCGAGCTGACGGTGATGGGTCTGCCGTACGTACAGGTGTGTGGCAGCGGCGATACCCAGGGGTATCGGGTGGTTGGCTACACCACGGTGGCTCCGTCGATGTCCTTTGAGCAACTCGAGAAACTGGTGACAGAAAATAAGCCCGATTGGGCGGTGGCCGTGCAGGTTGACAAGCAAATCGATAGGGATGCTACCCGGGGTATTCAGCTGATCGACAAATATGGTGGCCTTGTCGAGTTCAAGTTTTCGGAGGACTTTATCGCCGTGAGGTCGCGCTCCGCGTGTTTGCCGACGAATAAGCCCCTGGATGATCCCGGTCAGTTCGCCTTGCCCTCCGTGGATGAGGCGTTCCCGGGCGTGCACGTGACGGTCAGTGACAACGCGGATCCGGACCTGCACCCCCTTCCCACGCTCACCCCGGGCGCTCATGTCGCCCCCCAGTCCGGGCCCCAGAGCGGTGCCCAGTCGGGCTCGTAACCCCCGCCCCGGCCTCGTCGGGAGGCGAAGAAACGGCACGGGCGGCGAGGCGCGGACCAACCGCGCACCCGCCGCCCTAACCGAGAGGACTCAGGCCTCCCAGCGCGCCAGGCGCTCGGACAGGCCGACGTAGGTCGCGGGGGTCAGCGCAAGGAGGCGCTCCTCCACCTCGGCGGGCAGACCCAGGCCCGCAATGAACTCGCGCATGTCCTCTGCGCCCACCTCGTGGCCGCGCGTCAGCTCCTTGAGGCGCTCGTACGGGTTCGCCATGCCGGTCGCGCCCGCGATCGCGGCGGCGCGCATCGCCTGCTGGACGGCCTCGCCGAGCACCGCCCAATTTGCGTCCAGGTCGACCGCCATACGCGCCGCGTTGATCTCGATGCCATCCAGGCCTCGTACCAGGTTGTCGTAGGCCAGCACCGCGTGGCCAAACGCGACGCCCACGTTGCGCTGCGTCGTCGAATCCGTCAGGTCGCGCTGCATGCGGCTGGTCACGAGCGTCGACGCCAGCGAATCCAGCAGCGCGTTCGACACCTCCAGGTTCGCCTCCGCGTTCTCGAAGCGGATCGGGTTGACCTTGTGCGGCATCGTCGAAGAGCCCGTCGACCCCTGCGCCGCCAGGTTCTGGTGGAAGTAATCCATCGAAATGTAGGTCCACGCGTCCGTCGCCAGGTTGTGGGCGATGCGGCCCGCGCGCGCCACGTCCGAATACAGCTCCGCCTGCCAGTCGTGCGACTCGATCTGCGTGGTCAGCGGGTTCCACGTCAGGCCCAGGCCCTCCACGAAGGAGCGAGCCAGCGTCGGCCAATCCGCGCCCGGCACCGACACGACGTGCGCGGCCCACGTGCCCGTTGCGCCGTTGATCTTGCCCAGGTACTCCGTGGCCTCCACGCGCTTGATCTGGCGGGACAGGCGGTGTGCGAACACAGCCATTTCCTTGCCGATCGTCACCGGCGTCGCCGGCTGACCGTGCGTGTGCGCCAGCATCGGGACGGCCGCCCCGGCCTCGGCCAGGCCGCGCAGGCGATCCAGGAGGGCGCGGATCGCGGGCAGCCACACCTGCTCGGTCGCCGCCTTGATCGTCAGCGCGTACGCCAGGTTGTTGATGTCCTCGGAGGTACAGAAAATGTGGACGACCTCTCGCAGGGCGGGCAGAGACGTCTCCTCTCCCAGGCGCGAGGCGGCGGCCTCCAGGTATTCACCGATCAGGTACTCCACGGCCTTGACGTCGTGGCGGGTGACGGCCTCGAACTCGCCGAGGCGCTCAATGTGGTCGGCGCCGAAGTCGCGCGTGAGGGCGCGCAGGTAGTCGCGCTCGGCGTCAGTCAGCGTCGGCGCACCGGGCAAGACCGAGTTGTCGAGCAGGAAAATCAGCCACTCAATCTCGACGTGGACGCGCGCACGGTTCAGACCCGCCTCGGACAGGTAGTTCGCCAGGGGGGCGCTCACCGCGCGGTAGCGGCCGTCCAGCGGGCTGAGCGGTTCACCCCCGCCCGCCAGGTCCGAATAGCCGTGGGCAGTGGAGAACAGTGTCATCG
>CALISI010000064.1 GCA_938041695.1 uncultured Actinomyces sp.
AGGCTTAGGGGCATGACGACCCTCGCTGATCTGACGACCCTGCGCGTGGGCGGGCCGATCGCCCGCCTCGTGCCCGCCGCGTCCGCCGACGCCCTGGTGGATGCCGTCGCCGCGGCCGATGCCGCCAGAGGCCTGCTCCTCGTCGTCGGCGGCGGGTCTAACCTGCTGGCGTCGGACGCCCCCTTCGAGGGCACGGTCGTCGACGTACAGCCTTTCGACGAGGTCGCCTCCATCATCCACGAGGACCCCGCCGGATCTGTCGTCGTGCGCGCCGGCGCGGGCACGGTCTGGGACGAGTTCATCTCCTGGACGCTGTCTGCGGGCCTGTCCGGTATCGAGGCGCTCTCCGGCATTCCCGGCACCGTCGGCGCCTCCCCGGTGCAGAACGTGGGTGCCTACGGCCACGAGGTGGCCGAGACCATCGAGAGCGTCGAGGCCTACGACCGACTGACGGGCATCGTCGTGCGCTTGCTGCCCTCCGAGCTCGGCTTTGCGTACCGATCCTCGGCGATCAAGCGCAGCGTCGGCGAGCCCGGCCTGGGCGACCGCCCCTGGGGGCCCACCGGTCGCTGGGTGGTGCTCTCCGTGGACTTCCGCCTCGAGCGCTCGCCCTTGAGCGCCCCCGTCATGTACTCCGAGCTGGCGCGCCGCCTCGGTGTCGAGGCCGGCGAGCGCGCCGACGCGTCCCTGGTGCGCTCGACCGTCCTGGGGCTGCGCCGCGGCAAGGGCATGGTCCTGGATGCGGAGGACCACGACACGTGGAGCGCCGGTTCTTTCTTCACGAACCCCATCCTGCCCGAGGCCGTGGCCGCCTCCCTGCCCGAGGACGCGCCCCGCTTCAAGGCGGGGGAGAGCCTCGTCAAGACGAGCGCCGCCTGGCTCATCGATCACGCGGGCTGTTGCAAGGGCTTCCACCTGCCCGAGGCCGGGGACCCGCCGCGCGCGTCCCTGTCCACCAAGCACGTGCTGGCCCTGACGAACCGCGGCGGCGCGACGGGCGCCGACATCGAGGCCCTAGCCCGCGCGGTGCGCGAGCGTGTCTTTGAGACGTTCGGCGTGATGCTGGTGCCCGAGCCGGTGACGGTCGGCATCGCCTGGTAGCGGGTGCGCCTTGCGTTGAGCGTGTGGAGGAGACGGCCATGAAAGAGTACGTGGAGGTCTTGGAGCGAGAGTTTTCTGCTCATGAAAGGGGATTCCTGCACGAGCAGCGGCGTGCCCGCTCCGACTACGCTTCCTTCGACCGTGAACAGGCGCTGCGCGCGGCGTACCTGGCGTATCGCTCTGAGGTCTATCAGGTACGCATGTACGCAGTTTTTCTGCTGGGACACCTGTCGCAAGACCCGGATGTTCTGTCTTTCCTTCGGAACGAGGTTTCCGCAGACTCCAATTGGAGGGTCCAAGAGGTCCTGGCGAAGGCATTCGACGAATTCTGCGCTGTCAAGGGGTACGAGGAGGCTCTTCCTGTCATCGACGAGTGGCTGAGCGACCCGCACCCCAACGTGCGCAGGGCCGTTACGGAAGGCTTGAGGATCTGGACGAGCCGCTCCTACTTCCGGGACCATCCCGGTGATGCTGTCTCACGGTTGTCGAGGCTGCGCGGCGATTCCAGCGAGTACGTCCGCAAATCCGTGGGAAATGCGTTGCGGGACATCAGCAAGAAACATCCGGATCTGGTTGCAGCCGAATTGGAAACCTGGAGTCTGGAGACGAAGGAGGTCTCGCAGGTTTACCGCCTGGCTTCGAAGGTTATCGAACGCGGATAGGTTATGCGCATCCGGATAGGTTAATAACCTATCCATATCTTCATAACCTATCCGCGTGCTCGTAACCTATCCGCGTGATGCGGCGGCGCGCAGGCGCGCGATCATGTCGGGCACGTTGCGGGTGACGGCCGTCCACAGGAGCTGGTCGTCCATGCTCTGGTACCCCGAGTGCGCCGCGATGTTGCGGGTCGTGCGCAGGGTGCGCTTCTCAGAGGAAGTCAGGCCATCCATGTAGGGTGCGTACTCTTCGCGTTCCAGGAACGCGGCCAACCGTATGATCACCATGCAAGCGGAGTCATACTCCGGGCAATCGGCGCTGAAGGCCTCGACGGGGACAGCGGCAACCCGTTCGACGCGATGGGCGATGACGTCGAGTTCACGCAGGAAGTTCTCAGCGTCGAAACTGGGCGCGTGTCTGCGCGCCACTCGCGGCCGAGGGGTGAAGGGAACAGACTCACTCATAGTGCCACGGCCTCGTCAACGGCAGTTCGCAGCGCCTCGGGCACGTGTGTATCCGCGTGAACCTCCGTCGGGAAGCCGGTGAGTTCGCTCGTGAACGAGGCGATGTCCGCCAACTCGAACAGTGATAGCTCGCGGGTGGGCGTGCCGATCAGGTCAATGTCTGACTCGAATCCGTCCGTGCCCCGGGCGACCGAGCCGAAGACGCGGAGGGCGCCGAGGCCTCGTTCCTGGGCGTAGCCGCTGATCGAGGACGCGTAGCGGGCGAGCGGTACGGAGGGGCGGTAGTCGGCGGCACGGAGGATGCGTTCGAGCAGGTCAGCGGATACCGCGCGCCTGCCGGACTCGATCTGCGCGAGGGTCGACTGGCTCATCCCGGTCATCCCCGCCAGCTCGGCCTGCGTGAGGGATGCGTCCTGACGTGCAGCGCGCACGAGGGACGGCGCGTCGTCACGATGAAACCGGCTCATGCCTCCATGATAGTGCACGCGTGCACTATTGGTGAAGCGGTCGTCGCGTGTAGGCCCAGGTGCGAGGCCGGGGACCCGCCGTGTCCGAGCGCGTCTTCGATGCGTTCGGGGTGACCCTGGTGCCCGAGCCAGTCACGGTCAGCATCGCCTGGTAGCGGGTTTCCCGATCATCGCCGGTTGGGCTTTCAAGCTCATCGGACGGGTAGTGGCGTTCATGTGGGTACTGTCAGCTACCGACTGTGTTCGCTGCTTTCTGAGGTGCCGCTGTGGGCGCACCCCGCACAAACACTACGCCGCAGGCTCCGCCGCGAGCCACGCGTCGATGTCGGCCTTCCAGGCCGCCTTGCGCGAGGGTGAGGCCAGCGACGCGTCGACCGAGGAGCGCGCCAAGTCAGCTAGGGCCTGGTCAGATAGGCCGAACACGTCGCGCGCGACCTCGTACTGGGCGACCAGGCGCGAACGGAACAGCAGCGGGTCGTCGGCAGCCAGCGCAACGGTAGCCCCGGCAGACAATAAAATCGGCAGCGGCACCTGCGAAAAGTCCGTGTACACGCCCAGGTGCACGTTCGACGTCGGGCACACTTCCAGGGCGATGCCCGCGTCGATGACGGCCTTCAGCAGGTCCGGGTCCTCGCTGGTGCGCACCCCGTGCCCGAGGCGGGCGGGCGCCAAAGTGGACACAACCTCGCGCACGGAGGACGGGCCCAGGAGCTCGCCGCCGTGCGGGACACCCACGAGTCCTGCGCGGCGCGCGATGCGGAACGCCGGGGCAAAAGAAGCCGTCGACCCCACGCGCTCGTCGTTCGATAGGCCGAAAGCCACGACGTTGCCGGGGCCATCCCCGGCAAACGACGCGGCCAAGCGTGCGAGGGTGCGCGCGTCCAGCGGGTGCTTCATGCGCGACGCCGCGACGATCACCCCGATATCGACACCGGTATCGCGCGAGGCCGCTCGGGCCTCGTCGATGATGATCTCGAGTGCCGGGGTGATGCCGCCGACGTAGGGCGCGTAGGACGTGGGATCGGCCTGAATCTCCATGCGCACCGAGCCCTCGGTGGCGTCGTCCTCGGCGGCCTCGCGGATCAGGCGGCGCATCGCGGCCTCGGAACGCACGAGGTGACGCGCGGAATCGTAGGCGCGCTGGAAACGGAACCACCCGCGCCCGTCGGCAGGCATGGAGGCCGCGTCGATGTGCAGCAGGTGTGGGGGCAGGCGCACGCCCTGCGTGCGCGCCATGTCCACCATCGTGGTGGGCCGCATCGCGCCCGTGAAGTGCAGGTGCAGGTGGGCCTTGGGGAGGGTCGCGAGGTCGCGCCTGCCCGCAGGGGTGGGGCGCGGAGCCGTCAGGTTAGGGACAGCGGGCACTTCCACGGCCTAGTGCTCCCCGAGCCAGATGATGATGTCGCGGATCAGGCCGGGGCCCTCGGGCTCGTTGAGGAGCTCGTGGTAGGCGCCATCAATGATGCGCAGGTGGATGTCGGCGTCCGGGTGCGCCGCGCGTGCCCCGCGCACGAGCTCGCGCGAACCGCGCAGGTCCGCCATCAGGTCGTGCGACCCGTGCATGACGAGCGTCGGCGAGGCCAGGCGGCCGGCGCGCGCGATGACTTCGTCGCCCTGAATGATCATGGTGGCGCCCGTCAGGATCGGCACGCCGCCCTTGTAGGTGAGCGGATCCGCGTCGAAGTCGCGCTGGACCTGCGGGTCGCGCGATAGGGGAGAGGCCTCCATGTCGGAGGCGCCCTTCGCCACGACGAGGCCGGGGCGCAGCCGCGCGATCGGCAGAAGCCTGCGCGCCTGGGAGGGGGAGACGTGGGGGAGGGGACGCAGGGCGGGCGCGGACAGGACGGTGCCGCGCAGCCGCGTCGGGTCGAGGATCGTGGAGGCGGCAGCGATGATGCCGCCCATGGAGTGTCCGAACAGGAACAGCTCCGGCGTGCGCGCGTGGGCGAGGGCCGCCCGGCGCGCATCACCGAAGTCGCGGATCAGCGCGCCCACGTCCACGCGGGCGCGGGGATCGTCGGAGGTCCCGTGGCCCGCGTGGTCGTAGTAGGCGACGTCGTAACCCGCGCGGGTGAGCGCACAGCGCAGGTGGGCGTAGCGCCCGCAGTGCTCCGCGTACCCGTGGGCGAGGAGGACCGTCCCGAGGGGGGCCTCCTGCGCTGTTCGTTCGAACGAGACGTGCATCAGGCGAAGAGCTCCTGCACGCGGGTGATGCCCTCGACGAGGTCGTCGTCGGACAGGGCGTAGGAGAAGCGCAGGAAGCCGGAGCGTCCGAATGCCTCACCGGGAACCGCCGCGACCTCGACCTCGTCGAGGATCAGGTCGGCGAGCTCGCCTGACGTGTTGGCGACGCGGCCGCGGATCTCGCGACCCAGCAGGCGCTCGACGGAGGGGTAGACGTAGAACGCGCCCTTGGGTGTGGGAACGTCGAAGCCGTCGATCTGGCGCAGCATGTCAACGATCGTGCGGCGGCGACGGTCGAAGGCGACGCGCATCTCGTTCACCGCGTCCAGGGAGCCGGACACGGCGGCGCGCGCGGCCTCCTGAGCGATGTTGTTGACGTTGGAGGTCAGGTGCGACTGGAAGGACAGGGCGGCCTTGATGACGTCGGAGGGGCCGATCATCCAGCCCACTCGCCAGCCGGTCATCGCGTAGGTCTTGGCGACGCCGTTGAGGATGACGGCCTGGTTGGCCAGTTCGGGCACCAGCTTGACGATGTGCGCGCTCTGCGCGTCCTCGTACAGGAGGTGCTCGTAGATCTCATCCGAGATAACCCAGATGCCGTGCTCGAGGGCCCACTGGCCGATTGCGGTCAGCTCCTCGGGCGTGTAGACGCTGCCCGTCGGGTTGGACGGCGAGCACATGAGGAGCACCTTCGTGCGGTCGGTACGGGCGGCCTCAAGCTGCTCGACGGTCACCTTGTAGTCCTGGTCGGCGCCCGCGAACACCTCGACGG
>CALISI010000065.1 GCA_938041695.1 uncultured Actinomyces sp.
AACCAGCACGAAACACTCAGAATGCTGCGCAACCATCACGCACATCCTCCCACCCGCACCTCGGCAGTCGCACAAATGTGCGTGCGATGTTGGGTGTGCGTGTTCCTGCGTGCGGGTGATCTGTGTGAGGGGAGTGTTGCGGTGTGATCCCCGCTGTCCTCCCCGGTGTCTTCCCCGCTGTCCTCCCCGGCATTCCCCACTGTCCTCCCCGCGCTGCTCCATCGGGCTCGGATTGCTGACTGTTTCCTGGTCTTCGGTGCTCGGTTATCGTTGGTATTTCAATGATTGTTGACGAGAAGGAAGGGGTGAGCGCGCGGCGTGGACGGTGAGTGGGAGGCGTGTTTCCTTGGATGTATGCAAGATTTCCCCCACTTTTCTCCACTCGATATTTTCATTGAAAAGAAGCCGTTTGGTGCCTCTGTTTTTTACGCCACGCCGGAAGTTCCTGTGTAAACATGGGGTGTGGTGGGTTAAAGTGGGGGAAAGTTCCGAACGGGGGAGGGCGGTGACATGTTCCTCGGTACGTACGAGCCCAAGCTCGACGACAAGGGTCGCATGTTTCTGCCCGCGCGCTTTCGTGAGGATATGGAGGGCGGCATCGTCCTCACTCGCGGCCAAGAGCACTGCATCTATGCGTTCCCTGCCGCGGAATTCGAGAACATGACCGCGGAACTGCGTCGCGCACCCCTGTCGTCCAAGCAGGCGCGTGACTGGATCCGCGTGATGCTCTCGGGAGCCTACAAGGAGATCCCGGACAAGCAGGGGCGCATCAGTGTTCCCGCGGACTTGCGTGCATACGCCGGTCTGGGTCGCGAACTCGCCGTCATCGGTGCGGGGTCGCGAGCTGAAATCTGGGATGCCTCGGCCTGGCGCGAGTACCTCGCCGTCCAGGAAGAGGTCTTCTCCAATACAGCAGAAGAGATCATCCCCGGGATGTTCTGACCCGTGCTCTCAGGTCTCCGCCCGCTGTTCCGACATCACTTCCCCGGTGGCGGAGCACGGTGGGGGACCTGGAAGCGCGGATTGAACACCCAGCACACGACAGTCGGCACACGAAAGGAGGCGCGACATGGTGGAAGCATCGCAGGCGGTGCACGATTCGTCGCGCCCCGCAAGCGAGCGGCACGTGCCTGTGCTCCTCGCCGAGTGTCTCGACATGCTTGCCCCCGCGATCCAGCACCCTGGCGCGGTCCTCGTGGATGGCACGCTGGGCATGGGCGGTCACACGGAAGGGGCGCTTGAGCGCTTCGAGGACCTGACGGTTATTGGTATTGATCGAGACCCTCAGGCCATCGACCTTGCGTCCGAGCGCCTCGAGCCTTTCGGGAGACGCTTCCGAGCGGTCCACACCACCTACGACAACATCGATGAGGCAGTGACAGACCAGCTGGGGCAGGGTGCGCGCGTCGACGGCGTCCTCATGGACCTGGGAGTGTCCTCCCTGCAGCTGGACGAGGCTGAGCGCGGGTTCGCCTACTCCAAAGATGCGCCGCTCGACATGCGAATGGATTCGACCACCGGACCGAGCGCCGCTGACCTGCTCGCCACTGCCTCGGAAGGTGAACTCATCCGGATCCTGCGCACGTACGGCGAAGAGAAATTCGCACCGCGTATTGCCCGGCTCATCATCCGACGCCGTGACACCGCGCCCATCACCCGCACCGGTGAACTCGTGGACATCATCCGCGAGGCCATCCCGGCCCCCGCGCGGCGTACCGGCGGCAACCCGGCGAAGCGTACGTTCCAGGCGCTGCGCGTGGCTGTCAATGACGAGCTGACAATCTTGGAACGCGCTCTGCCGAGGGCCCTCGCCAGCTTGAGGATGGGCGGGCGCCTGGTCGTGGAGTCCTACCAGAGTCTCGAGGACCGGATAGTCAAGGACGTGCTGCGTCGCGGGTCGACCAGCAGTGCTCCACCCGGTCTGCCGATCATCCCCGAGGAGATGGCTCCCAGCCTGCGCCTGCTGACAAAGGGCGCGAACAGGGCCGACCAGGCCGAACAAGACCACAACCCCCGATCCGCTTCCGTGCGACTGCGCGGCGCGGAGCTCATCCGCGAATGGAAGGACCTCTCATGAGTGCAGCAACCGCGAAGGCACGTCCCGCAGCGCGCCCCGAACTGCGCCGCGAGGAGGCCCACGAGCTGCGCATCGTCGAGGGCACCCGTCCTCGCCGCTCGGTTGCAGCGATCCTCATGCTCTTCGTCGCCGTCGCGCTGGCCTCCGTCGTCACATCGATGGTCCTCAACACGCGCATGGCCCAGACGTCGTTCGAGATCCGTGAGCAGCAGCTGGTTCTCAATGAGCTGGAGGCGCAGTCGTGGACGATGCGAGCGGAACTGGATCGTAAGGCCTCGCCGACGGAGCTCGAGAAGGCCGCGAAGGCGAACGGCATGGTGCCCGCGGGCAAGTCGGGTTTCATCACTCTCGAAACCGGCAGCGTCGAGGCTGGGACTCCCGCGAAGTAACTCGGAAGGCGAGTACCTATGGATACCGTCATCACGCGTTCGCGATGGATCGTGGGCATCCTCGTTGGTGCCCTATCTATCTGTGGCGTGCGTCTGGTTCAGCTGCAGATTATCGAGGGACCATCATTGGCGGCCCAGGGGCAGCGCGTGCGCACCTCCTCGACGGAGGTTGCCGCTGCGCGTGGCGCGATTACCGATGCCACAGGCGTCGTCCTGGCGAACTCCATCCAGACGTACGACATCGCGGTGAACCAGGTGAATATCCGTTCTTTCGTCCACCGCGATGATGATGGTAACGAGGTCGGCCGTGGGCCCGCGGAGGCCGCGCGCCTTCTGGCCCCCATCCTCGGCATGAATGAGGCGGAGCTCGGCGGCATGATGCTGGGCGACTCCACCTACGTGTACATCAAGCGCAACGTGGATGCCGTGTCCTACCGTGAGATTCGCAAGCTCGATATTTACGGGATCGAGTGGGAGTCCGTCTTCGAGCGTGAGTACCCCAATGGCAATGTTGCTGCGCCCGTTATCGGGACGGTCAACGCCGAAGGGCAGGGGTCTTCGGGCATGGAGGCGCAGTTCGACACGCTGCTGACGGGTACGCCCGGCGCACAGGCCTTCGAGATCGCGCCCAACGGTGCCGTGATGCCGGGCGGTAAGAAGACCACTGTTGAGCCGAAGAACGGCGGCAATGTGGAGCTTACGCTGCATGCCGACCTACAACACCAGGTTCAGGAACTGCTCGATGCGCGAGTCGCGAAGCACCAGGCCGACTGGGGTGTCGTCGTCATCGAGGACGTGGCAACAGGTCATGTGCTGGTGATGGCGGATTCGAATTCGAAGGAACCTGACAACGCGAACCCTCAGAAGGTACACGCGGTTCAGGACGCATTCGAGCCCGGCTCGGTGGGCAAGCTCGTGACCGTGGGGGCGGCCCTGAACCAGGGGACGATCACGCCGACGAGTGTCTTCCAGGTGCCCTACTCGCTGGATCTTCCCGACGCGGGTGGTCCTATCACCGACTTCCACGAGCATGGCGGGGAGACCCTGACGGCCACGGGTGTTCTGGCGGAGTCGTCGAACACGGGTACTGTCCTGATTGGCCAGACGATGAGCGACGACCAGCGTTACGCGATGATGCGCGCTCTCGGGTTTGGCGAGGAGACGGGCGTCGAGCTGCCCGGCGAGTCCGCCGGTCTGCTGCGCAGTGCGGATCAGTGGCAGGGCCGTGACCGCTACGTGACGATGTTCGGTCAGGCGTACGCGATTACCGCGATGCAGGAGGCCTCGGCGCTCGCCACGATCGCGAACGGGGGAGTGCGCATCGCGCCTCACATTGTGAAGTCGTGGACGAACGCGGATGGGACAGTTGAGGTGCCACAGGCTAGTCAGCCCGTCCAGGCCATGGATGCGACGACGGCCTCGCAGCTGGTCACGATGATGGAGTCCGTCGTCGAGGACGATCTGGGTACCGCTGGCGCAGCCAAGGTGCCGGGCTACCGCGTGGGTGTGAAGACCGGTACCGCTGAGACGATCATCGATGGTGCGTCCGGCCTCGTCTCCACGACTGCCGGCATTATTCCCGCGGATGCGCCGCGCCTCGCGATCGCGGTCGTCCTGTACAACCCGAGGGTGGCGTCGGTCTCATCTGATTCCTCGGCGCCGCTGTTTGGCGACATTGCGCGCACCGCTGTCGGCAACCTGGGTATCCCCGCCTCCACGTCGTCCGCTAACCTGTATCCGACGACGCCGTGAGTCTGAAGGAGTAGAACATGCAGACGTCAGCACAATGGATTGCTGAGGCAGTGTCGGGTCGCCTGGTTGGCCCCGATGTACTCGTGACAGGCCCGGTGGTCACCGACTCGCGCGAAGCAGCTGAGGGATCGCTCTACATTGCGCGCCGCGGCGAGGCCGCCGACGGGCACACGTTCGTTGCAGGGGCGGTGGCGCGCGGTGCTGTTGCCGTTATCGTTGAACACAAGGTCGACGAGGCAGTGTCCCAGATCGTCGTGGATGATTCGACCACGGCGCTCGGTGCTCTGGCGCGCGCGCACGTCGAGAAGCTGCGCAGCGGGGGAGACCTCGACGTCATCGCGATGACGGGCTCCGTGGGTAAGACGACGACGAAGGACCTGCTGGCGCAAATCATGAGCGAGGACGGGCCGACGGTGGCTCCCAAGCTCTCATTCAACAACGAGGTTGGCCTGCCGCTGACGGTGCTTCTGGCCGATGAATCGACGCGCCACCTCGTCCTCGAGATGGGCGCATCTGGTCCCGGTCACATCACGTATCTGACCAATATCGTCTCCCCGGACGTTGCCATCGAGCTGTGCGTGGGACACGCGCACGTGGGCGGCTTCGGTGGTTTTGAAGGTGTTGCCGCCACGAAGGCGGAACTCATCAAGGGGATGCGTCCGGGAGGCCCCGTCATCCTCAACGCTGACGATCCGAACGTCGAGGCCATGGCACCGCTGGCGACGGGTGAGGTCATCCGCTTCTCCGCCTCGGGTGATCCCCGCGCCGATGTGCGGGCGATCGACGTGCGCCTTGACCGTGCTGACCGCGCTTCCTTCACGCTCGTGACACCGCAGGGCGAGGCGCACGTTGACCTGAAGATCGTGGGTCGCCACCATGTGGCCAACGCTTTGGCGGCTGCCGCCGGTGCCCTGACGCTCGGCGTCAGCTTGGAGAAGGTAGCTAGCGTTCTGTCGAATGCGCGTGCGCTGAGTCCCCACCGCATGGACGTTCATGAGCTCACGGTTGAGAGCACGGCAATCACCCTCATCGACGATTCCTACAACGCGAACCTGGACTCGATGCGTGCCGGGATCACCGCGCTGGCCTCGATCGGCTCGGACGCGCAAACCATTGCCGTTCTCGGTGAAATGCTGGAGCTGGGCGATGACACGCAGTCACTGCACGAGCAGGTGGGAACCATGATCGAGGACGCGGGCGTGGACACACTCATTGGCCTGGGGGCGGACGCCCACTACTATTTAGAGGGTGCCCCGGGTGTGGCCCACCGTGAGGTCGCGTCGGATCCTGAGCAGGCTGCGCGCCTGGCGATCGAACATGCTGAGGATGGCGCCGTCATCCTGGTCAAAGGCTCCTACGGGTCACATTCGTGGCAGGTCGCAGACATCCTGCGAGAGAAGGGAACGAACCGGTGATTGGACTTATCTCGGCGTTCATCATCGCCATGGCGCTATCGGTGATCTGCACGCCGCTGCTCATCCGCTTCCTGGTGTTGCACCAATACGGCCAGTTCATCCGCCAGGACGGGCCGACCCAGCACCTGACCAAGCGCGGCACGCCCACCATGGGGGGTGTCGTCATCATCCTGGCGACCATCATCGCCTGGCTGATTGGTTCGCTGGTTGCCGGTGCGGGACCGTCCTGGTCGGGCTTGCTCCTCGTGTTTCTCTTCGTGGGACTCGGCGTTATTGGCCTGCTCGATGACGGCATCAAGATTATGCGCCAGCGTTCTCTCGGTCTGCATCCGTCGGGCAAGATCATCGGTCAGGTTGCCGTTGCATCGCTCTTCGCGCTGGGCACCCTCATCATGCCGAACGAGTTCGGCGAATACGCCGCAACACTCGAGATTTCCTTTGCACGCCCCACGGCTCTGACGTTGGGCTTTGCGGGGCTCGGCGTGGGTGTCGTCCTGTATCTGATCTGGACGAACCTCATCGTGACGGCATGGTCGAATGCGACAAACCTGACGGATGGCCTGGACGGTCTGGCTGCGGGTGTGTCCATCTTCGTGTTCGGTGCCTACACATTCATCACGTACTTCCAGCGCATTCAGGCGTGCACGCAGCTGGGGGCGAATCAATCGACTTGCTACTCGACGCGTGACCCCCTTGACCTTGCGATTTTCTGTGCCGCTCTGATTGGCGCTCTGGCGGGCTTCCTGTGGTGGAACGCGTCGCCTGCTCAGATCTTCATGGGCGACACGGGCGCTCTCGCGCTTGGTGGCGCTGTCGCCGGCCTGTCGATGTTGACCCAGACGGAGCTGCTCGCCGTCATCGTGGGAGGCCTGTTCGTCGCGGTTGTTCTCTCGGATGTCATCCAGATCGGCGTCTTCAAAGCCACCGGTAAACGTGTCTTCCGGATGGCGCCCCTTCACCATCACTTTGAGCTGCTTGGTTGGAAGGAAGTCACGATCGTGATCCGTTTCTGGCTGATTGCCGCGATTGTTGCGGTTGCCGGTGCGGGTATCTTCTACGCGGAGTGGGTGTCGCGTCGATGAGTCGTCTCGCTGCTGTTGTCGGTTGGGGGAAGTCCGGTCAGGGTGCGGCGGGCGCGCTGCTCGCCCGCGACTGGCAGGTGCGCGCGTTTGATGCGCGCGGCGGACAGTCGCTGTTCTTCGATGATGTCGCTGATGTTGAGGTCTGTGTTCAGGAGGATCCGAACGCCCTGGCCAGTGCGATCGTCGAGGCTGGCCCCGACCTCGTCGTTGTGTCTCCGGGCGTGCCCGCGCACCACCCGGTGTTCCGCGCCTGTGGGGATGCGGGTATCGACCTGTGGGGAGAGGTGGAACTCGCCTGGCGTCTGCAGGAGGAGGGCCCGCACGCGGGTCGCCCGTGGTTGACGGTCACCGGCACGAACGGCAAGACCACCACCGTGGGTATGCTCGGTGAGATTCTGCGCAGCGCGGGTGTGAAGGTCGAAGAGGTCGGTAACATCGGCACTCCGATTACGCGCGCGATCGACTGTGATGCCGAGGTATTTGCTGTCGAGCTGTCCAGCTTCCAGCTACACACGGCCTATACGGTCTCACCCCTGGCATCGGTGTGTCTCAACGTGGATACGGACCACCTGGACTGGCACGGTAGCGTCGAGGCCTACGCGGCGGATAAGGCTCGCGTGTACGAGAACACAGTGAAGGCCTGCGTCTATCCGGCATCCGATCGCACCGTCGAGGCCATGGTGGAGAACGCCGACGTCGTTGAGGGTGCGCGCGCCATCGGTGTGACGCTCGGTGCCCCGTCGGTGTCGCAGTTTGGCGTTGTTGAGGGACTTCTCGTCGACCGCGCGTTTGTGGAGAATCGCGCTCGTCAGGCGGTTGCCCTCGCACACGTCTCTGACCTGTCGGGCGCTTACGGGCCCCACCCGTCGGCTGCTGCGTTGAGTGATGCGCTGGCCGCTGCCGCTCTCGCGCGAGCGTACGGCGTTGAGCCCGAGGCCGTGGAGGCGGGGCTCCGCTCCTTCCACCCTGCTGGGCACCGCCGCGCGGTCATCGCCCATGCAGCGGATCTGACGTGGGTGGACGACTCGAAGGCGACGAACGCGCATGCTGCGCGGGCCTCGCTCGCGGGCTTGCCTCCGCGCAGCGCGATCTGGATTGTCGGCGGAGACGCAAAGGGGCAGGATTTCACGGAGCTTATCAAGCAGGTTGAGCCGACCCTGCGCGGTGTCGTCGTCATCGGCGAGGATCGCCGTGCCCTGGTCGCCGCGCTGTCCGTCGAGGCGCCGCAGGTCCCGTTCGTGGAGGTCGATGGACACGAGGATTGGATGTTCTCGGTCGTGAATGAGGCCGTGGCGCTGTCCATGCCGGGTGACACTGTTGTGCTTGCCCCTGCGTGCGCGTCCTGGGATCAGTTCGATAACTACGGCCAGCGCGGCGACGCGTTCGCGGATGCGGTCTCGCGCCTGGCCGCCCAGTGGGGGAGCACCGGTGCCGACGAATAAGCGCGGATGGCACATTCCTACCGTCACGCTGCCTCGGATCCGCTTCGGCTCCGGTCAGGAGCGGGAAGACAGCCCGGTGATGACGTACTATCTGGTCGTCCTGCCGGCTGTCGTCCTGTCGGTTTTCGGCCTCGTTATGGGCTTTTCCGCGCAGACGGTCACGTCGATCGCGCAGGGGGAGAACCCCTACACGGCGTATGCCCGTCCACTTCTGATCATCGTTGTCTCGCTGCTGATCGCGATGGTCGTTCAGCTGGTGCCGCAGCGCTGGTTCGTCTTCATCGCACCGGTGATGTTCGTGGGGGCGCTTGGCTTCCAGACGCTGGTGCTCAGCCCGCTCGGCCGGTCCGAGGGCGGCAACGCGAACTGGGTGAAGCTCGGGCCGATCATGGCCCAGCCGTCGGAATTCCTGAAGCTTGCGCTTATTGTCTTCTTGGCGCTGATGGTCTCGAAGTCAGCGTCGAAGCGTTCTGACCTGCGCACGATGGCGGTTGCCGTTGGCCTGCCGATTCTCATTGCGCTGGGTGCGGTCATGCTTGGTCGAGACATGGGGACCGCGATGGTCGTCGCGGTGGGCGCTCTGGGGGCTATGTGGGTCGCGGGCTTGCCCAAGCGCTGGTTCGGTGGTCTCATCATGGTCGCGGTCCCCACGTTGGTGCTCTTGGTTCTGTCAAACCCGACCCGTATTCGTCGTATTCTCGCGATCCTGCCGGGCACGTCGAAGGGCCCGGACGAGTCCGCCCCCGAACAGATTGACCATTCGCTGTGGGCGCTGGGGTCGGGAGGTCTGACCGGCCTCGGCCCCGGGGCGTCGCGTGAGAAGTGGAATTACCTGCAGGCGGCGCACACGGACTTTATTTTCGCGATCGTTGGTGAGGAATTCGGTCTGTTCGGTACGCTCGCCGTCCTCGTGTGCCTGGGTCTACTGGTGTGGGGCATGATCCGAGTGGCACGGGGGACCTCGGACCTGTTCGTCGTCGCCGTGTCCTCGGGCGTCGCCTCCTGGATTGGGGTGCAGACGATCATTAATGTTCTATCGGTGACGGGCCTTGGCCCGGTCATTGGTGTTCCACTGCCGCTCGTGTCCTACGGCGGATCGTCCTTCCTGTTTACTATCACCGCGGTTGCGGTTGTGGCGTCGTTCGCGCGCGCCCGTGCTGGCATGCGGATGATCGGTCGGCCGGACGAGGCATCGGCGGGGCGTGACCCCCGCGTGGCGCCCCGCAGGCGCGCGGCTCGCTAAACTGGGGCTAGGCACGCGTAAAGGAGACGCTTATGGTCAAGGTTGTGATGGCTGGCGGCGGGACCGCCGGTCACGTGAATCCTCTGCTGGCGACGGCGGCACAGCTGCGTGAGAGCGGTGCGGAGGTCGTGGTTCTGGGGACAGCGACTGGTTTGGAATCGGATTTGGTTCCGGCTGCCGGTTTCCCGTTGGTGGAGATTCCTCGCGTGCCGTTGCCGCGTCGCCCTTCCCTCGCGTTTTTCACGCTGCCGTCGCGGTTCTCTGATGCGGTGAAGCGGTGTGCGCAGGCCTTGGAGGGCGCTGACGTCCTCGTAGGCTTTGGTGGCTACGTGTCGACGCCCGCGTACATTGCGGCCAAGCGCGCGGGTGTTCCGATCGTCATTCACGAGCAGAATGCTCGCCCCGGCCTCGCGAATAAGGTGGGTGCTCGCAATGCTGCAGTTGTGGCCTTGACGTTCCCGTCGACGCCGCTTCAGGCTCGCCGCGGTGAGACGGTTGTGACTGGGCTCCCGCTGCGTGCGGCGATTGCTGACTTGGCGAGCCGTCGCGGGGATGCGCCTGGTGCCGCGCAGACACGCCGTGAGGCCGCTGAGCGCCTAGGGGTGAACCCCGATGCTCCGACGCTCCTCGTCACGGGTGGCTCGCTGGGTGCGCTGCACGTGAATGAGTCGATGACCAGTGCCGCGGATGCTTTGCCCGTGGGGGCGCAGGTCGTGCACCTGACGGGCCGCGGGAAGGATGAGCCTGTACGCGCCGCTGTTGAGGCTGCCGGGTGCTCTGATCGCTGGCACGTGATCGATTACCTGACGACGATGCAGGACGCGCTGGCTGTCGCGGACCTCGTCGTGTGTCGGTCGGGTGCGGGAACCGTGGCTGAGATGGAGGCCCTGGGCCTTCCCTGCATCTACGTGCCGCTGCCGATCGGAAATGGCGAGCAGCGCCTCAACGCCGCAGACCACGTCGCTGCGGGTGGCGCGCAGCTGATCGACGATAAGGACTTCACGGCGGACTTCGTGCGTTCCAACGTGTTCCCCCTGCTGGGCTCGGCCCGCTTGGCGGACATGGCGGCTGCTTCGCAGTCTCTGGGGCGTGCGGGTGCTGCTCGTGCACTGGCCGATCTGGCCCTGGAACAGGTGAAGGAGAGCGGCCGTGAGTGAGCCGACGCTGCAGGATCGTTTCCATCTGATTGGCATCGGAGGCGCCGGCATGAGCGTCGTCGCCGAGCTGCTCGCGTCGCGTGGTGCGACCGTGGCGGGCTCGGACCGCGAGGATTCGGCGGTTCTTGACCACCTGCGCTCGGTGGGTGTGCGTGTCTTCGTCGGGCATGATGCCTCGCATGTGGATCCGACCTCGGTGGTCGTCGTGTCGACTGCTATCCGCGAGGACAACCCCGAGCTGGCGATTGCTCGCGAGCGCGGTCAGCTGGTGATTCACCGGTCGCAGGCTCTCGCGCTGGCGGCTTCGGGTATGCGTTTCATCGGCGTCGCCGGAGCGCACGGGAAGACGACGACGTCCGGCATGCTGGCGATCGGGCTGTCAGCGTGCGGGCTGGATCCGTCCGTGGCTGTGGGGGGTGTTTTGCCGCAGCTGGGTACCGGTGCGCACCTGGGCGGTGGCGATGTTTTCGTCGCCGAGGCCGATGAGTCGGATGGCTCGTTCCTGAACTATTCTCCGGCGATCGAGATCGTGACGAACGTTGAACCCGATCACCTGGATCGCTACCATTCGCGCGAGGAATTCGAGCAGATTTTCATTGAGTTCGCACGCCGGATGGTTCCCGGGGGCCTGCTGGTAACGTGCGCCGAGGACGAGGGTGCGTGTCGCCTCGCGGATGCGGCCCTCGCCGAGGGGCTGCGCGTCGTGACCTACGGGCGTGCGGATCGCTCGCTGCGAGATCCCGATGTCGTGATTTCTGACGTGCGCGTTGAGGCTCACGGGGCCGGCGCGTCCGTGACGTGGGGGCCGCGCAGTGCGTCACTGGCGCTGTGCGTCCCCGGCGAACATAATGTGCTCAATGCGACGGCCGCGTGGGTGGCAGGCATCGAGTGTGGGTTGGAACCCCAGGCCATTGCCGAGGGCCTGGGCGAGTTCACGGGTGCGGCCCGTCGTTTCGAGGCCCGCGGCCAGGTTGGTACGCGCCGTCTCTTCGATGACTACGCGCATCACCCGACCGAGGTGGAGGCAGCGATTCGCGAGGCGCACGTCGTCGCCGGCGATGGCGAGGTGAGTGTGGTCTTCCAGCCGCATCTCTACTCGCGCACGCGCATTTTCGCTGAGCGCTTCGCGCAGGCACTGTCGGGCGCGGATCATGTCGTCCTGGCGGGTATCTACGGTGCTCGCGAGGACCCGCAGCCCGGTGTTGACTCCTCGTTGATTTCGTCGCGCATTGAGGGCGCGTCCTACGTCGAGGACATGCACGAGGCTGCCCGCCTGGCTGCGTCACTGACCCCTCAGGGCGGTGTGTGCGTCACGATGGGCGCCGGTTCGATCACTCGCTGCGCGTCCGACGTGCTGGATGAGTGGAAGCGAATGGAGGCATGAGGCCGCCTTCGCCGAGGCGTCCGGGGGGTGCTCGATCTCGTGAAGAGCGCTCGCCGCGCGCGGGGAGGGCGGACTCCTCGCCCGCCTCGTCTTTCGACGAGATCATCGCTCCGACGCCCGAGGATGAGGGCACGAGCGAGGCCGAGGCAGCGAAGCGACGTCCCGTGTCGCTCGTGGAGCGCCGTCGCGCTCGCTCGGCGGTTGATCGGCCCATGCCCGTCGCTGATGCCGCGTCATTGCTCGGAGGCGAGGAGGCAACGGACCTGGGGGACAGGCTCCGTGAACGTCACCGTGCGCGTCGCATGCTCCTCATGCGTCGTATCGCGCTCACAGTCGTGACGCTTGCCGTCGCTGGCGGTGCCGTGTGGGTTGCGTTCTTCTCACCGGTCTTCGCCTTCTCTTCTTCCGCGGTCGTGGTTTCGGGCGAAGACGGGACACTCGTAACAGCTGACTCTGTGCGCTCATCGATTGCGTCATTCGAGGGAGTGCCGCTGACGCGACTGAACACGTCTGCAGTCGCCCGCGCCGTCGAATCGAACGTCGCAGTGCGCTCGGCGACCGTGACGAGGCGCTGGCCGACAAGCCTGCGCATCTCGGTGACTATGCGCACCCCGCTGGCCGTGGAGGCTGTTTCCGGCGGCTACCAGTTGGTGGACGATCAGGGCGTGGCGTTCCAACAGGTCGCCGATGCGGGATCCTATCCGTTGGTGACCCTGCCCGAAGATCGCAGCGTCGGTGCCGCCGATATCGCGTCGGCGCTCGGCGCTCTGGACGACGAAACACGCTCGCAGGTAGCGACTGCCACGTCGACGGGCGCGCAGGTGAGTTTCACGCTGAAGGGTGGGCAGAGTGTCAAGTGGGGAACGAACGCGGATGCCCCTCAGAAGGCGCGTGTGCTCGCTACTTTGCTGGCGAATGTGAAGGCGACGACCTACGACGTGTCATCGCCGAATCACCCTGTGACCAGTTAAGCCTTCATTATTGTCCGCGTGTTGGCTTGAAGGATCGCGCGCGGACCCCTAATTTCTTTCCAACACGAAGCACGTTAAACATCAACCTTCAACTAAAGGTTGAGGGTCTGATGCAAGGGAGACATCCATGGCGACACCGCAAAACCACCTGGCAGTGATCAAGGTCGTCGGCGTCGGCGGCGGCGGAGTTAACGCCGTGAACCGAATGATCGAGGTCGGCCTCAAGGGCGTTGAGTTCATCGCGGTCAACACTGACGCGCAGGCTCTGCTCATGTCTGACGCAGAGACGAAGCTCGACATCGGCCGCGAACTCACGCACGGGCTCGGAGCCGGCGCGGACCCCGCAGTCGGCCGTAAGGCTGCCGAGGACCACATTGAGGAAATCACTGCTGCGCTTGAGGGCGCGGACATGGTTTTCGTGACCGCCGGTGAGGGCGGTGGCACGGGTACGGGTGCGGCCCCTGTTGTTGCCAAGATTGCTCGCGACGCGGGTGCCCTGACCGTCGGTGTCGTGACCCGCCCCTTCTCCTTCGAGGGTAACCGTCGTGCGGCTCAGGCCGAGGGTGGTGTCACGACCCTGCGCGAAGAGGTCGACACCCTGATCGTCATCCCGAACGACCGTCTTCTGGAAATCTCCGACGCGAACATCTCCGTTCTCGATGCCTTCCGTGCTGCCGACCAGGTTCTCCTGTCGGGCGTTCAGGGCATCACTGAGCTGATTACGACTCCGGGTCTCATTAACGTGGACTTCAACGATGTCAAGTCCGTCATGAAGGATGCGGGTTCGGCTCTCATGGGTATTGGCGCCGCGACCGGTGAAGATCGTGCTCTGCGCGCCGTCGAAAGTGCGATCTCCTCGCCGCTGCTCGAAGCTTCGATCGATGGTGCGCATGGCGTCCTCATGTTCTTCCAGGGTGGTTCGGACCTCAGCCTCCAGGAAGTCTTCGCGTCCTCGCAGCTTGTGCGTGAGGCCGCGCACCCCGAGGCGAACATCATCTTTGGTAATGTCATCGACGATGCTCTCGGCGATGAGATTCGTGTCACCGTTATCGCCGCTGGCTTCGACGACGTGGCCGATGCTCAGATGTCGCGTCCTTCCGCCGTCCGCGTTGCAGCCCCCGTTGCTCAGCAGCGTCCCGCCGCCCCCGAGGCAAAGGCGCCCGCCGCTGAGACGACACGCATTAGCCAAGTGTCGACGCGCCGTCCCCAGCATCGCGCGGACGTCGCCGCTCCTGTGCGCGAGGCCGCCCCGGCTCCTGTTGAGGCGCCCGGCGCGGTGGAGTACGAGGAGTCTGAGGCTGAGCACTCCTTCGAGGTGCCTCGCATCTACCCCGAGGCCCCCGAGAAGGAAGAGCTGGATATTCCGCCCTTCCTGCGCTGATGACTGACATTGCTTGGGCTGGTGCCCGGGTTCACCTCACCGAGGTGGACCCGGGCACCGGTGCGCTATGTGGCAATGTCGGATTGCATGTGGGGGATGATCCGTCTCTCGTACGCGAACGTCGGCGCGCTCTTGCGGATGCACTGGGACGCAATGTCGTTTGGATGGACCAAACACACTCGACTCGGGTCGAGTTCCTGCGGATGTGCGGTGGCGTTCCCTGGAGCGCGGAGCGCGGCCATGCGCTTGAGCAGCCAGCAGCGGGGGAGTGGGGACCCGTCGATGCTGACGGGGTCATCATTGATGCCCGCGGGCGGGCGGATGCTCCTGGTCTCGCCGTGCAGACCGCGGACTGTCTGCCGGTCGTTTTCTCTGCCGCATCCGGGCGGATTGTCGCTGCTGTCCACGCGGGCAGGCGTGGGCTCCTTGGAGGGATACTCACTCGTGCCGCGCAGCGCATACGTGCTGTCGTTGACGGTCCTGTGGATGCCCTCATCGGTCCGGCTATCTGCGGACGATGCTACGAGGTACCCGCGGACATGGCCGCGGCGAGTGAGCGCTCGATGCCGGGGATCCGCGCCCTGACGTCGTGGGGAACACCGGCTCTCGATCTTCCTCACGCCGCCGCCGTATCTCTGACCGAGCTGGGTGTTCGGGTCGATGTCGATGACCGGTGCACGCTCGAAGACTCTGGCTTGTTCTCCTACCGTGCCGACTCCTCGTGCGGTCGTCAGGCGCTCATCATCGTCCCCGCCTGACCTCGATGTCTCCCGCTCCGGCGGGCAGGTGATGCGCCGTGTCTGGGTCTCGCGCCCGCGGAAAATTGCCCCGTGATGAGTCTCGCCGACGGTCTCCTTGCGACGCGCCGAGCGTGCTACGGGTCGATTCCCCTGGGTAACTGTAGCTTGTGGCTATGCATCGGCTGAAGGAGGAACAATGAGCGAGTCGTTCGGTGCACGCGCACGTAAGTTCATGGGCTGGTACTCACCTGAGGAGCCCATCGACGAATTCGAAGAATTCGATGAGGTTGAAGAGGTGGCACCCGTGGCCGACATTACTCCTGTGTCCCGTCCGACCCTGACGAGCATTCGTCGCGAGGAGCCCGTCGAGGATCTCACGCGCATCGTGACGATCCACCCGACGGCATACTCTGATGCCGTCACGATCGGCGAGGCGTTCCGCGATGGCACGCCCGTCATTATCAACCTCACCGACATGGGTGAGGAGGAGGCCCGTCGTCTCGTGGACTTTGCAGCCGGTCTGACCTTCGGCCTGCACGGCGTGATTGAACGCGTGACGAACCGCGTCTTCCTCCTGTCCCCGGCCTCGGTGGAGGTTCAGGGTGATAACAGGTCGGGACGTCGCGGTTCCCTCTACAACCAGGGCTGAGAGGCTTCGTGGTCGTTCTCGGCTGGTTCGGGTGGGGGCTGGGTGTCCTCATCAACCTGTACATGATGGTGTTGTTCGCGCGCGTCATTCTGGACTGGATTCAGTTTTTCGCGCGCGGATGGCGTCCCAGTGGAATCCTGCTTGTTGTCGCGAATGCGCTGTACGCGCTCACCGACCCTCCGATCCGTTGGATTGGGCGCTTTATTCCACCCCTGCGCGTCGGCGGCGGCATGGCAATCGATGTTGGTTTCATGGTGTTGTTCCTGTTCCTTATCGTTGCGCAGCGCTTGGCGAATGTTCTCTACTTCATGAGTCTGTAGCCATCAAATCTCGAGATGAGAGGCCCCACAAAAATGGACCTCTTCTCGTGATGGATGTTGCTAGTGTGACAATTTCAGTTATTATTTTCGTGACGTGACAGCGGGCGGCCTTCCCGGTCGTCCAGGCGTGCGGGTTCCGCGCGTCCATTCGAAACGACCGAGAGGCGAAGAAATGGCCCTGCTCACTACCGAGGATGTCCTCAACAAGAAGTTCCAGTACGTCAAGTTCCGTGAGGGATACGACCAGGACGAGGTTGATGAGTTCCTCGATGAGGTTGTCTCCACCATCTACTCCCTGCAGATGGAGAACCAGGATCTGAAGGAAAAGCTCGAGGCTGCGGAGCGCCGCGTTGCCGAGCTGTCCAACTCCGACTACACCCCCGCCGAGACCCCCGCCCCCGTTGCGGCCCCGGCCGTCGAGACCCCGGCTCCTGCCGCTGCCCTCACCGGCCCGCAGGATGCGGAGTCCGCCACCTCGATGCTGGCCCTCGCTCAGCGCGTCCACGACGAATACGTGCGCGACGGCGAAGAGCAGAGCGCAAAGATCATCGCCGAGGCCAACGCCGAGCGCGAGAAGATCATCGCCGACGCTCAGGCGCAGAAGGATTCGCTGCTCTCCCAGCTCGACCAGGAGCGCGAGCTGCTCGAGAACAAGATCAACGGTCTGCGTACCTTCGAGGCCGAGTACCGCTCGAACCTGCGCAGCCACCTCGCGACCCTGCTCAACGAGGTTGGCAACGGCGAGAACTGATCGCAATCGTCGACCGGCGGCGGTGCACTTCGTGGTGCGCCGCCGCCGCTCGTTTAAGATAGGGAACCATGGCTGACTCCTCCCACCCGATCCGCACTCGTTCGACGTGGATCTACGCGGGCCTCGTGTTCGCGGTCGCGATTATCACCGATCAGGCGTCGAAGATGTGGGCGCGCGCTGCTCTCGATGCTTCGGAGCCGATCCCCCTGATCGGGCAGTGGCTGTCGCTCAGGCTCGTCCACAACTCGGGTGCCGCGTTCTCTTTTGCGGCTGGGAATACCTGGATTCTGACGATTTTCACCGTGGTGATCATCGGCGTGCTCGCGGTTCTCGCCCGTCGCGTGCATCGCGCTTCGACGCTGCTGGCGATCGCGCTGCTGGCGGGTGGGGCGGTCGGTAACCTCATCGACCGGCTGACGGCCGAACCCGGCTTCGGCGTCGGCCACGTCACCGATTTCATCGCATACGGCACCTGGTTCGTCGGCAACGTCGCTGATATCTGGATTGTCCTTGGGGCGCCGCTGCTCGCGCTCGCGCTCTCCCGGGAGCCTTCGAAGGAGGAGTCGCAGTGAGTTCGCGTATGCTTCCCGTTCCCGATGCCCTGGTGGGCGAGAGGGTTGACGCCGCGCTGGCCCGCATGCTTGGGCTGTCGCGTTCGCGCTGCGCGGAGCTGGCGGGGGAGGGGCACGTCCTCATTAACGGCGTTGCCGCAGGGAAGTCGGATCGTCTCGGGGCCCTCGACATTATCGAGGTGACGATCCCGGAGCCTGAGAATAAGCCGACCCCGGTCACCGATATGACGATCCTGTACGACGACGAGGACATCGTCGTCGTTGATAAGCCTGTGGGCGTCGCCGCCCACACCGGCCCAGGATGGGAAGGCCCCACGGTCCTGGGTAACTTGGAGGCCGCGGGGTACCGCATCACCAGCTACGGCCCTCCCGAGCGTCAGGGCATCGTTCACCGACTCGACGTGGGGACGTCGGGCGCGATGATGGTTGCCAAGTCCGAGCTCGCCTACACGGTGATGAAGCGGGCCTTCAAGGAACGCACGATCGAGAAGGTGTACCACGCGGTTGTGGCTGGTCATCTTGACCCGGCCTCGGGCACGATTGATGCCCCGATCGGGCGTCACCCGTCGCGCGAATGGCGCATGGCTGTGATCGACGGCGGTAAGCGCGCGGTCACTCACTACGACACGCTGGAGCTCATGGCGGGCGCTCAGCTCACCGAGGTACACCTTGAGACGGGGCGCACCCACCAGATCCGCGTGCACATGGCGGCGGTCGGACATCCGTGCGTGGGTGACACGTTCTACGGCGCCGATCCCACGCAGGCGGAGCGCCTGGGGCTGACCCGTCAGTGGCTGCACGCGGTGCGTCTCGGCTTCACTCACCCGCGCACGGGGATGCCGATGAGCGTGTCCAGCCCGTACCCGGCCGATCTCGAGGCCGCGCTCGAGGAGCTGCGACACCCCCGCAACTGACCCGACAGGGCTGGGTGAGTGCCCGGGCGCCCCGGCCTCGTCGAAGCGGCGTCACGCCGTGAGATGAACGACCGCGTGACGCGGGGCGTCCGTCGGCCTCGCGCGCGCCTCGGACAGTAGAATCGACGCATGGCTGATTCCTTCGTGCACCTTCACAATCACTCCGAGTACTCGATGCTCGACGGAGCGGCGAAGACGAAAGCGATGGCGGAGGAGGCCGCGCGCCTCGGACAGCCTGCGATCGGCCTGACGGATCACGGTTACCTGTTCGGCGCCTTCGATTTCTACACGAACTGCAAGAACGCCGGCGTGAAGCCGATCATCGGCCTAGAGGCGTACGTGACGCCGGGAACCTCGCGTTTTGATCGCCAGAAGGTCCTGTGGGGAGAGCCGTGGCAGCGCGCCGACGACGTGAGCGCGGGCGGCTCTTACAACCACCTGACGCTCGTTGCCTACAACACGACGGGCATGCATAACCTGTTCCGTCTGGGGTCCTACGCCTCGACGGACGGCCAGTTCGGCAAGTGGCCGCGCGCGGATAAGGAGCTGCTCAACCAGTTCCACGAGGGCCTCATCGTGTTCACGGGCTGCCCGTCGGGTGCCGTGCAGACGCGCCTGCGCCTGGGGCAGTGGGACGAGGCCGTGGCTGAGGCGGCGGAGCTGCGCGATATTTTCGGGGCGGAGAACTTCTACGTCGAGGTCATGGACCATGGCATCGACATCGAACGACGCACTCACCAGCAGGTCCTCGAGATCGCCAAGCTCATGAACGCGCCCCTGGTGGCCACGAACGACGCGCACTACGTCAAGCGCGACGACCGCAAGATCCAGGACGCGCTCCTGTGCATCAACTCCGGTTCGCGCATCAACGATCCCGATCGCTTCAAGTTCGACGGCGACGGCTACTACATCCGTCCCTCGGACGAGATGCGTTCCCTGTGGAGCGAGCTGCCCGGTGCCTGCGACTCGACCCTCGAGATCGCCGAGCGCTGCGACGTGCATTTCACGACCACGAAGGAGGGCGCGAACTACATGCCCGACTTCCCGGTCCCCGAGGGGGAGGATAAGACCTCGTGGTTCATCAAGGAGGTCGAACGAGGCCTGCGTGACCGTTTCCCGAACGGCATTCCTGACGCCGTGCGCAAGCAGGCCCAATACGAGGAAGACGTCATTATTTCGATGGGCTTCCCGGGCTACTTCCTGACCGTCGCCGACTACATCAACTGGGCGAAGTCACAGGGCATCCGCGTGGGCCCCGGTCGAGGCTCGGGTGCCGGATCGATGGTCGCCTACGCCATGAAGATCACCGAGCTGAACCCCCTCGATCACGGCCTGATTTTCGAGCGATTCCTCAACCCCGAGCGAATCTCCATGCCTGACTTCGACGTCGACTTCGACGAACGTAGGCGCGACGAGGTCATCGCCTACGTCAAGCGCAAGTACGGCGAGGATCGTATCAGCCAGGTCGTCACCTACGGCACGATTAAGACCAAGCAGGCCCTGAAGGACTCCGCGCGCATTCTGGGCAAGGACTTCAAGGTCGGCGAGCAGCTCACCAAGGCTCTGCCCCCGGCGATTATGGGCAAGGACATCACGGTCCACGGCATCTTCGACGAGAAAGACAAGCGCTACGCCGAGGCCTCGGAGTTCCGTAAGTTCTACGAGGAGAATCCCGACACGCACGAGGTCGTCCAGTATGCGCTCGGCCTGGAGGGGCTGACGCGACAGTGGGGCGTGCACGCGTGTGCGGTCATCATGAGCTCCCACACGCTCACCGACATCATCCCGATCATGAAGCGCCCGCAGGACGGCGCGATCATCACGCAGTTCGACTACCCGACGTGCGAGACGCTGGGCTTGCTCAAGATGGACTTCCTGGGCCTGCGTAACCTCACGGTTGTGTCGGATGCGCTGGAGAACATTGCGCTGAACGGCAAGCCGGACCCGGACCTCGATCACCTGGCCTTCGATGATAAGAAGACGTATGAGCTGCTGGGACGAGGCGAGACTCTCGGCGTCTTCCAGCTTGATGGTGGTGGCATGCGCGACCTCCTCAAGCTCATGAAGCCTGACAACTTCGAAGACATCTCCGCCGTCGGCGCCCTGTATCGCCCGGGCCCGATGGGCGCGAATTCGCACACGAACTACGCGCTGCGTAAGAACGGGCGTCAGGAGATTACTCCTATCCACCCGGAGCTGAAAGAACCGCTCAAGGACATCCTGGGTACGACCTTCGGTCTGATCGTGTATCAGGAGCAGGTCATGCAGATTGCGCAGAAGCTGGCGGGATACTCGCTGGGTCAGGCAGACATTCTGCGTAAGGCCATGGGTAAGAAGAAGAAGGAGGTCCTGGACCAGCAGTTCAAGGGCTTCCGCAAGGGCATGATCGATAACGGCTACTCCGAGGAGTCGATTAAGGCCCTGTGGGACGT
>CALISI010000066.1 GCA_938041695.1 uncultured Actinomyces sp.
ATAGGTGCGCACGGGCGTAACCTTCAATTCTTGTTGGTCATGGGACGCCGCGCCGGTTTTTCCGGGGGCATCCGCGATGAAACGGTTCGCGCGAGGCGTCGGCGAGCGCTCCTAGCGAGTGGGAGACACTAGGTACTCTGCTGACGCACAGCACTAGCCATACTATCGGGGTGCGGCCCAGCGGTCAAAGCGCGACGAATACTGTGTCACATTCCTCAGCCGTCGCCACCGCAGCACGTATCGCGCCTGGCCCGAGCCTGCTGCGCCCTCGCGCCCCACTGGGACGGGTCGGGATAGTCGACGCCCTCGAGGGTGAGTCCGTGGGCAGGGGCGATCGGTGCGGCTTCAGCGCGCGAGCGGGCGCTCAGTATCTGTGCCGGGTAGTCCGTATCGCGCGCGCCCGAGCCCACCAGGAGCAGCGCTCCGACCAGGGAGCGGACCATCGAATGACAAAACGCGTCCGCCTCGACAGAGAAGACGAGAGTCCCTTCGCTGTCGCGCTCGGCGTGCAACGTCCGCAGCGTCCGAATCGTCGTGGCCCCCTCGCGCGGGCGACAGAACCCGAGAAAGTCGTGTTCCCCGAGGAGGGCGGCCCCGGCCTCGTTCATGGCCGCCTCGTCGAGTGGATCCTCCACCCACAGGCGATCCCATCGACCCAGCGGCTCTGGACGATCACAGACCCGGTAGGCGTAGGAGCGGCCAAGGGCGGAAAAGCGCGCGTCGAAACTGGGGTCAACGACAGAGGCCGAGTAGATGCGCACGTCGCAGGTCCCGCGCGCGGCCGGCAGGTCGCGTCCACGCGCGCGCTCACCGTAGCGCCCGGAGAGGATCTTGTTCAGCCTGCGCACAATCGACGAGGCCGTGGCCCCCTGGGAGGACTCCCCTCCCCTGGGCGTCAGGCGCACCCAAACCTCGTCGCTCAGGTCGACATGGCAGACCTGGTGGCGCGCATGCACGCCCGCATCAGTGCGCCCGGCAACGGTCGTCGTCACTTCCTGGCGCGAGGCCATGGCGAGCGCGGCTTCGATCTCGCCCTGGACGGTGCGCAAGCCGGGCTGGGCGGCCCAGCCTCGAAAATCGGTGCCGTCGTACCCCAGGTCGAGGCGCAGGCGACGCGTGCTCACAGCCCCCACGCCCGCACGCCGCCGATAATCCCCGCATCGTTGGGCACGACGATCACGTCGTCGCCCATGAGACGCAGGTTCGAGGCCGTGATGCGCTTCGAGTTACCGCCCCCCAGGTAGAGGCGGTCCCACATGTACATCGGGCGCAGGCCGTCCACCACGCGGCGAATGCGGCGCGACCAGTGCACGTCACCGAGGCGCAGGCGCTCATGCTCGCCGATGTAGTCGTCGTAGGTGAGGCCCCAGCGGACCGGGCCCTGCGACACCTCGACGTGAGGCGCCAGCTGACCACCATCGAAGACGGCGTTACCCAGGCCCGTGCCCAGCGTGATGATCATTTCGAGGCCGCGGCCGGTGATCGCCCCCGCGCCCGCGACTTCCGCGTCGTTCAAGACCTTCGTGGGCAGGCCGAGTGCCTGCTCAATCGCGTGCCCCATGTCGAAGTGATCCCAACGTTCCACCAGCTCAGGCAGCACGCGCGAGCGCGGTCCGTCGCGGGTGATGTAGTGGGGCGTGGCGATGACGACACCGTGCCGGATCATGCCCGGCATACCCATCGTCACGCGGGTCGCCGCGGGAAGCTCGCGGGCCAGATCGACGACGGTCTCCACGAGGAGCTCCGGAGGCAGCGGGTAGGGGGTGGGCACCCGGCGAGGCGGGGCAATCATCGTCCCGCGCTCATCAACGACGGATCCCTTGATACCTCCGCCGCCGCAGTCAATCGCCAACGTCATCTCACGAGTCATGACATCAGGCTACCGGATACGGCAAGGGCCGGACACCCCGGAGGGTGCCCGGCCCCATGCTCGAGCGGGTCAGTGACGCCCCGTCACTTCTCCTCGGCGGCCTGCTCGGCGGCGTCTTCAGCCTTGCCGGCCTCCTCGGCGATCTCCTCGGCCTCGTTGGCCTTGGCGAGATCGCCTTCCTCGCGAGCCTCTTCGGCACGCTCGGTGGCAGCCTCAGCTGCTTCCTCAGCCTCGGCGGCAACAGCCTCGGCCTCGGCGGCCTTCTCAGCCGTCTTCTCGGCAGCCTTCACGACGGCCTTCTTCTCGACCTTCTCCATGACGAGCTCAATACGCATCAGGGGAGCGTTGTCGCCCTTGCGGTTGCCGACGCGGATGAGGCGGGTGTAGCCGCCAGCGCGCTCGGAATCCATCGCGGGAACGAGCTCCTCGAAGAGGATCGCGACGATGCCCTTGTTGGGGATCTTCTTCAGGACCGTGCGGCGGGCGTGCTGGTCGCCACGCTTGGCCTTAGTGATCAGCTTCTCGATGTAGGGGCGCAGGGCCTTGGCCTTCGCCTCCGTGGTCGTGAGGCCGCGGTGTTCGATGAGCTGAGCTGCCAGGTTCGACAGGATCAGCTTCTGGTGTGCCGGGCTACCGCCCAGACGAGCACCCTTCTTGGGGGTGGGCATTTGTTTCTCCTACGGATTCAATGCGTCCATCGGACGCACGGGGTCAGATGGACTGGTCGTCCGAAAAGATCGCGGCGGACTCCGAGTCGCCGAAGCTCGGCATGACCGAGTCCTTCAGCGTCATACCAAGGGCCGCCAGGGACTCCTTGATCTCCTCGATCGACTTGGTGCCGAAGTTACGGATATCGAGCAGGTCGGCCTCCGAGTGAGCAACCAGCTCGCCAACGGTCAGAATGCCGCGGCGACGCAGCGCGTTGTACGAACGCGACTGCAGGTTCAGGTTCTCGATCGGGAGAGCCAGATCGGCTGCGAGGGTGGCGTCGGTGGTGGACGGACCCACCTCGATGCCTTCCGCTTCCTCGTTCAGTTCACGCATGAGGCCGAACAGCTCCACCAGCGTCTTGCCGGCCGAGGCCAGAGCATCGCGCGGGGTGATCGCCGGCTTGGTCTCCACGTCGATGACGAGGCGATCAAAGTCGGTGCGCTGCTCGACACGCGTCGCCTCGACCTTGTAGGTCACCTTGACGACGGGCGAGTAGATCGAATCAATCGGAATGCGAGAGATTTCGGCCTGCGGATCCTTGTTCTGAGCGGCCGACACGTAGCCGCGGCCACGCTCGACGGTCAGTTCGATCTCCAGCTTGCCCTTCTCGTTGAGGGTGGCAAGGTGCAGATCGGGGTTGT
>CALISI010000067.1 GCA_938041695.1 uncultured Actinomyces sp.
CCGCGACCCTCACCTTGGCAAGGTGATGCTCTACCAACTGAGCCACATCCGCGTTTCTCAGAACGTCAACCGTTCTTCGCAACGGGTAAAACCTTAACAGACGATCCACCCAGAACGCAAAACCAAACAGCCGTTATCCAAGTCACATGATCATTTTTGCACGGATTATCGCCCGTCTCGACACATTCGTGGGAGGCTTGACGGTATGGAAACGCGACCTGGCAAGGCCTACCCCCTGGGTGCCACCTTTGACGGAACCGGTACGAACTTCGCGATCTACTCCTCGGTCGCAACGTCTGTGACGCTGTGCCTCTTGGATGACGAGCTCAATGAAATGCGCATCCCCATGACGGAGGTCGACGCCTACGTGTGGCACGTCTACGTGCCACAGGTGCGCGCCGGACAGCGCTACGGATACCGCATTGACGGCCCGTGGGACCCCCAACATGGCCTACGATGCGACTCCTCGAAGCTCCTCCTTGACCCCTATGCGAAGGCGATTGAAGGGCAGCTGACAGATTCTCTTGACCTTCTGTCCTATCAGGCGGATGCCCCTCTCACACTGAAGGGCGGCGACTCCGCCGACGCTACGATGCATTCGGTCGTCGTCAATCCGTTCTTCGACTGGGAAGGAGACCATAGCCCCGGCCACGATTACTCGGAGTCGATCATCTACGAGGCCCACATCAAGGGCATGACCATGCGCCACCCGGATATTCCCGAGGAGCTGCGTGGCACCTATGCCGGCATGGCCCACCCTGCGATCATTGAGCACTTGAAGAAGCTTGGCATCACCACGGTCGAGCTCATGCCGATCCAGCAGTTCACGAACGACACGACCCTGCAGGCGAAAGGACTATCGAACTACTGGGGCTACAACACGATCGGTTATTTTGCCCCGCATAATGGCTACGCGGCGACGAACGAACCGGGCGCTCAGGTCTCCGAGTTCAAGGCAATGG
Source organism: uncultured Actinomyces sp. (assembly GCA_938041695.1). Lineage (GTDB taxonomy): Bacteria > Actinomycetota > Actinomycetes > Actinomycetales > Actinomycetaceae > Pauljensenia. The sequence goes on from CALISI010000067.1 coordinate 963, forward strand.
TCAAGGCCCTGCACGCAGCCGACATTGAGGTCATCCTTGACGTCGTCTACAACCACACGGCAGAGGGTAACCACATGGGGCCAACCCTCTCCTTCCGCGGCATCGACAATCCCTCCTACTACCGCCTCGTCGACGGAGACCGCCAGCACTACTTCGATACGACGGGCACGGGCAACTCGCTCCTTATGAGTTCCCCCCAGGTCCTGCAACTCATCATGGATTCGCTGCGCTATTGGGTAACGGAGATGCACGTCGATGGTTTCCGCTTCGACCTAGCCTCCACCCTGGCCCGACAGTTCGCTGAGGTCGACCGCCTGTCCGCCTTCTTCGATCTGATCCATCAGGACCCCGTGGTCTCACAGGTCAAGTTGATCGCTGAGCCCTGGGACGTGGGCTCAGACGGCTACCAGGTGGGCGGCTTTCCTCCCCTGTGGTCCGAGTGGAACGGCAGGTACCGCGATACGGTGCGCGACTTCTGGCGCGGAGAGTTCTCCTCGCTGCCCGACTTCGCCTCGCGCCTCGCGGGGTCTTCGGACCTCTACGGTTCGACGGGCCGCAAGCCCATGGCATCCATCAACTTCGTGGTTGCGCACGATGGCTTCACACTGCGTGACCTCGTGTCCTACAACGAGAAGCACAACGAGGCGAACCTCGAAGGCGGCGCGGATGGCGCGAACGACAACCGTTCATGGAACTGCGGCGCAGAGGGCGACACAGACGACCAGGAAATCATCGAGTTGCGCTACCGACAGCAGCGCAACTTCCTGACGACCCTCATGTTCTCCCAGGGCGTGCCCATGATCGCCCATGGCGATGAGCTCGGGCGCACCCAGCGCGGTAACAACAACGCGTACTGTCAGGACAATGAGATTTCGTGGATCAACTGGGATCTGGACGAGGACGACCACAAGCTCCTGCAATTTACCCGCCACCTCATCCACCTGCGCCGCGATCACCCCGTCATGCGACGCCGCCGTTTCCTCCAAGGACCGGCCGAGCGCGGCGGCGAGTCAGAGCTCGGTGAAATCGAGTGGTTCACGCCCGGCGGCACCCATATGACGGAAGAGGAATGGAACCAACCGTGGGCACGATCGACGATGGTGTTCTACAACGGCGATGCCATCCGCGAACCCGACGCGAACGGACGCCGGATCCTCGACGACGATTTCCTGCTTCTTCTGAACGCTGCTCCGGAGCCCGTCGATTTCACTCTCCCCGACACAAAGTACGGTCATATCTGGCACACCGTCGTCGATACGGCGGGCGACGATGATCGCGCTGAGTATCACTCGGGCGACGTCGTGCACGTTGGGCCTCACACATCTTTTATCCTGCGCAACCCGCGCGGGCTGTAGACGACCAATGCAGGCCGCCAACTTCCAGGTACGCGTACCGACTACTTATCGACCTGGGGGTTGGCGGCGCGTCTGGCCCAAAAGGCGTGTAGACACCCGTACGATTTGATTTGTGAATGAAAACGCGGTGCCCGAGGAGTTTATGCGGGCTCTGCTGTCCCTGCGACAGGCGGACCACCTGCCGCACATCCTCCTCGAGGAGGTCCCCCCGCCTCGCCGTTTGGCCCCCTTTACGGCGGCGCTCGCGATGCGAACCACGGACGAGGACGACGCCGGACAGCCCCTGTCGACTGGTCGTATGGTCATCCTGCACGACCCCGTGGAGCAGCTCGGCTGGAACGGTACCTTCCGCATCGTCTCCCAGCTGCGCGCCCAGATAGATGCTGAAATGATCGGCGACCCGATGCTGTCGGAGGGGATTTGGGGCTGGACCCTCGACTGCTTGGAGAGTGCAGGGGCAGGATTCCATGACTTGACAGGCACCGTGACGCGGGAAATGAGTGAAGCTTTCGGTGGTCTCGAGCTGCGCGGATCATCCCTGTTCGTTGAGGTCCGCGCGTCATGGACGCCGTACAGTGAGTATCTTGGTGAGCATCTGTCCGGCTGGGCGGATGTGATGCGTCGGACGGCAGGGATCGTGCCTGCCCGTCATCTCGAAGGAGTCTGAGTGCTGGTCAACAATGGCGGCGGCTTGCCGCAGGGCGATACGGATAATCCGGAGCTTATCGCGCAGCCGCGTGGGGGTACCCCCTCGGTCATTGATACCCAGAAGGAACTTGAGGCGGCGGCCCGCGCGTTGAGCGTCGGCTCAACCCCAATCGCCGTGGATGTTGAGCGAGCGCAGGGGTTCCGCTATGGCGCAGACCCCTACCTTGTCCAGATTCGACGTGAGGACGTCGGCACGTTCCTCATCGATACGCACGCACTACCGGACCTGTCTGTGCTTCAGCCGGGTGTGGAGGACGTGTGGCTCTTGCATGACTGCCTGCAGGATCTGCCGAATCTCCGCCAGGTTGGGCTCCGTCCCCCGGCTCTCTTCGACACTGAGATTGCCGCTCGCCTGATTGGCTTGGAGCGTTTCGGTCTGGCGGCTGTCGCCGAGCAGATTCTCGGCCTGGGCCTCGTGAAGGATCATCAGGCATCGGATTGGTCGGTTCGTCCTCTACCCAAGGAGTGGCTGCGCTACGCGACCCTCGACGTCGAGTTGCTGACCGAACTCTACTATCGCCTGTCGAAGAGGCTCGATGAGATGGGCCGCTGGGAGTGGGCACAGCAGGAGTTTGCCCACGCGTTGTCGCTCGCTCCTCCCGCCCCTAAACCTGATCGGTGGCGTTCTGTGCCTGGCGCCGGAAAGATTCGTTCACGCCGCGGCCTCGCGGTCCTTAAGGCGCTGTGGGAGACACGCGAGTCGATCGCTCAGCGTATCGACCTGAGCCCGGGCCGCCTCGTCCGAAACGCTGCGCTCGTGCGCGCGGCCGCGAATCCGCCACGCAACAAACGCGCCCTCATGAGCATCAGCGAGTTCCGCTCCCCCGTCGCCCGCCAGTACGAAGACGAGTGGATGCGGGCACTGGCCAGCGTGGCCGCCATGACGGAGGATGAACTTCCGCCGAAGCGCAAACCCGTTCAGCCGGGCTCTATCCCGGAGCCTCGCCAGTGGAACCGAATCGACGAGGCCTCGGCCGCGCGCCTGGGAACGGTGCGCAACGCTGTCGCGTCGGTCGCGTCGGGTCTCGGGCTCGCGCCCGAGGTGGTTCTGGCACCCCAGGTGCAGCGCTACCTCGCGTGGGCTCCCCTAGACCCATCGCGTCCATCTGGCGACGAGGTCGAAGAACGCATGGTCAATCGCGGTGCGCGCGACTGGCAGATCGACCTGACGCTCGACCCAATCTGTGACGCGCTCGGCGTCTGACCAGGGATCGTTAGCGGGCGGAGAGTCGCTCAATGAGCTCGCGCACGGCACGCTCAATACCGTCGACGTCGTAGCCGAAGTGCGCGATCAATGCTGCCCGATCACCGTGCTCGGGGAATACCTGCGGCACGCCGAGGCATCGTACAGGCACACCCGCCTCCGCCAACGCATCGCGCAGCGACCAACCGAAACCGCCCTGGACGATGCCATCTTCGACGCTGACCACGCAATCGTAATCGTGAGCCATCGTTGTCAGCTCCTGCGGCACTGGGATCATCCACTGCGGATCCGCGACGGTCACGCTCACACCGTCAGCCACCAGGCGACGCGCGGCCTCAATCGCATCGGGTGCGCACGCTCCGGTACCAACGATGAGGACTCGAGCGGGCGAGTCCGCCCCGGCCTCGTGAAAAAGAATATCCACTCCCCCGACACTACGAAGCGCGGGCATAGGCTCTGGCAGAGAACCCTTACGGTATCGGATGACGGTGGGCGCATCGTCAACGTCGAGCGCCTCACGCACGCGAGAACGCAGTGTGTCCTCATCACGGGGTGCGGCCAGACGCAGGCCCGGAATCAGGGAACACATGGCAATATCCCACACGCCATTATGCGACGCGCCGTCCGCACCCGTGACGCCCGCGCGATCCAACACGAGCGTCACCCCCGCACGATGGAGAGCAACATCCATGAGGAGCTGGTCGAAACCACGGTTCAAGAACGTCGCATAGAGCGCGACAACGGGATGCGCACCCTCGTAGGCCATACCGGCTGCGGAAGCCACGGCCTCGGCCTCGGCGATGCCGACGTCGATCACGCGACCCGGGTAGGCCTCGTGCATCGGACCCAAACCGACCGGGCGCATCATCGCCGCGGTAATGCCGACGATATCGTCGCGCGTAGCCGCCTGAGTGCAAATCTCATCGGCGAACACTCCGGTCCAGCCAAAACGCTCAGGAGCGACGGGCAGGCCGGTCTCCGGGTGGATCGGTCCAACCGCGTGGAAGCGATCTGCGATATCTTCCTCTGCGGGAGTGTATCCGCGCCCCTTCTCCGTGATCACATGAACGAGGACGGGCTCGCCCAGCGAACGCGCCCGGCGAAGCGCAGTCTCCACCGCAGAAATATCATGACCGTTGACGGGCCCAATGTATTTGAGGCCGAGGTCTTCGAACATCACCTGGGGAATGAGCGCATCCTTGATGCCGGACTTCAGGCCGTGCAACGCGTCGTAGGCCGCGCGGCCGGGTGTGCCGTGACTGAGGAGATGCTGTTTTCCCCAGGCAAGCGCCTTCTCGTAACCCGCCGAGGTACGCAAAGCATCGAGATGATCGGCGAGTCCACCGATCGTCGGCGCATACGAGCGCCCATTGTCGTTCACCACAATCACGATGCGACGATTCTTCGCCGTCGCGATGTTGTTGAGTGCCTCCCATGCGAGGCCGCCGGTCAACGCGCCATCGCCGATGACACCAACCGTCCACGTGCGATCACCCCGGCGGTGCTTTTCCCGTGAAATACCATCCACCCACGCGATCGACGCGGACGCGTGCGAAGACTCGACGACGTCGTGCTCAGATTCGGCGCGCGACGGGTAGCCGGACAGTCCGCCCGGGCAGCGCAGCGATGAAAAATCCTGACGGCCCGTCAGCAGCTTGTGCACGTAAGCCTGGTGACCCGTATCAAACACAATCGTGTCCTGCGGGGATCGGAACACCCTGTGCAAACCGATCGTTAGCTCGACGACACCCAGGTTGGGGCCAAGGTGCCCACCCGTGCGCGACACGTTGTCAATCAGGAACGCGCGAATTTCCGCCGCCAAATCGTCCAGCTGCTCGCGTTCCAGGCGACGCAGCTCACGCGGTGCGCTGCAGCGCGACAGCAGGTCGCGCGACTCTCGTGTTCCAGACATAGCAACCAGTGTAGTTGCCGGAGCGTCTCACCTACAGATCAAAGTGCATGTCAGCTGCCTTCGACCCGCGCAGGCGACAAGCGCGCGCACTAAGATAGATACTGTTGGCTCGCCGTACCGCTCAAGGAGGCACTATGTCCGTCACCGTCGCACCCCACGGCCTGTGGGAGTCCCCCATCTCGGGCGATTCCTTCACCGCCCGTTCGGTCACGCTTTCCCAGGTTCGTGTCGACGGACCCGATACCTACTGGGTTGAAGGACATCCACTCCAGGGCGGTCGCGGCACGTTGCTGCGCCGTCGCGCGACGGGCGAGACGGGTGAGGTTCTGCCCCTGATCGATGGTTCTCGCCTGCCCGACGTCGGCACACGCGTGCACGAGTACGGCGGTAAGGCGTATGCCGTTCACCATGGCGTCATTGTCTTCTCCGATCAGACCGATGGCCGCGTGTACGCCTTTGATACGGCCGATCCGCGCCGCGTCGTGCGCCCGCTCACGACCCTGTCGAAGGTCCGTTACGGCGACTTCTGGATCGCCGACGTGCGCGAACTCGTGTACGCAGTCGCCGAGGACCACTCAGCTCCGGGCGAACCCGTGAACAAGATCGTTGCCATTCCGCTCGATGGTTCCGCCGCCCGCGATGACAGCGCAATCATCACGGTGTTCGAGGGCACCGACTTCGCGCAGGCTCCCACGGTGTCCCCGGACGGCACGAAGATTGCCTGGATCACCTGGAACCACCCGAACATGCCGTGGACGTATTCCCAGCTGCGCGTCGCCTCCCTCACCTTCGAGGGCACCATCGACCAGGAGGTTATCCTGGTGGATCGCTCTGACGTGTGTGTCTACGAGCCGCGCTGGACCCTTGACGGTGACCTGATCCACGTGGATGATTCCTCCGGTTGGGCAAACCTCTACCGCACCCAGGGCTTCGTGTGGAAGGAAGGCGAGGACGCAAACGCGTGGACCTCCAGGCTGCGCACCCGTGCACTGCACCCCGGACACTGCGCGTTCTCGCACCCGCACTGGCAGCTCGGCCTACACTCCTACGACAACTACGACAACGACTACCTCGTGTGTTCGTGGACCGAGGAGCAGGTGTGGCACATCGGAACCGTTCGTATCGACAATGGCATGGCCGAGGAGTGGGCGACCGGCTGGTGGCCCATCGGCAACGTGGCAGCCGCTGACGGCCGTGTCGTTTTCCTTGCTGACTCCGCCACCCACACGCCGGCCATCATCGAAGTGTCGCGCGGCAAGACCAAGGTGCTTCGTCCGTCGTCGGAGGCCGAGGTCCCGACAGCGCTCGTCTCCACGGCCGAGATGCTGACGTGGAAGACCTCGGATGGCGAGGAGGCCCACGGCTTCTACTACGCGCCCGTGAACCCCGATTTCACCGCGCCTGAGGGCGAGCTTCCGCCTCTCATTGTGAACGTGCACGGCGGCCCGACCGAGGCAGCACGACCCGGCCTGCAGGTACCGTTCCAGTACTGGACCAGCCGCGGCTTCGCTGTTCTGGACGTGAATTTCCGTGGTTCGACGTCCTTCGGGCGCCCCTACCGTCAGCGTCTTAACGGCAACTGGGGCGTCATGGACGTTCAGGACTGCATTGACGGCGCCCAGTACCTCGTTGATCTGGGGCGCGTCGATCCCAAGCGGATCGCGATCCGTGGCCGTTCCTCCGGTGGCTTCACCGTGCTCAACGCGCTGGCGTCCTCCGAAGTGTTCACCGCCGGCGCTTCCTTCTCGGGCATCGCGGACCTGGCGAAGCTGGCCGAAACCAGCCACAAGTTTGAGTCGCACTACGATGGCATTCTGCTCGGTACGGACGATAGGTTGGATCCGGTGTGGGCGCAGCGCTCGCCGATCAACCGAGTGTCTCACATCAAGGCACCCCTGATGCTCCTGCAGGGCACCGCAGACCCGGTGGTCCCTGTCTCGCAGGCCCAGGAAATGTACGAGGCGCTGCGGGCAAACGGCAATGCTGTTGCCCTCAAGCTGTATCAGGGTGAGGGGCACCGCTTCCGCTCGGCCATCAACATCAAGGATGCATGGCAGTCGGAGCTGTCCTTCTACCGGACCGTCTGGGGCATCGCCACTGACGCCCCCATTCACGTGGAGATCGCAAACCTGTGATACATACAGCACAGTCCCCGCAGTCAGAGGAACCGGCTGCGGGGACTCGCTTACGCGTCGGACGTACGGTCGCCGCGCATCGTTCCCTGCTCGGCGTCGCCGCTGCACTCGTTGGCGGCGTCGTCGGCGCGGCGGCCGTCCTGTTTAACCTTGCGATTCGCGCATGGACGTGGGTGTCGACGGGGTTCGACGAGTACACGACCCACATCGGTCAGACGCACGGCGTCTGGGGGTGGGCACCGTGGCTCTTTCTTCTCCTCTCCCCCGCTATCGCTGGTCTCCTCTACGGACCGCTGATCCAGCGCTTCGCGCCTTCCGCGAAGGGCCACGGCATCCCCGAGGTGATGCTTGCTGTGCGTCGCAAGGGCGGGCGCATCCCGGGGCGGGTTGCGATCGTGAAGATCCTTGCGTCGGCACTGACTATCGGCTCGGGTGGGTCCGCCGGCCGCGAGGGCCCAATCGTCCAAGTCGGAGCGTCACTGGGTTCCACCATTGCCTCGTGGCTGCATATGCCCGTCTCCCGCGTGGTCTTGCTGGCCTCGTGCGGGTCGGCGGCCGGCATCGCGGCCACGTTCCATGCGCCTCTCGCGGGTGCCGTCTTCGCCCTCGAGGTTATTCTCGTCGAATTCACGGCCGAAACCTTCGGTTTCGTCGTCCTCTCAGCCGTCACGTCGTCGGTGGTTGCGCGCATCCTGCAGGGCGATGAGATGGTCGTGCACGTTGCCGACAACCTGACGTTCGCGTCGATGTCAGACATGTGGTGGGTTGCTGTTCTCGGCCTCGTTGCTGGCCTATGCGGCTTGGGCTTCTCGAAGCTCCTGTATACCTCAGAGGACGCGATTGACTGGGTGTGGGCACGTACGCACCTGCCTGAGTGGGCGCGTCCGGGTGTCCTCGGTCTCGCCCTCGGCGTCGCTCTCGTGGCGTTCCCGTACATGTACGGTTCGGGATATCCGCTGGAGGAGGAGGCGATCGCCGGAAACTTCTCGATCGCATTCCTTCTCGCCCTCATGTTGGGGCGCGCCGTCTACACGTCGTTCACGATCGGTATGGGTGGTTCGGGCGGCGTCTTCGCGCCCACGCTCTTTATTGGCGCGATGGCTGGTGCGGCCTTCGGAAACATTGTCTCCCCGCTGTCGGATTCTCCCATCGGTGTTTTTGCCGTGGTCGGCATGGGTGCCGCTTTCGCGGGCGCCGCACGTGCCCCCATGACGGCCGTTCTCATCATCGTGGAGATGACCGGCCAGTTCTCGCTGATCCTGCCCATGATGCTCGCGGTCGTGATCGCGACGGGGGCGTCGCGTTTCCTCACGCGCGCGACGATCTACACGGAGAAACTGCGCCGCCGCGGTGACGTGCTTGACGACCCCGTCGACGGCACTCTGCTGGGTACCCGCGCGGCGTCCGAGTGGATGATGGAGGTCCCCGAGACACTGGCATCGACAACGAGCGCTGCCTCCGCTATCGCCGCCCTGCGCCGCACGAGGGAGACGGTCCTGCCCGTCGTGTCCGACAAAGGGCGTTTCATCGGCCTCGTATCCTCGCTGCGCCTGGCTGAGCTCACGCAGGAGGATGGTTCTCTGGATGCTCCCCTGGCAGATTTGCCTCTCATCGACGAGGCCGTGGCCGCCTCCGCTCCCCCGTCCGAGGTTCTCGGGGCACTGCGGCGTACCGGCTTGCAGTCCCTCCCAGTCGTAGACGGAGATCGCCGTGTCGTCGGCTGGGTGTCCGAACGCGACCTGGTGGATCGCATGTACCGCGATCAGCGTCGCGCAATCGAGGCGCGCACGCAGACGTCGTGGGGCTCGCGCATGCTAGAGCGCAGGAAGACCCGCTAGCGGCTCAGAACCGACACCGTCTCGACATGGTGGGTATGCGGGAAGAGGTCCCACGCCTGCAGCGATTCGAGCTGGTATCCGGCCTCGGTGAGAGTGCGCAGGTCGCGCGCGCCCGCAGCGGGGTCACAGGAGACGAGGACGACGCGCGGGGCACCCGTGGCGGCGATAGCCTCGCACACCGTGGCTCCTGCACCGGCGCGCGGCGGATCCGCTACGACAACGTCCGGCACGGCACCCAGCTGCCCGGACAGGTCGATAAGGCCCTCACGATCCACGTTGCCGGCGAACGCGTCCACCCAGTCGAAGGCTGCGAGATTCTCGCCCGCGTCACGCACGGCAGCCTCGTCACCCTCAAGCGTCACCATACGCCCCGTCTCACCAACAGCGCGCGCGAGCGGCACGGAGAACAGGCCCGCCCCCGAGTAGAGTTCCATGACCGCGCGGCCAGCCCCGGCCTCGTTCGATCCGAACGCAGCAGCAAGCACAGCGTTGGCGAGCACCTCGGCGCCGCGCACGTGGGTCTGCCAAAAACCGGAGGGACGCACGTAGTACGACTCGACGCCGCAGCCGACGGGCACGTTCCAACGCAAGACGTCGGCGTCAATACGCACGCCGTCCGCGGCGTAGGTGTCATCGCCGATCAGGACGACGGGATCACCACCGGACGGGGCGACAGCGCGCACCCGATCCCCCGGCTTCCACAGTCGACGCCACGGAGAATCCGCGTCGAACAGGCCGAGCTCACGGATCGCTGGAACAGCCAGCGGCATATCCTCAAGAGCGATGACGCGGCGTCCTCGAAACTCGTGCATACCAGCACGGCCATCCACATCGATGACGACGTCGATGCGCGAGCGGCGACCTGTCAGCGGATCGTTCGGCTCCTCGTCGCCAGGCGCAGGTGCGACGTGCACTCCCCCGAGGGCATCCACGGCCTCGGCCAGGGCCTCGCCACCCACCCGACGCAGCTGCCCGGCGATCACGCGAGACTTCCACTCACGCTGCGCGGCCGGGGTCAGATGAGCGAGCTCCCCACCACCGACACCGCCCGGTCCGGCCTGGGGCCACACGGACTCCACGCGATCAGGCGAGGGCTCCAGAATCTCCACAGCGTCCGCCCACGCGAGCTTATTCTGAACGGCGGTGACCCTTGCACGGACCACCTCACCGCGTGCCGCGTGGCGCACAAAGACGACGCGCCCGCTTTCGTCGCGGGCGACGCACGCCCCACCGTGTGCGGGTTCGCCGACGGTGAGCTGGAGGATCTGACCGATCCCCTCGCGCGCACGCGCAGAAGCGTGACGACGACGTGGGGAGGGACGGCGACGGGACGAACGGGGGCTCATGCGCTCTCCTCAGGGGTGGCGTCACCGCTGGCGGTGCCGGGCTGTTCAGTACGGGCATTCGACTCACTCGGCGCCGATGCCCCGACGCGCAAGAACGGGTCGTTGACACGCTGGCGGCCCTCGACGATATCGTCCTCGCCGAGCTGCCACGGCACGATCGTAATAACGACACCCGGAACGGTCAGCAGCGCGGCACGCAGGCGCAGCGCCGACTGGTTGTGGACGAAGTTTTCCCACCAGTGGGTCACGAGGAACTGGGGCATGTAGACGACGAGCATCTCCGTGGGCATCGCGCGTCGGCGGCCGCGCACGTACTGCAGGATCACCGATGAGATGTCACGGTAGGGCGCAGACAGCAAGGTCAGCGGAACGGGAACGCCGGAAGCCTTCCACTGGCGCAGAATCTTGTTTTCCTCCTCGTCATCCGCGACGACGGAGACGAGTTCGATCGACGTCGGTGACGACGCGCGAGCAGCCGCAATGGCACGCATTGCCGGGCGTGACAGCGACGACACGAGCACGAGGGCACGCACACGGGTGGGCAGTGCACGCCGGGCGTTCCAGTCGTCCACGCGCAGCTGCGTGCGAACGGTTTCATAGTGGTGGTGAATCGAAATCTGGACGCCAAACGCGACCGCGATCATGAGCAGAGTAATCCACGCGCCGTGCGTGAACTTCGTGGCCAACACGATGAGCAGCACGATGCCGGTCATCATAAAGCCGACAATGTTAACGGCGCGCGAGCGCAGGACGGCCATGCGCGCCTGGCCGGACTGGCGAGAACGCAGCTGCCTGTTCCAGTGCTTGATCATGCCCAGCTGCGAGAGCGTAAAGGAAATGAAGACACCAACGACGTAGAGCTGGATGAGGCGCGTCGTCTGTGCCTGGAAACCAACGATGAGTGCAACTGCCGCAACGGTGAGAACCACGATGCCGTTCGAATAGGACAGGCGGTCGCCACGGCGCACCATCTGGTGAGGCAGGAACGAGTCGCGAGACAGGACCGAGGCCAGCGTCGGGAATCCGTTAAACGCCGTATTTCCTGCGAGAACAAGGATGAAGCCGGTCACGACGGTAATCAGGATGAAGAGGATCGATCCGTGTCCGAACACAGCAGACGCAATCTGCGAGATCGCCGGGTCAATCGGCGTTTTCTCCGGGACCGGCGCGCCCTGATAAGTCAGCTGGCTCGCCGCGTCGTCGACGATCTTCACGCCGGTCGCGCGGGCTAGAACGAGGATGGAGATCATCATCGAAGCCGCAATAAGACCGAGCATCGCCAGCGTGGTGGCCGCGTTGCGTGACTTGGGGCGGCGGAACATCGGCACACCGTTAGAGATCGCCTCGACGCCGGTGAGGGCTGCGCAACCCGATGAGAAGGCCCGCATGAGGAGGAAGGCGCCCGCGAGTCCGGCGAGGCCGTCCGCGTGAGCGGGGGCTGCAACGAGGTCGTAGGCGGCCGTCGGAGCGGCTCCCAGGTGCCCGGTGGCCAACTTTGCGAAGCCAACGACAACCATCAGGCCGATCGCGCCCATGTACAGGTAGGTGGGCACGGCGAACGCACCACCCGCCTCGCGCGTACCGCGCAGGTTGAGGGTTGCCAGAATAATGACGAGCGCCACCGCGATGGGAACCTCGTGGCCGAGGAGCGCGGGGACTGCCGTCGTGATGTAGTTGGCGCCCGACGAAATCGAGACGGCAACGGTGAGGATGTAGTCGACCAACAGGGCCGAGGCGACGAGTAGTCCCCACGAACGGCCCAGATTTGTGGTCACGACCTCGTAGTCGCCGCCACCTGAGGGGTAGGCATGAACCGTCTGGCGGTAGGACGCGACCACCACAGCCAAGACAAGAGCCACGACGACACCCACCCAGACCGACTGAAGGGCGGCCATGGATCCGGCGAGCGCAAGCGTCAGGAGGACTTCATCGGGCGCGTAGGCGACCGACGAAAGCGCATCCGACGCGAAAATCGGCAGAGCAATACGTTTGGGGAGAAGCTGGTGGCCCATCGCGTCCGATCGCATCGGGCGTCCGATGAGCACGCGCTTTGCGTAGGCCAACAAGTTCGTCACGAATAACAAGCCTAGTCCACCTCGCTGAGCAATGGGAACGCCGAAACGTCACGCATGGCTATTACGCGGGGATCGGAGTACTTTTGTAGTCGTGCACTTTGTGATCATGGGTTGCGGGCGCGTCGGCGCCCGCCTTGCATCGACGTTGGACGCTGCGGGTCATTCCGTGGCGGTTATTGACCAGGATTCCAAGGCTTTCTCTCGCCTGTCACCGGACTTTTCCGGCCGTCGTGTGACGGGCGTGGGCATGGACCGTGACTGCCTGCGTCAAGCGAACATCAAGGAGGCGTACGCGTTTGCGGCAGTCTCATCGGGTGATAACTCGAACATTATTGCCGCGCGCGTCGCTCGTGAGGTTTTCCACGTTGAACACGTGGTTGCGCGCATCTATGACCCGACTCGCGCCTACCTGTATGAGCGCCTCGGCATTCCGACTGTCGCGTCCGTCCAGCGCACCGCGGAGTCGGTCTTGCGTCGCCTGCTGCCGCCGGATGCCTCACTGATCTGGTCACATCCGACCGGTGAGGTCGCTCTCGTCAACGCGACGCCCTCGGCACCCTGGTATGGCCTGAGCTTCCAGCTCGTCGAGGAGCTGACGGGGTGCCGGATTGCATTCACCTCCCGCCTGGGGTCGATTCGCACGGCATCGCCTGACCTGGTCGTTCAGGAGCACGACCAACTGTACTTTGCGATCAATGGGACAGATACGGCCGCGCTGCGCGATCAGCTGGCCAGCCCGCCCAAGACGGAGGAGTGAGCATGCAGATCGTCATTGCTGGAGCCGGTTCGGTGGGGCGCAGCGTTGCCCTGGAGCTCCTCGCTCACGGTCACGACATTACCCTGATCGACAACATGCCCGAAAAGCTGCGTATTTCCTCGGTCGCGGACGCTGACTGGGTGCTCGCAGACGCATGCTCGCCCGATGCCCTGCACGACGCGGGCGTGGACGAGGCCGACGTGATGGTTGCCGCCACGGGGGACGATAAAGCGAACCTCGTCATTTCTCTGCTGGCCAAGACGGAGTTTGCGGTTCCTCGCGTCGTCGCCCGCCTGAACAACCCGAAGAACGAGTGGCTCTTCGATCAAGCATGGGGGGTGGACGTGTCGGTGTCGACGCCGCGTATCATGACGTCTCTCGTCGAAGAGGCCGTCTCGGTGGGTATCCCAGTGCGCCTGTTCTCTTTCAATACCGCTGCCGTGTCTATGCACGCTCTCATCCTGCCGGACGATTCTCCGGTCGTTGGCAAGCGCGTCCACTCCCTCGAGCTGCCTGCGCGCTCGGTGCTAGCTGCGCTCCTGCGCGATGGCCGTCCAATCACTCCGAGCGCTGATGACGTGTTCGAGGCCGCGGACGAGCTACTCCTGCTCGTCCCCGATGCAGATGTTGAGGAGCTGATGAAGCTTCGTCAGTTGGTCGCTGCCCCTGAGTCCGAGGCTTCGTCGGACGACGAGGAGTAGCCGCGCAGACCCCACCAGGTGGCCCAGGCACCGAGAGCGAAGAGCGGTAGGCCCAGGGCCAGCTTGGCGACACCGAGCGCCGCGACCTGGCCACCGAGCCAGAGCGGGGCCTGGACTGCGACGCGCAACGCGAAGATTCCCGCCCACATCCACGTGAGTAGGTCGCACCTGCGCGCCAGGTCCGCGTGTGCCGGGTCGGCCTGCCATCCTGTGGCCAGACCCGTCAGTGGCCCGTAGAACTGGGCGACGAGGCCTCGCCTCAACAGGACGGACAGGGCGAAGGCGAGGGCCATGGCCACGTTCGTGGCAATGCCCCACGCGAAGTAGTTCTCCCCGCGCCCTGTGGCTGCGGCAAAAATGACGCCGATCGCGACGCCGAACAGCCCTGAGAGTGCCTGCTGGACTCCCTGTCGCTGAACCAGTCGGATCACGCAGGCAAGTAGTGCCACACATGATGCTGCCACCAGTGTCGGTACGAGGGCGCGGGTTGCGACGAAGACGATCACGAAGACGAGGCCGGGAGCCGTTGCTTCGATGACGCCGCGCGTACCTCCGAGCGCGTCTGACCAGGAGAAGTCCTCGGAGGTTGCCTGGTCCATCCAACGCGGAGTGGGCATCAGCCTTCCCCTGCGATGACGCGATACAGGGGATTGATAATCACGAGGCGATCCCCCGTACGCCCGACAGTGCCCTCAACTTCGAGGCGCTGGCCGACGCTGAGCCCGGGGATGGACGTGCGGCCAGGCCAGCGCAGCTCCAGAGTGCCAGTGCCGTCGTAGAGCGTGGCGACGAGTACCCGCTGAGTGCCCTCCTCGGGCGGGTATGTCATGCCCAGGAGCGTGCCGAAAACGAGCGCGTGAGAGCGGTCCGTCACGTCGCGGATAGGCGTGATGCCGCGGGCGGCGCGCGCCGAATCCTCGTCGAGAGCTGCATCCAGGGAACGCGCATCCTTATCGAGGCCGAGCGCGGCGCCGACCCGAGCGATCCACGAGGCCATCTCAGGCCTCCTGAGCACCCGCGGGCAGGTGCACCGGGAGAAGCTCCAGACGCGTGCGCGGGTGGTCATCACGTCGCACGATGATGCGATCGATGACCTTCTCGATCTCGACGCCGGCTTCCTCGTTCGCGGCAGCCGGGCCGAGGATGTCGATGCGCGCAAACCAGCGGTCGCCTTCGCGACCGATGATGCGCATGCGGGAGGTCGCGGTGCGACCATCAGGCATCTGCATCGGCATATCGACGAGCAGCTCGTTGCCGTAGCGTGTCGGATAGTCGGCGACCTTGGCGCCCTGCTCTTCGAAACCCTTGCGGATTTCTTCGCGCAGTTCCTCCCACACACCCCCGGATCGGGGCGCCGCGGCGACGCTCATCTGGATGCCGGAGTTGCCGAGCACGACGAGGATCTGCAGGACGGTCGTGCCGTCGTCCGCGACCTGCGTACGAAGCTGCATGCCCTGAACCGCCGGAAACAAGATCGATCCCATGTCGACGTAGCCTTCGGAAGCATCGACCTCACCGTAGTTGCGAGGGCCGGGCTCACTCCAAATCTCCGCGTCTTCATCGCTGAGGCGAGGCAGGACCTCAACCTCTTCGATCTCGTCTTCGACGGTCTTCTTCTTACGTCCGAACATCGTCCTGCCTCACATCGCGCACTCGGTGCACACGGGGGCGCCGCTGGCGTCCACGTGGTCGAGCTGCGACGCGTGGTGCACAAGGAAGCACTGCGAGCAGGTAAATTCGTCTTCCTGACGGGGAACGACGTGAACGGTCAGTTCTTCCTTTGACAGGTCAGCGCCGGGAAGCTCGAAATTCTCGGCGGCCTCGTTTTCGTCTTCCTCGATCTCCGCGGAGCCGGCGTCGTTGCGACGGGACTTCAGCTCTTCGATCGAGTCCTCTGCGACCTCGTCTTCGTTCTTGCGCGGCGCATCGTAATCGGTTGCCATGGTTCTCCCCTTTCGCCTCTCGAGCCGGTTTGCGCGAGTGGTCTATGCGCAGGGAGGATAACACTTGTGAGCGTAATGTGCCATCGTATGTGTGACACGCGCACGGCTACGCGACATTCTCGGCATTATTTGAGACGATTCGACCTAGATGTATGAGGAGGAAGTGATGATTGAGCTCGAATTGCTCGGGACCAGCGCTGATGGCGAGTCCCTGGTGCTTACCGATGCCCAGGGTGAACGCTATTCGGTGTTGATCTCGGACGAGCTCCGCGGTGCGACGCGCCGTGACCGTCCGCGGGTAGAGCTTGCGCCCGCTCGTCCGACTCTCGCTCCTCGCGACATTCAGACACTGCTGCGTGCGGGCGCCACCCCCGCGGAGATCGCCTCCGAGCACGGGATGGAGGTCAGCGCGGTGGAGCGCTTCGAGGCCCCCGTCCAGGCGGAAAAGGACTATGCGCTCACCCGTGCGCGCGCCGTTCGCATCGGCGAGGGCGGCCCGACGATGGGCGATCTGGTCGTTGATCGTCTGGCGGCTCGTGGCGTTGTTCCCACCTCCCTGGAGTGGGCTGCGACGCGCGAGGCGGGAGAGCCCTGGCAGATTATCGTCACGTTCGTGCAGGGCGCAGCAGAGCACGCTGCACACTGGCATCTGTCGAATTCCGGTTCTCTTGAGGCTATCGACCAGGAAGCTCAGTGGCTGACGGAGCAGGTATCCGCGTCCCCGACAGCGTCGATCTTCACTCCCCTGCCGCGCACGACGCCTACTCCCGCCCTCGATCCAGACGAGGAGGATCTGCGTAACCGCGAGGCGATCCTCGATCAGCTCAACGCTGCGCGCGGCAAGCGTCAGCAGATTGATCTGGACCTGGATGACGAGGTGGACGAAGAAGCCGAGTACCTCGCCGCAATTGCGAGTGAGGAGGAGGCGGAGGCAACCGAGCCCGATACCTCCACCGGCCCCATTTCCGCACGCATCTATTCGCTCGCTTCCGCGCGTACAAAGGCCGAAGCACCGGCCCAAGCGTCCGAGGATGGGTTGTTCCCCGCGACCGGCCAGATCCCGTCAGCTCGCCCCACGGCGACGGGATCCATTCCCGTCGCTTCGCGCTCGTCCAAGAGCGAGGCCCCAGCCTCGTCGGGCGTCCTTCCGTGGCTGTCGGAGGCTCCTGGCTCCTCCGAGGACGAGAAAACCACCGAACCACAGGCCGAGGAGCAGCAGACCCCAGCTATTCCTATGGGGGCCGTTGCACCGGCTGATTCGACGTCCAACAAGGCTGAAGAAGGCGCGACAGGGACCGTCCCTACGCAGGGGATTACCGGCTCGCGAATGGCCCGCGCTTCCTCGAAGAAAAACCGCAGGTCGGTACCCAGCTGGGATGAGATCCTCTTCGGTTCGAAGTCCTAAGGACTCGCTCACGGCAGGCGGTCGCTCTCAGCAGAGGGTGGCCGCTTGCCGCATGTCAGCGGATTCTTAGGACCAAACCACGACCGGGATGCGCATTTCCGTGGAGGTGAGCGAACCGTGAACACCCGGCATCGCGATCGCAGACGCGCTCTGCGTACGCGAGTCGACGACTCCGCCACGACCTCGTGCGAGCACGAGGAAGTCTCCGATGATCGATGCACCGTCGCCCTCACCGATGAGGACGCTGATCTCCTCGCGGGAGATGATCCAGGCGTTCTCCCCCAGGACGTCGCGCCAGCGCATCTCGACCTCGTCGGTACGGCCTTCATCGGTGTGAACGTGTACAGCCCGGGTTTCCCCAGCGACGACGCGTACGCCATCGTGTAGCGCGGGGGTGGAGGCGACATCGACGATCTGCGACGCATCGACGTTGATCATCCCGTGATCGGCCGTCATGACGGTCCGCACGCCGGCGGGAAGCGACCTGAGCAGGCGCGCAAGGCCAGCGTCGAACTCTTCCAGGGCGCCGATCCAGCTGTCGGAGCCGACTCCCGATCCATGGCCCGCGTGATCGATTTCCGACCAGTACAGGTAGACAACGGGCGTGCCGGCGCGCAGCTCACGCAACGCGGCGCTCAGGCGGTCGTCGAGCGTCTCTGCAGGCACATGACGCGCACCACGCAATGCCGCCCCCGTCAGGCCGGAGCCAGCGAAACGCGCCGGTGAGATGACCGCCGAAGCAACACCCGCGGCGGCCAGGCGCTCGAAGTACGTGGGGACCGGCTGCCACTCGGTGGGCGCCGGTCCGCCCTCCATCGCCAGTAGGTTCATGACGCCGCCGCCGTAGGCAACGGAAAAGCCCACCATGTTCGTGGCGCCTGGACGCTCTCCCGTCCCAAACGCAGTGATCGCCGCGGCCGTCGTCGAAGGGACAACCGTGTGAATCGAACGGATATCGTCTCGCATGCGGCGCAGCGTCGGAGTGTGCCCCGCATACTCCTGGATGAGCTCGTATCCGAGGCCGTCCACGAGGATCAGAAGCAGCTGGTGGGCGCCCGTCTCCATACCGAGTGAGACGGCGGCCTGAGCAGACGCGCCGGGCAGGGCGGGATCGATCGAGGCGAGGCCACCCGCAACAACGTCCGTGATGAGCGGATCACCAATACGGGGCAGGTCGGCGCCGGGCAGATGCAGCGTCACTGCGCCCTCACTCACTGCGGGTCCCCATCAGCTGTGCCAGTCGATCCACGAACGCCATGGCCTCGTCAAGTGCATCCTGCCCGTCGGCGGCCGCCGAGATGCGGAAGGTCAGGTCGTCGGGGAAGGACGTGCCCGTCAGGCCATGGTCGGCCATGCAGTTCGGGTCGTCGCAGCGTGCGGGTTCAAGATCGAGGTGGCGCGCGCCCTTCAGGTCCAGCGCGATCGTCATTTCGGACAGACCGGTCGCGTTCTCGGGGTCGGTGTAGACCTCCATCGTGGAGTACCCGGCGATGTCTCCCACGCGGTGCACAGCGGTCGCGATCGTCGCCGAACCTGCGTCCATCTCATCGACGTGCAGCTGGACGATAGCGCGATCCGTCAACGACGCAATCGTGAGGTGACGGAAGACCGTCCCACGGTCGAAGCCCGTGTCCACCTGGCACAGCGTCGCCAATGGCTCCGCGGCGCCCAGTGCTCGGCGCAGCGCACGCTGTACCGCCTTGGGATAGAAGCCCCCACGTTCGATACGGGTCCATGTGTCCATCCTCCAATTGTGCCCCGAAGCGGCGCGCCAGTCGAAATGAGCGCCGACCCGCGCAATAATTGCGCGTATGGCTAAGAAGGACCAGGTCGTCGACATTCCCGAGAAGGACGAGAACATCTCCGAGATCGACGTGTCCGATGAGATGCGAGGGTCCTTCCTGGAGTATGCCGTCTCGGTCATCTACGCGCGTGCCCTTCCCGATGCACGCGACGGTCTCAAGCCCGTCCAGCGCCGCATCATGTTCCAGATGGATCAGATGGGGCTACGCCCCGACAAGGGACACGTGAAGTCTCAGCGCGTCGTCGGCGAGGTCATGGGCAAGCTCCACCCGCACGGCGATTCCGCGATTTACGAGGCCCTGGTGCGCCTCGCCCAACCCTTCAACCTGCGCGTTCCCCTGGTCGATGGGCACGGTAACTTCGGCTCTCTCGACGACGGCCCAGCCGCCGCGCGTTACACCGAGGCGCGCATGGCGCCCGCCGCACTGGACCTGGTGACCGGTCTGGACGAGGACACGGTCGATTTCGTCCCGAACTACGACAACCAGTTCATGCAACCGGACGTCCTGCCGGCCGCTTTTCCGCAGCTGCTCGTGAACGGCGCCTCGGGCATCGCGGTAGGCATGGCGACGAACATCGCGCCGCACAACCTCTCGGAGACGATCGCGGGTGCTATCCACCTGTTGGATAACCCGTCGGCGTCCGTCGCCGACCTCATGCGGTACATTCCCGGCCCCGATCTGCCCGAGGGCGGCGTCATCGTCGGCCTCGATGGGATCAAGGAGGCCTACGAGAGCGGCCGAGGCGCGTTTAAGACCCGCGCGAAGGTGCAGATCGAGCGCGTGACCGCCCGCAAAATGGGCATTATCGTCACGCAGCTGCCCTACATGGTCGGCCCTGAGAAGGTCATTGAAAAGATCAAAGAAAACGCGAACGCGGGTCGTCTGAAGGGCATCTCCTCGGTGCAGAACCTCACGGACCGCATCCACGGCCTGCGTCTGGTCATCGAGGTAAAAAACGGATTCAACCCCGAGGCCGTGCTCCAGCAGCTCTACCAGCGCACTCCGCTGGAAGATTCTTTCTCGATCAACGCCGTGGCGCTCGTGGGCGGCCAGCCGCGCACCCTGGGCCTGAAGGAGATGCTGCAGGTCTTCC
The DNA here is from genome assembly GCA_938041695.1 of uncultured Actinomyces sp. GTDB lineage: Bacteria > Actinomycetota > Actinomycetes > Actinomycetales > Actinomycetaceae > Pauljensenia. Next base: position 21,240 of record CALISI010000067.1, read on the forward strand.
TGGATCACCGCCTGGACGTCACGACGCGCCGCAGCCGCTTCCGCCTGAAGAAGTACGAGGATCGCCTGCACCTGGTCGAGGGCCTGCTCATCGCGATCCTGGATATTGACGACGTCATCGCGATCATTCGATCCTCGGACGACGCGGAGATCGCTCGCGAGCGACTGATGACGGCCTTCGACCTGTCCGAGGCACAGGCAAACTACATCCTCGAGCTGCGCCTGCGCCGCCTCACGAAGTTCTCTCGCATCGAGCTGGAGACCGAGCGTGACGAACTGCTGGCGAAGATCGCTTCGCTGCGCGAGATCCTGGAGGATCCCGAGCTGCTGCGCGCTCTCGTGAAGAAGGAGCTGCGCGAGGTCTCGGATCGCCTGGGGACGCCGCGTCGCACGCTGCTGCTGGCCTCGACGGGCACGCCCGTGGGCGCCGCATCCGACGATGCCGCGCTGGCGGCCCTGCCGTCAGTATCTCGTTCGGGCAAGGGCCTGGACCTTCAGATTCCGGACGACCCGTGCGTCGTTGTCCTCTCGTCGACGGGCGCGCTCGCCCGCGTCGAGGGTGGGGACCCGCTGGAACCCGGGCCGCGCGCCGCATCGGACGGGTGGCGCGCCCAGCTGCCGTCGACTGCCCGCTCCCAGGTGGCGGTGGTGACGGAGGACGGTCTCGCACACCGCATTGACGTCGTGGACCTGCCGGCGCTCCCCCGCTTCGAGACGGGACTGTCGCTCGCCGGGGCCATGCCGTCGTCACTGCTGCTGCACACGGACGTTCCCGCCGTGGGCCTGCTCGATCCCAAGGGCACCAACGTCGTCGCGATGGGCACGGCCCGTGGAACCGTCAAGCGCCTGCGACCGGACGTGCTGCAGCGCGACGAGTGGGAGGTCATCGCCCTGGAGGACGGCGACCGTCTGGTGGGCTTTGATCGTTGCTCGGACGAGGCGGACCTGGTGTTTATTTCGTCGGACGCGCAGCTGCTGCGCACCCCTGCCGCGAAGGTGCGCCCGCAGGGTCGCACGGCCGGCGGCATGGCGGGCATGAAGCTGAACCCCGGAGCCGAGGCCCTGGGCTTCTGGGTGGTCGAGGTTCCCATCGACGCGGTCGTCGTGACGGTGGCGGCGGCGCTGGGCGCGCTGCCGGGCACGGGACAGACGACGGTGAAGGTCACGCCTTTCGAGTGCTACCCATCCAAGGGCCGAGGCGGTCAGGGTGTGCGCTGCCAGCGCTTCCTGCGTGGCGAGGATCGACTCGATATCGCATGGGTCGGCACGAAGCCGGGGCGGGCCGCGTCCGCGGACGGCACGCCCATTGAGCTGCCCGCAGAGGATGAGCGCCGCGACGGATCGGGCGTTCCGATCACCTTCGCGATCGCGTCGATCGGCTGACGCACCCTCCTAGTCATGGCGGTGGGGTGGCCGGGATTTCTCCCGGCCACCCCACCGCCATGTCAACTTCTGTGTCGCACCTATTTCGCGTGATAGCGGGGACTGGTTCCCAGGTGCGTGGGAACCGTGACCATCGGATCGGTAATCAACGATTCATCAAAGCCTCTGTAGGCATACGAGTTGTCGTTGACGATCTGCAGGGGGTTAACGACGCCGTCCGCATACTGCTGGACTTCGTCGGGTGTCGGGCTCGATCCATTCCCCTTGTCTGCGAGCGGGTTCACGTCGGGCAGCGTCGTGGGATCCGTATTGAGGATTGCCCCCGGATCGATGCCGCCGTATCCGGTGTACTGATTCCAGGTGTGGTCTGGGTTCAGGCCCGTCTTCACCAGGAGTTGGAGCAGCTGATTAGATGTCGCATTGGGCCACTTCTGACGGGCGAGCGCGAGGACACCGGCGACGATGGGAGACGAGAATGATGTACCGGACGCCTCAACGATCTGATTCGTCGCAAAGTCATGCGTTTTGACCGGACCGCCAACGGCTGTCGTTGCTACTCCCTGCCCCCAGGACGAATAGTCTTGACGGCTACCATCGACACCAATCGCACTAACACCGACGACTCCGGACCACTGGGACAGTGACGATGAGTTTTCATCCGTTGCTTCATTTCCAGCGGCAGCTGTGATGATCACGCCCTTGGTCAGTGCCCTCGCGACAGTCCATTTCAGTTCGTCACCCTGAAGCGAGCTGGAAGCAGAAAAATTAACGATTTGCGCACCGTCGTTCATCGCTTGGTTGAGGAGCCACGGGACGCTGACTTTAGATAGGCCATTCTGAGTTTCAGTACACGAAGGAGATGCAGAATCTCCCCTGCTAGGGGCAGGTATCTGATAGGTGAGAAGAGAACTCTCGGGAGCCACTCCATAGACAGATGACACCAAGATCGAAGCAACTGCGGTGCCGTGGGTCTTGGAGGATGCAGAAGAGGTAACTTCACACGTTGATTTGTTATGAATATCCGAATCCCTCAGCTCGGGCGCAGTAGCATCCACCTCCCCATCAACTATGGCAATGGTTACCCCCTTGCCGGTGTACCCCTTCGCCCTGGCCTGATCCAGGTGGTAGTACGCGAAGTACGGCTGGTCCTCCGCGGTGATCGTATTGTCTGCACGAGCTGAGGTGGTTGGGAGCGTGGTGACACCAGCGGCGATGACGAGAGCGGCAGCGAAAGCTCCCCACGCGCGCCTACTCTGACGACGCGCTCGTCTCGGCTTTACCATTGGCGTGGGTCCCATCCATCGTCCTTTCGCGGGGCGGGGCTCAAGTCCTTATCCGACCCGTAGGTCTGGGACATCGGGTTTACGTAGCCCTCGGGCAGTTCTTCTCCATCATCGTCAAAGCGGAAGGGCGTGTACTTGCGACGCGCCGACTTCTTCTTATCGTCCTTACCGCTAGCTCCGCCGGCACCTGCTCCTCCCATGAAGCCACCGGCACCACGTGCACTGCCCTGACCAGCGCCTCCCGAGGCCGATGCCTTAGCTGCGGAGCTACCGGGGGCGGCGGTCGTGCCACTCGCACCGGTCCCTGCCCCGCCGGCCGCAGGAGCCTTGTACGTTCCATATCCCGGGCCAGAGTAGGATCCCGTGCGAAGGGATGCAGCACCTGCAATACCACTGCCAGCGCCACCGGAAGTGCCCGTACGGCCCAATGCGCTCAGTCCGCCAGCCCCGAGGCGTGAGGCGGCACCCATCCCCAGAGAGCCTGCTCCGAGAACGCCGGCACCGCCCATACGGGCAGCAAGCGTCGACTCGCTACCAGGACCTCCGTTCACGTTCCACAGGGGGCGGTAGCGATCGACGGGTGGCGCGGGCGTATATCCCCCCACCGTTCCGTTTGCATGCCGATCGCCATTGACCCGCGTATGCAGCAAGTCCATACCCATGAGATCCTGCGGGTCGGTGACAGGGTTCAGTCGCGAACCGACTTCTCCCTCGGTGATGTACTCATTCGGGATGCGAGGTGACGACATGATGCGACCGCTCACCGGCCCACCCTCGTCATAGCCATCCGAGTAGAGCCCAGCCCCCGTGCCACGCAGGTCGGAACGCCCGTAGTCACTGTCGCGATCACCGGGATACACGCCCGGAGCGTGAGGGGAGACGTTCAGGTATCCATTCTCGATGTCCTTACGAATTGAAGGAATTGACGGTCCTTGCCCGTGCCACTGGTGCGCGCCAGGATCATCGAGCTGCTGCGTCTGAGCGGAAATACCATCCGCCAGCCCTTGCATCGTATTATTCGCTCGCTCCAGAATATCCGTCGCAGCGACCTCCCGCTGCGCGTTGGCCTGCGCAATAAGCGCCTGGAAGTAGGCGTCGGCCGACACAGCGAGTGTGTTGATCGGTTCTCCGAACGGCCCGAGGTACTTCGTCACGGGTACCGCCACGTGCGTCGCGTCTGCAAGCTTCTGCAGATTGGAGTCGATGAGAGTGGGTGAGAGCTGCTGTGCCTCCTCACGGATATGCGTCATGGCGCGCCGCGCCTCGACGTAGTACTCCATCGCAGTGTTGTGGTTCTCCTTGATTCCCTGGACCTGCTTCATCGTCGCGTCGGTCCACGCATCAATCTGATCGCCAGTTTCACCCGTGAAGCCCTGGTAGGAGCGCATGTGGTGCGTGACGTTATTGGCCTCGTTCAGGCCGCACACGATGGTATTGTGCTCATCATCCGAGGCATCGAGGGCAGCGGCACTCTCGATCGCGGCAACCAGGCGCATGAGCCGGTCGTACATGGGGCTATCAACCATGATAATTCCTCTCCTTCTCAGACCTCAGACGGCGCATTCTGCGTGGGACTCGTACCAGCACCAGAGGCGCTGCCGCCCGAACCCGAGGTCATGGCACCGTTGGTATTTCCATACTGCGTTGTTCCCCCGCCAGCGATCTGCGAGGGCGCCTGGGTTGCAGGTGGCACCGCCGATCCTGCTGATTGTGGGTCCATCGACGCAAGGATGCGAGCCAGCTCATCGGCGTTACCCTGCTCGGCGGCTTCAAAAGCACTCACAGCTGTATCGACGTCACCGTCAAATTTCTGGAAACGAACCTTCTGGTTGGAGACAGCATCCTTCTCGGTCCTCAGATACGCGATCAACGATCGCCGCATCGCCTGGAAGCCCTCCTCCTCAGACCAATACTCCGCCTTGTGAGCGTCAATCAGTCGACTGATCGCCTGAGAGGAGTCAGTGAGCGATTGCCCCCCTTCTCCATATCTCCGCTTGTTTGGGCGTGCTTATCTGAGTCAAAGCCAACGTCAGCCACGCGTCACCTCCACGAATACCAAGACCGAAAATGACGTGTTCCACGGAACACTATGAGACCTCTGTAAGCATATGACCACTTGTTCACAGTGACAAGCGCGTCCGAGAATCGCGCAGTGACCACAGACCAGCGGATATGGCTGTGGGCCCAGCCGCTCGGCCGGGCCCACAGCCATCAGTTGAGAGGTACTCCCCCGTCAGCCCCGCAGCGTCCGATCGGCAGCCATAATATCGGCTACCTCGTCACGCGTGGGTGAGTAGGCACCCTGGTGCAAGATGGTGATGCCGGAGGTAATGATGCCACGGTGGATGGCGGGCAGGATCTGGTCCCACGAGGCCTCGCGCAGGCGCTGCTTCGCCTCGCCGGAACCCAGGAGTCCCGCGTCCACGAGGCCGGAAATCAGGCCGGCCATGAGCGAGTCGCCCGCGCCCACGGTGTCCACCAGCTCAACGTCCAGCGGGTCGACAACCATCATGTCGCGCTCGGCGGCGGCCTTGATGTAGACCCCCCAGGGGCCGCGCGTGCACAGGATCAGCGACGGGCCGGACTGCGCCCACTCACGGATGACATCCTCGACGGGGCGGCCCGGGTACAGCCACTCCAGGTCCTCATCCGACGCCTTCACGACGTCCGAGAGGGCCACGATCGCCTCAATGTGCGGGCGGGACTCGTCGGGCGTGCCCAGCAGGGCGGGGCGGATGTTCGGGTCGTATGAGACGGTACCTCGGATAGCCTGACGCTTAACAGCGGCCAGGACCTTGTCGGCGCCGGGCTCAAGGACAACTGCGTATGAGCCGGTGTGCACGTGCCCGACACTGTCGGGATCCTCCACCGCGGGCACATCCCACGACAGATCGAATTCGTAGGTGGCACGGCCTCGCTCATCAAGGTTCGCATGAGCGACCGTCGTGAAGTCAGCCCCATCGGAGCCGGGAGTCAGGGTCACCCCCGCCGCTTCGGCGTGAGCGCGGACCTTGTTTCCGCGGGCATCGCGGCCGAACCATGTTGCCAGTTCGGATTCATGCCCTAGCCGGGTCAGTCCGGCTGCAACGTTGAGCATCGATCCCCCGACGACCTCGACGGGTTCACTGTTCGGGCGGGTGATCTCATCGATGAGAGCTTCCCCGATGTTCACGATTCTAGTCATTCGTCAACCCCAGTTTCTCTTCCATTTCTTCGAGCGGGATACCCTTCGTTTCGGGCATCACCTTCAGGACCCAGAATAGCTGACCAACCATCGCGAGGAAGAACAGCCCGAATGCGAATCCACCGCCGAGCTTATCTGTGAGCACCGGGAACGCGTAGGTGGTAATGAAGGCGAAGACCCAGTGTGTGAGCGAACCGAGGGACTGGCCGCGCGCGCGTACACGGTTGGGGAAGATCTCCGAAATGAACACCCAGATAACGGACCCTTGACCGAACGCGTGAGAGGCGATGAAGGCAAGCAGGCCAATCAGGATCAGCCACACCGGGACAGCACTTCCTTGCTCAAATGCTCCTCCCTTGTAGGCGAACATGATGGCCGACAGGAAGCCCAACGACACGAGGTAGCCGATGGAACCAACAATCATGAGCTGGCGGCGACCAAGCTTATCGATGACGGTCAGGGCGGCCATCGTGGCAATCAGGTTCATGAGGCCGACAATGACGGATGCGACATAGGGGAATGCCGGTCCGAGCACCTGTTCACCACCGGCGAGCTTCATGACCTTGGGCGCGTAGTAGAGGATGGCGTTAATGCCCGAGAGCTGGTTGAACATCGCGATGCAGAAGGCCATGAGGATGACCTTGCGGTAGCGGCGCGTAAAGAAAGCAACCTTGCCGCCCGCGGCATCCTCGGCGATCTGCGTCTTAATCTCGTTGATCTGCTCGGTGCTCTCCTCCTGCGTGGAGGTGAGGCGCTCAGAAATCTTGACGGCGTGTTCCTCGTGGCCGTGGGCAAGTAGCCAGCGAGGAGTCTCGGGCACGGTGGCAAGGAAAATCAGGAAGAAGACAGCGGGCACGGCCATGACACCAAGCATCCAGCGCCAGGCAATATCTTCATGCACAATCTCGCGGATGACCGCGTTCGAGGCATATGCCAGCAGGATACCGAAGACGATATTGAACTGGACCAGGCCCACCAGGCGTCCGCGCACACGGGCGGGGGCGATTTCAGCAGTGTAGATGGGTGCAACCACCGAGGACAGGCCGACGCCGACGCCGCCGAGGAAGCGGAACAGCATGAAGAAGGCGATCGGGAAAGAAGACGCGGCGACAAATTTGCCGTCCCCGACCGAATTGAGCGTAGGAACCGGCGCCAGGGCTGTGGCCAGGGCTCCGACGCCGAAGAGGATACCGATCCAGAAGAGGACGGGTTTACGCCCAAAGCGGTCGGCGAGCTTACCGGCGATGATGGCGCCGAATATGGTGCCGATGGTCGCAATGGCGACGATCATACCCTCGCCCATGGAGGATAGAGCGTAAAGCTCGGTGAGTTTTTCTTCCGCACCCGAGATGACGGCTGTGTCAAAACCGAAGAGCAGTCCGCCGAGGGAGGCGACGATCGCGCTTCGAATGACCAAGGGCGGAATGGAAGTCGATGATGCTGACGTCTTTGTTGTCATGCTAGCTCCGCGCTGTGGAGATGGGACGCCCATGGCGCCGAGGCCGTTCCGCCTCTGACGCGAGCCTATGAATTCAATTGGTCGGACGATTAGGACCTAGGAAGCGATTACACGAAAAGCCCTGAAGTGACGCACACGAATACGCCCACGAGAAAGAAAAAAGTAACGACACTTACACAAGAGGATTCGCGGAAGCATCCACCATGTGAAACAGCAATCAAATCTCGATCGCGTAGAGTCTCGTCTGACCCACCGTGCGGAAACCCAGGTAGTCATAAATGGCGAGGGCACCCGTATGGTTCGCCGATCCCACGCCTGTCGCCGCACGGTCCATGCCGTCGCGTTTCTGCACCTTCATCGACGCGAGGATCAGCGCATCCGCGACCCGGCCCTCACGCCACTGGGAAAGAACACCCAACTGGTCGATATACCCCTCGCGCCAACCAAGAGCCGCCCAGTCCTGTTCGTAGCGCGAGGCAAGCAGGAATCCGGCAACGCGCGGTCGATCACCGGTGCGATCAACAGCGACAAACGACCACTCTGGAGCAAAGGCGGTGCGCCCCTGCATCCATTGCTCCTGCGTCAGCGGGGGACGCCCCCACTCAAACTCGTTGAGACGGTTCGCCGCACGCAGGGCAGGTTCCTCCCATTGGGGATCCCAGGCCTCGACGCTCATGTACGAACCCAAATCAGGTACCTGCGGCAGCCCCTCGAGCGACGCGCGCAGCTCGTAGTAGGTACGGGTCCAGCGGAAACCGTGAACCTTGAGCTGCGTCTCGAGGTCGTCCTGTCCGGTCTCGACATGGCAGGTGATCTGTGCGGGACCGTCCCCCTCGACCCCGGCCAGCATCTGGCGCGCGGTCCCCTCCTGCCAATCCACGATCGCATTGCCGAGGCCGATGCGGCGAAAGTCGGGATCCACTCCCCCGACGCACACGCACTCGACGCGCCCCGGAAAACGCAGGACGACCTGCGCGAAGGCAACGACGCGCCCGGCCGCGATTCCTCTGCGCGCAATACCTACCAGGCCACGCCACTGCGAGGCGCCCGAGAGCATCTCTGCAACCTCATCCGGGCTCGTGCGATACGGCGGGTTATCGCGAGCCTCCATGCGAGCAAACAGGGCAGCAAGACCTGTGTGGTGGGCAGGCATCAGCTCCTCCCATTCAATCCCATGATGCTCGCCCGGGAAGGGGACGAACTCGGGGGCATTTGCGCGCTGTGCGAGAGGAATGCTCATGCTCGCCTCCTTCCGGCTCTACTGGTCGATCGTGTAATAAACCTCGGCGGCCTCATCAACGAAGCCAAGGTGTTCGTAGATATTATGCGCGCCGTCGGGACTTGACATATCGACATCCAAGCCGATCCGACTCACTCCCGAGGCCGACGCTGCCGCGACCGTGTGCCCCACGAGAGCCGTCGCCACGGAACGGCCACGGTGAGCTTCGGCGACGCCCAGCAGGTAGATGTACGCCTCGGGCCGACCTGTGGCCACCCAGCGCTGCGCGGGGCGCCCCGTCATCGCATAGCCGACCACGTCACCCTCGGAATCGACAGCGACAAAAGACCACCGCGGATCAAAGTGATTCATCGCGTCATCCCACCACAGGGCACGCAGCGGGGAACGGAACGACTGCTGGAAAGCCTCCATATGGATGGCACGAACCTGCTCCTGCGGAACCTGCGTCCACGGCAGGACCCGGTAGCCGTGGCGCGGCTGCGGGGCAACCTCGCCGCCAGCAAGGTCACGGTACATGACCTGGTACGTGCGCTTGGCAAAGAAACCGGCCGCAATGTAGAGGCGGCGACGGTCGGTCATGTGCGCGTCGACGAGGTTCGAGATGGACACCGGGACCTCAGACTCGGCACCGAATGCCTCGACGAGCATCTGGCGAGCGCGTCCATCCTGCCAGTACAGCAGGGCTCTGCCCACGCCTCGGCCACGCCAGTGCGGGTGGATGTATGCGCTCACGATGGCGGTCGCGGCCTCGTGGATGCCGCGTAGCACGCGCACGGATGCCACCGCGCAAATGTTTCGCTTCGCGTCGAGGCCGATGATGGTGTCGACCCAGTCGCGTCCGTTCTCGCCCTCCATCATGTCCGCGATATCGTCGACTGACGTGCGCCGGATGGCGTTATCGTCATCTTCGATCAGGGAGATGAGTGCATACACGGCGGGCGCGTCGCGGCCGATCATGGGCCGCCAGCGCAACCCGAGGTGATTACCCGGGTACGGGACGGACCCGGGCGGCGTGAGGCGCTGCGCAAGTCCTGTCATGCGTATCATCCTACCGGCTGATAGGGCCTTTAGTCACACTGGGATCAGACATATGGCCAACAGACCTGAACGTTCGTGCAACGAATCAGCGCTTTCCGCTTCACGTCACGCGTCGATACGCGTGCGATCCAGCCCCGCAGACTCCTCGACGATGAACTCCTTGCGCGGGCCCACAGTCGAACCCATGAGCAGCTCAAACACGTCCTCCGCCTGGCGCAGGGCTTCCTCATCCGCCAGCGTGATGCGGCGCAGCGAGCGATGCGCCCGGTCCATCGTGGTCTCCGCCAGCTGGTCGGCATCCATCTCACCCAGGCCCTTGTAGCGCTGGATGGGCTCCTTCCAGGTGCGCCCCGACCGGCGCAGCGAGGCGAGCTTGCGGTGCAGCTCGTCCTCGGAGTAGGTGTAGATGTACTCGCGTTTCTTGCGTCCCTTGCCCGCGACCTCGATGCGGTGCAGGGGCGGGACGGCGGCGTAGATGCGGCCAGCCTCGACCATCGGGCGCATGTAGCGGAAGAACAAGGTCAGCAGCAGGGTACGGATGTGCGCACCGTCGACGTCGGCATCGGTCATCAGGATGACCTTGCCGTACCTGGCCTGGGACAGGTCGAAGGTACGACCGGAGCCCGCGCCGATCACCTGGATGATGTTGGCGCACTCGGCGTTGGCCAGCATGTCCGCGGTCGAGGCCTTCTGCACGTTGAGGATCTTTCCTCGAATCGGGAAGAGGGCCTGGTACTGAGAATTACGCGCGGCTTTGGCCGTGCCCAGGGCGGAATCGCCCTCGACGATGAAGAGCTCAGTCTCCTCAACGTCCTCGAGGCGGCAGTCCGCGAGCTTGGCGGGCAGCGAGGAGGTTTCCAGCGCGTTCTTCTTGCGCGAGATCTCCTTGTGGATGCGCGCGGAGACGCGGGCCTTCATCTCGCCGACGACCT
>CALISI010000068.1 GCA_938041695.1 uncultured Actinomyces sp.
ATGGGGCCGCCTGGGCCCGCGAACAGACGAGGAGGTACGCGTGAGCGTGCACAATACGGGGGCTGCCGGCGACGGCTCGCAGCTGGGACTGGGGGACTCGGTCTACCAGCGCCTGCTCAAGGAGCGCATCATTTGGCTGGGCGGCGAAGTCCGCGACGAGAATGCCAACGCGATCTGCGCGCAGCTGCTGCTGCTGGCCGCTGAAGATCCGGATCGTGACATCTACCTGTACATTAACTCTCCCGGCGGCTCGGTGACGGCCGGCATGGCCATCTACGACACGATGCAGTACATCAAGCCGGACGTTGTGACCGTCGGTATGGGTCTGGCCGCGTCGATGGGTCAGTTCCTGCTCACCACGGGCGCCCCCGGCAAGCGCTACATCACGCCCCACACCCGCGTCCTGCTGCACCAGCCCCTGGGCGGCGCCGGCGGCTCGGCGACGGAGATCCGCATTAACGCGGATCTGATCCTTGGTATGAAGAAGGAACTCGCGGCGATCACCGCGTCTCGTACGGGTAAGACTGTCGAGCAGGTGGAAGCAGACGGCGATCGTGACCACTGGTTCACGGCGCAGGAAGCCCTCGAGTACGGCTTCGTTGACCGCGTGATCGACAGCCCGCAGGAGATCGGAAGGCGAGGAGAGAACTGATGAGCACCCAGCCCTACTTTGAGGCGGTCGCCCGCCAGATGCCGCAGGCTCGCTACGTCCTGCCTGACTTCGAGGAGCGTACTGCCTACGGTTTCCGCCGCCAGAACCCCTACACGAAGCTGTTCGAGGACCGCATCGTGTTCCTGGGCGTGCAGGTGGATGACGCCAGCGCGGATGACGTGATGGCGCAGCTGCTGGTCCTGGAGTCTCAGGACCCGGATTCGCTGATCACCATGTACATCAACTCGCCCGGCGGCTCCTTCACGGCGCTGACCGCTATCTACGACACGATGCAGTACATCAAGCCGCAGATCCAGACGGTGTGCCTGGGCCAGGCCGCCTCCGCTGCGGCCGTGCTGCTGGCTGCGGGTTCGCCCGGCAAGCGCCTGGCGCTGCCCAACGCCCGTGTTCTCATCCACCAGCCCGCGATGGAGGGCATGCAGGGGCAGGCCTCGGACATTCAGATCGTTGCCGACGAGATCGATCGCATGCGCGCATGGCTCGAGGACACTATCTCGAAGCACTCGGGCAAGCCGGTGGAGCAGGTGCGCCGCGACATTGAGCGCGACAAGATCCTGACCGCCCCGCAGGCCGCCGAATACGGCCTGATCGACCAGGTCTTGGAGTCCCGCAAGGCTCTGTGACTCCTCTTTGTTGACGAGGCCGCGGCTTTCCCGCACCTGTTCGTGCGGTGGGTGCCACGGCCTCGTTCTTTGCGCGCGCCGCCCGGCGCAGCGTTGCGGCACCTGAGTGCGGTGACATTTGTGAGCTGCTGATGAAGATTTTGTAACAATTGGCGTGCCCGCGCGGTTTTTTTGCGCGTGTGGACTACGTTGTTTGCTAGTAAGTGCGAAAGTGCATCCGACCGAACGGCAAAACGTTCAACACCTTGGAGGTCTCGTGGCTCGTCTGACTGATGGCGCGGAACTGCTCAAGTGCTCCTTCTGTGGGAAGAGCCAGAAGCAGGTGCGTAAGCTCATCGGTGGCTCCGGCGCGTATATTTGCGACGAGTGCATTGAGCTGTGCAACGAGATCATCGAGGAGGAACTCGGTTCGCAGCAGTCCTCCTCGTCGACGACGCCGCTGCCAAAGCCGCGCGAAATCAACGAATTCTTGAACACGTGGGTGATCGGCCAGGACCGCGCCAAGCGTGCGCTGTCGGTCGCCGTGTACAATCACTACAAGCGCGTGCGCTCGCGCGAGGCCGGCAACGCCGAGGACATGCTGGGCACCAAGTCCAACATCCTCCTGCTGGGCCCCACGGGTACGGGCAAAACCCACCTGGCGCGCTGCCTGGCCCGACTTCTCGACGTGCCCTTCGCGATCGTGGACGCGACCGCGCTGACCGAGGCCGGCTACGTGGGTGAGGACGTGGAGAATATCCTCCTGCGTCTCATCCAGGAGGCCGACGGCGACATCAAGAAGGCCGAAAAGGGCATCATCTACGTCGACGAGATCGACAAGATCGGCCGCAAGGCTGAGAACGCCTCCATTACCCGCGACGTGTCGGGCGAGGGCGTCCAGCAGGCCCTCCTGAAGATCATCGAGGGCACGGTCGCCTCCGTGCCTCCCACGGGCGGGCGCAAGCACCCCCACCAGCAGTTCCTGGAGATTGACACCTCCGGCATCCTGTTCATTGCCGCCGGCGCCTTCGCGGGCATCGAGGATATCGTGAAGGCACGCCTGGGACGCCGTTCGACGGGCTTCGGTTCGGAGCTGAAGAGCACCTCGGAGATGGGCGACCTCTACGAGGCCGTGTCCGCCGAGGACCTCCACAAGTTCGGCATGATCCCCGAGTTTATCGGGCGTCTGCCCATCCTGACCTCCACGAAGGAACTGACGGAGGAGGACCTCGTCCGCGTCCTCACCGAGCCGTCGAATTCGCTCGTGCGCCAGTACCAGCACCTTTTTGAGCTGGATAACATGGACTTGGAGTTCACGCACGAGGCTCTCCTGGCGATCGCTGCGCGCGCCAACGAGCGTAAGACGGGTGCCCGTGGCCTGTCCTCGATCATGGAACAGACGCTGTCGGACCTCATGTTCGACCTGCCCAGCCGCGACGACGTTGCCCGCGTGGTCGTCACCCGCGACCTGGTCGAGGGCGTGGGGCCCGCTGAGCTCTACCCTGAACGTTCCTCGGAAGGTAAGCGCAGCGCCTGAGTCCGCCCGCTACACTGAGGTCAGTCGAGACCTTAGGGGAGGAACAATGGCACAGCGTGATGAGGCCTCGGTGGCCGCTTCGGCCGATCGGGGAGTCAGCGGTATTCCCGCCGAGCTGGCGCAGGCGCGCGCCACGATCGACAACATCGACGCCGCCCTCGTGCACATTCTCGCCGAGCGTTTCCGCTGCACGCAGCGCGTCGGGCACATCAAGGCCCGCCTGGACCTGCCTCCCGCCGACCCGGATCGCGAGGCTCGCCAGGTTGAGCGCCTGCGTACCCTGGCGGCTTCCTCCGGCCTCGACCCTGATTTTGCCGAGAAGTTCCTGGGCTTCATGGTCCGCGAGGTCATCCGCCACCACGAGGACATTAAGGCCGAGTACGACGAGGGTTCGCGCCTCTAAACTGCACGTTGGGGGAGGGCCAAGCCCCGGCCTCGTGAACTCTCAGGGTTGTCTGATGAAATTCTGCGCGCGCTCTCGGATAGTTTTCAGGTACCTTTCAGGCTTGTGATCTCTAATATATCCAGGCAGTGAGAACCACAGCCCAACAGTAGTCCACAAGGAGTTTTCGATGAACAATCGCGCCCAGACGCGCGCCCTCGCCGTCATCGCCATCACCCTGGCAGCGGCCCTCAGTGCATGCGGCTCGACCGGCTCGACCGGCTCGTCCGCCTCCAGCGCTAAGAGCCCAAGCTCGGCGGCCACCAACGCGGCCAGCAACGACCCCAACCTGGTGTTCGCTCAGTGCATGCGCGAGAAGGGCTTCGACGTTCCCGACACCGGCCTGACGCCCGAGCAGATCAAGGACAATTCCGATGCTTTCAACTCGGCGCTCAACGAGTGCATGACGAAGGTGTCGGGTCTGACGGGTGACGACGATCTGACGAAGGATCCGAATGGACGTGAAGCCCTCGTCAAGGGCGCCCAGTGCCTGCGTGATCTTGGTTACGACGTGAAGGACCCCGAGCCGGGCAAGGGCGTCAACATCCAGGACATCCCGCAGGATGCTCTGAACAAGTGCTTCGGTAACCCCGGAGGCGCGAAGTGAATTGTCGACGCACCCCACGCTTCGCCGCAGCACTAGCGATGGTGGCGGTCGCGGGAATGACGACCCTGTCGGCCTGCTCGGGCGCTCAAGCCGAGGCCGATGCCCCGCAGTCCTTTAACGGTGCCACCGCGACCGTCACCCGCGGAGACCTGGTCGGTGAGACCACCGTCCAGGGGTCTCTCCACTACGCCGACTCCTACACCCTCAAGAGCGCCTTTGAAGGCGTCGTCACAGCCCTGCCCACGCCCGGCACAACCCTCACCCAGGGATCGCACGTGTACACGGTCGCCGGGAACAACACCTATTTGCTCCACGGCTCCACCCCCGCCTGGCGCACGTTCGAGGAGGGCATGAGCGACGGCGAGGACGTGCGACAGCTGGAGACCGCACTCGAAGCCCTCGGATACTTCGAGGCCACCCCCAACGCCCACTTCGACTGGAACACCATCGCTGCGATCAAGAGGTGGCAAAAGGCCCTGTCTCTGCCCCAAAGCGGCTCCCTGCCGCTGGGTACCGTGCTTTTCGCCCCTGAAGACCTGCGCATCGGTGCGCTCAAGGCCCGGGTCGGCACCAGCGCCACGATGGAGACGGAGCTGTTCACTGCCTCGTCCTCACGTCAGGTGATTTCGGCGAACCTGAAGCTCTCCGACCAGGCGCTGGGCGTCGTCGGCAATTCCGTGACCGTGCGCCTACCCGGTTCGGCGACGACAACGACCGGGACGATCACCTCGGTGGAACCGCCCCGTGAGAAGGAAAGCGAAGAAGGCAGCAAGGAGACGAACAAGGAGAGGATCATCCCGATCACCGTCACCCCCGATGACACCTCCGCCCTGGAAGGCTTCCAGGAGGCCTCCGTCTCCCTGGGCTTGACCTCTGAGACCCGCAAGGGTGTCCTGTCCGTGCCCTTGGGTGCCCTCGTTGCTCTCAGCACCGACCAGTTCGGCGTCGAGGTCGTGGATGAGAAGGGCGAAGTTCGTCGGGTTCCCGTCACCGTCGGCCTGTTCGCGGGTGACCGCGTCGAAGTGAGCGGCGATGAGATCGCCGAAGGCCAGCGCGTGGTGGTGCCCAACCGATGAGCCACATTCTGCAACTGACCGACGTGCACCGGTCGTTTGGCTCGCCGCCCGTGCACGCCTGCAACGGAGTATCTCTGAGTGTCGACGAGGGCGAGTTCGTCGCCATCGTGGGCCCCTCAGGCTCCGGTAAATCCACCCTGCTCAACCTGATCGGAACGCTGGACCGGCCCACCTCGGGAAGCGTGTGCATCAACGGCACGGACGTGTCCTCCCTGCGAGACACCGAGCTGTCGGGCGTGCGCTCCTCGCTGATTGGGTTCGTGTTCCAGCAGTTCCACCTCACGGCCGGCGTGTCCGCCCTGGATAACGTCGCTGACGGCCTGCTCTACCGGGGCGTGCCGCGAGCCAAGCGGCGTGAGGCGGCCCGCGAAGCCTTGACCCGCGTGGGGCTGGGGCACCGCATGGACCACAAGCCCCACCAGATGTCGGGCGGCGAACGCCAGAGGGTCGCTATCGCCAGGGCCATCATCGGCCACCCAGCCCTGCTGTTGGCTGATGAGCCCACCGGCAATCTCGACTCGCGTTCGGGCGCTTCGATCGTTGAGCTCCTGCGGGAGCTCAACGATGCCGGCACCACCATCATCGTGATCACTCACGACAACGAATTGGCAGCGTCGCTGCCTCGCCAGATCGCCATCCGTGATGGCGAGATCGTTTCCGACTCTGCGCACCCGGGAGGTGGCCATGACGAGTAAGAAGAATTCGGGAGCCGGCCGTTCCGCGCTGCGCGCCTCCGACGTTGCTCGCCTCGGCCTGACCGGGCTGCGTGCCCGGCCCATGCGAGCGATCCTTTCGGCCCTGGGTATCGCGATCGGCATTGCGGCAATGGTCGGTGTTGTCGGCGTGTCAGCATCCTCGCAGGCTCGCTTGCAAGAGCAGCTGCGGGCGCTGGGAACGAACATGCTGACCGCGCGCAGCGGGGCCGACCTGAGTGGCCAGGACCTGATCCTGCCCGAAGACTCCGTCGGACGAGTCCGCATGATCCCGGGTGTGACCGACGCGGCTTCGACCTCGACCCTCAACGGCATCTCCGTGTACCGTTCGCGACTGTCAGACCCCAACGCGACCGGCGGTATCCTCACGATGGCGGTCGACACGAACCTGCTCAAGGTTGTGTCGGGCACCATGAAGAGTGGGTCTTGGCTCAATGATGCCACCGCTCGCTACCCGGGTGTCGTCCTGGGCTCGAAGGCCGCCGCGCTGCTCGGCGTCGTCGAGCCGGGCACCCAGGTGTGGCTGGGAGGGCGCTCCTTCACGGTCCTGGGCATTATGGAACACGCGCCCCTGGCCGAGGAACTCGACAACGCCGCGTTGATCGGCGTGCCCGCCGCGAAGTCGCTTTTCGATGCTGGCAAGACGCCCACGACCATCTACGAGCGCTCCACCGAGGACCAGGTTGAGACCGTGCGAGAGCTCCTGGGTCCGACTCTGGCCCCGCAGGGGGCCACCGGCCTGAAGGTCTCGCGTCCCTCCGACGCACTGGCTGCCCAGAACGCGGCCGACCAGACCCTGACGACCCTGCTCGCAGGTGTCGGCTCGATCGCTCTGCTCGTCGGTGGTATCGGCGTGGCCAACACGATGATCATCTCCGTCCTGGAACGCCGCAAGGAGATCGGCCTGCGCCGGTCTCTGGGCGCGAAGAGGGGACACATCACCGTGCAGTTCCTGGCCGAAGCCCTGCTGTTGTCCTTCCTCGGAGGACTTGCCGGATGCCTCATCGGCGCGGGCGTCACCTGGGGCATGTGTTACGCGTACGGCTGGCCGCCCACCCTGCACTGGTGGGTGATCGCCGCAGGTCTGGGTGCCACTCTCCTCATCGGCGCCGTCGCCGGGCTCTACCCCGCGATCCGAGCGGCCCGCACGCCGCCCACAGCGGCGCTCGCCTCGCAGTAGGAAGCCCACACGAGAAGGCCGTGGCCGGCTCGCCAACCCCGACACTGAGCGGGGGAGCGCGAGCCGGCCACGGCCTCGTTCATGGGCGCGTCAGTTCTGCACGGGACCGCCGTAGATCTCGTCGATGACGGAGGCAAGGCGGCTCGTGGCCTCCAGACGCTTGACCTTCAGCGAGGGCGTGAGCAGGCCGTTCGCCTCCGTGAAGTCGGTGGTGAGGACCTTGATCTTGCGGATCGACTCGGCGCGCGAAACGTGCTCGTTCGCCGAGGCCACCGCCTTTTCCAGGGAGGCCAGGACCTCGACGTTCGTGGCCGCCTCGGCCACGCTCATCGGGGGCAGCGAGTGCGCGGCGAGCCAATCGGGCAGCATCTCCGCGTCCAGCGTGATGAGCGCGGCAACGAAGGGGCGCTGGTCGCCGACGACGAGGACCTGGGAGATGAGCGGATGGGAGCGCATCGGGTTTTCGAGGGCGGCCGGGGCGACGTTCTTGCCGCCCGCCGTCACGATGATCTCCTTCGCGCGGCCCGTGATGGACACGTAACCGTCGCGGTCCAGGGACCCCAGGTCGCCCGTGCGGAACCAGCCGTCTTCGGTGAAGCAGGCGGCCGTGGCCTCGGGGTCGTTGTGGTAGCGCTGGAAGACGCTCGAACCCTTGAGGAGGATCTCGCCCTCGTCGCTGATCTTGAAGGACATGGGCGGCAGGGCCGGGCCCACGGTGCCGATCTTGGACAGGCGGGGCGTGTTGACGGAGACCGGGCCGACCGTCTCGGTGAGGCCGTAGCCCTCCAGGACGGGGATGCCGACGCCGCGGTAGAAGTGCGCGAGCCAGGCCGCCAGGGGCGCGCCGCCCGACACGATGTAGTCCGCGTTGCCGCCCACCAGGCGGATGATCTGCTGGTAGACGAGTTTGTCGGCCAACGCGTGCTGGGCTTTCAGGGACGCGGTCGGGCCGTCGTCGGTCTCCAGGGCCTGGGAGTAGGCGATCGCGATCTTGGCAGCCCAGCGGAAGATCTTGCGCTTGGGTCCGGATGCCTTCGTGTCCGCCGAGTTGTAGATCTTCTCCAGGACGCGCGGGACGACCAGGAGGTAGCTCGGACGGAACGACGCCAGGTCGCCCAGCAGGTTCTTGATGTTGGAGGCGTGGCCGAGGACGCCGTTGCCGCTGATCTGGAAGACCTGCAGGAAACGCGCGAACACGTGGGCGAGGGGCAGGAAGAGGAGCAGGCGCGAGTCCTTGCCTGCCGCGATTTCTGGCATCCACGCGTGGGCGTTCAGGCACAGGTTCGTGAAGTTCTCGTGGGACAGGACCGTGCCCTTGGGAGTGCCCGTCGTGCCCGACGTGTAGACGATGGTCGCGATGTCGTCCTTGGTCAGGGCGTCGGAGCGGGCGAGGACGCGCTCGCGCGGGGTGGCCGCGCCGTCGGCGATGAGGGTGTCGATGGCCTCGGAGTCCAGGGAGAGCACGTGCGTGTTGGCGCGTTTTTCTCTCTCGGCTGCCGCGCGCACGATCTCCGCCATGGACACGGTCTCGGTGATGATGAGGGTGACGTCCGCGTCGACGAGGACGTGGGCGACCTGGTCGATCGAGCTGGTCTCGTAGATGGGCACGGGGACCAGGGCTGCGGCCCAGCACGCGAAGTCGAGGAGCGTCCACTCGTAGCGGGTGCGGCTCATGATCGCCACGCGGTCGCCGGGCTCGAGGCCCCGCGCGATGAGGCCGGCGGCGAGCGCGTGGACCTCGTCGTAGAACTCGCGCGCCGTGATGGAGCGCCACGTGTCGCCGATGCCGATCTTGCGCAGGATCAGCGGGCGGGTCGCGCCGCGCTGCACGCGTTCTTTGAGCAGGTGGGGGATCGTCGTGTGCTCGTCGATGCGCACCAGGACGGGGGCGTGCCACTCGAGGGCTTCGGTGGTCGTCTGCGCCTGCGTCGTCTCGTCGTCGTTGGACGAGGCCGGGGTTTCTTCGGCGGTCATGTCTGCTCCCTGGTCGCTGGGCGTTGTGCGCTGCGCTGCTGCGGGACGAGGCCAGCGGCGCTGCTACTGCTTCCCCTATCCTACGCGCCCGTAGGGTGGGGGAGAGGGGCCGTCTTTAGGGGTGGCTGCCTGCGTCCGCTGTGGCCGGGTAGAGCAAACCTTCGTAGGTACTAGTCCAGGCCGAGCTCGGCCTTCACCTCGTCGAGCGTGTAGACATCATCTGGGTGTTCCTCGTAATCCCGCACGGCCTGTTTGAGCTGCTCGTTGAGCTGCTCGTTGAGCTGCTCGAACGGATGACCGGGCGTCGGGTTGTCGGCGTACTGAATAAACTCTTCCAGGAAGGAATCGGCGAGCTGACTATCGTCTGCCGCGCGCTCGCGGACGGTGGGCGGCTGTGCGCCGGCTGCGACGGCCTCGGCGGCCGCGAGTTCGTGTTCCTTGGGGCGCCAGAAGGATGTGACGTCCTGCTTTTCCTCGAGCTGGTGCTGGATGAAGGCGTCGAGGAGTTCGTAGGTCGAAGGGCTTGTTCCAGTGCTGGCGGGCGAACATCTTTCCGAAGTCCGTGCCTCGATCGCGCATGACAGGCTCGAAGCGGATCATGGTGGCGCGCTCGGGGCCATCGCCATGTGCTTGGACGCTGCCGAGAATCCGATGATGTAGGTCCCGTGGTAGGTGAACATTGGCTGGTTCCACGCGATGCGCAGCTCCAGCTCCGGGTAGGTGAGCCCGACCCACACCAGAATGTCTAACATCCGCGCCCGATTGTCGTCGTTCGGGATGGTCGCGAGGTACTCGTCGAGCGTCTTGATTGCCATGGCAATCACTCTAACGACCCCCTTGCTCATCTGCGGTAACGGGTTGTTACGTGTGGACACAGGTGTGTAAGTGGGAGAATGACATATGCCGAACCAAAGGATACGGCGCGGCGGGGTCTACGGTCACGTGGAAGAACGTAGACTCTGCCAGCCTGCGGGCAAAGGGGTGCGCGGATCGTGAGGCGCTCCTCAGAATACGCTAAGAATGGTTGTGGCGGGGATGAGAGCCATTTGAAGAGCGATCACGCCCGCGCCGAAATCCTCGATGTTTCCATGGTCAAGAATGACAACGTTGTCGCAATGCTTCTTCAGGTTGTCGCAGAGTGTGAGGTTGAAATGTACGAACTCGCGACCTGGTTCAGCTGGGTTGTCGGGCAGCGGACAGAAAAGAAAACCACCGGTAGATTCGCTTTTCGCAAGCGGCGCCCAGACACACGTCCCTCCAGCGACTTTCACGAAGAAAGGCCCCGACTCGGAACGCGGAGAAGATTCTCCGAGCGTAGGAAAGTCACTGATGAGTTGTTGAAATACCGGAGCGATGTTCTTCCCGTTAAAATAGCCGAACCATGACAGGGGAAGTCCGTCGACAAGCTTATTCATCAGGGTGCTGATCTCTTCGTTTCCGTTGAAATGAATGTGGGTTCCCATGGGTGATACTCCTTCGAAACGTAGGAAATGAGTGAATTGAAATCTGATAACAAGCCCGTGCCTAAAGTGGTCTATAGGATACGAGACTATGATCAAATGAAGTGAGAGGGGTGTGGGAGAAATCCAACACTAGTCTATGCTAACGAAATGTGTCGGCGGTGTCAATGGGTGGTAGCAATGAGTTGGTTGAATGCTTCTGTGGGGGTGCG
>CALISI010000069.1 GCA_938041695.1 uncultured Actinomyces sp.
TCATGTACAGGGTCTTCGCGCGGCGGATGAACTCGTCGCTGTGGATCTTCGTGAAGGCGCTCTCGTCCTCGCCCGTCAGCGTTGCGCCCGTCGTACGGTGGGCCTCGTCGCAGATGATCAGGTCGCAATCGCGCCACTCATCGCCCGCGATCTCCTGCGCGCGGTGAATGACCTCGATCGACTGATAGGTCGCGAAGACGACCTGCAGGCCCTCCGTCGCGTTGTTCGCGTTCAGGGAGTCCGCGAGGCGCTGGCCGTCCGTCGTCGCCGGAATCGGCAGGTCCACCGCCGACTCCTCGGCCGTGTCGTTACGCGCCGACGAGGATACCTTCGTATCCGAACACACCGCCTACGCCGTGAACGCGCCGTCGGCCTCGGCCGCCCAATCGTCGAGCGTCTGCTTGAGAAGCGCGAGCGAGGGGACCGCAAACAGGATTCGGGCGGTGCCGCCCTCCTTCTCCACGAACTCGCGCGCGATCGTCAGCGCCGTAAACGTCTTACCCGTACCGCACGCCATGACCATCGTGCCGCGGTCGTGCTCCTCGAAGCCCAACATCACCGCGCTGCGCGCACGCACCTGATGGTCGCGCGGAACCTTGCGCTCGCGGGTCTTCGGCGCCTGCGTCGACCCCAGCGAATACGTGCGCCAATCGATGTCCGAATCGCGCAGATCCGCCAGCGTGATGCGAGAAACCGGGATCTGCTGGCCCTCGATCGCGTCCTGCGCGTTCTTGCCCCACGGCGCGCCCGACGTATCCACGACGATGCGGTGGCCGAACGGCTCCTTGCCCGACGCCGACAGGAACGAGTCGATGTCCGCCTTCTGAATGCGGTGACCCAGCGCGTAGAACTTGCACTGGATGGCGACCGGGCCCTCTCCGTCGCGGGCGGGGATCGCTACCAGGTCGATGCCCGTGTCGCCCGTGCGGCGCTCCGGCCACTCGCTCCACAGGCAGATCTCCTTGAACTGGTGCGCGAAACGCGCGTCATGGAGCAGGAACTGGCGCGTCAGCTCCTCAAAGAGCATGCCCTTCTCGCGCTCGCTCTTCGCGCGAGCACGGTACTCGTCCAGCAGGGCATCGAGAGCGGACTTCGAGGAGGCGTTTGGTGAGGTGTTCGACGAGGTGTTTGCCGAGCGGGGGTCGGTGTCATCTGACAAACGTTCCCGAGCGTGGTGGGTGTCGGTGGAATCCGCTTCCATACCGGGCAGTGCCATGAAGTCGTCGTCGCGCGCAGCAGTCATGCGACCAAGAATAGCGGGTAATCTACGACACACAAGCTAGGTAGCGTCGCGGGTGGGGTACGAGGAGAGTATTTAGGTGACGATGGTCCTAGCGCTCGCTGTGGTACCCGCGTTGTTTAAGGGTATTGTTGTATGCAATATGACCGGTTCCGCTACTCACCTCACGGTGGGGAGTCCAGGGCCGATCCTTGTCGTCGATGGCCTACATGAACCGGGCTTGGACGCAGATGAGCATGCCCCTCCTTAACGTGTTGTATGTCGGCTAGGGCTACGGGGATGAGTTGTCGAAGATGGTGGCTCTCCTCAAGTTTCAAGGACCTGAATCCTGTTCGCGCCGATTGAAGACACAGCATGATGACGACAAATCGGAGGTAGTTACCACGATGTTTGCGAGAATGATCGATTATCCCTGCGCTATTTCGGACCATACTGAAGAAGGTGCCAAAGTGGCACTGCGGTGGGCACGCCAGCATGTGCATGCAGGGCAAATGCTCACATTATGGGTCGCGCAGAGGGGAATCCTCAATAACAACGAGTTCCTACAGGAACAATCGAAACATGACGGAGTGGATCTTATGATCGCGGTAGGGAAAGATGTGCACCGCGTGAATGGCCCTGTTCTTGCGATGTATCCCGATGCTGAGAATCTGGCGTATCCAGCTGGAGCAATGGGGGTGACAGCACTAGCGGTCGTCCAGTGGTCGAGTCCTTTGGAGACCTGGGCCCAGGAAGTGAACGCTGAAATCGTTCACACGTTTGAGCCGGTTGTGGATCGCGGTCCTCTCCCTGGGCTTGAGCCTGAAGCTGAGCTCACCCCGACAATTGTTGATGCGCTCGAGCGGATAACCCAGATGATCAACCATAACAACACGATCTCTGCGGGCCGTGACAAGAGAGATGTGGTTCGGCCTCTGCTTCGTCTACATGATGAGGGGGTCATTCTTCCTCCGAAGAAGATGGCTGAGTGGGCGGTTGCTCATGGATGGCGCCGAGGAAATCCCAAGGAGCTGATTGATTTGGCAAAGAAGATCAACAAGGGCGTTCGTCCGCGTTGTAAGCCGTACTAAACTTTTCGCAGGTATGGGGAGCGTCTTATCCTGCGTGGTAGCCGGTTAGGCGCTGCCCCTTCACCGCTCAGATGTGCACATATGACGCGATTCACTGAACGGTTGTGCAGATGGTTTGCTGCGTGAGTAGTGGACCGTGCTTAACGAATTCAGTACGTCTCAATTCGATTAGTACTATGACGTCACTGGTCTGACAAATCAGCCCAAAACCGCCGCAACCACACCCCAAAAACCCGCCCCGGCCTCGTCCCACACGGATCCGGAAAGTGAACGCCACCACCCGTGTGTCCTAGGATTGGGGGCACGCCGACGCGCCCCCAAGGACGGGAGCACCCGGCACGCAGCAGCACCGCACACGCGGCACCGCAGGGCAGGTCCAGCAACGAAGACGGACACGCCAGGCACCACCGCAACACAGCAGAGCCGCCGCACAACCACGACCTCAACACCGACGTTGACCCACACAGAGGAGACTCCCATGAAGCCCCGCCTCGCAGCTACAGCCCTCGTTGCCGCATCCGCATGCGCCCTCGCCCTCGGCGCCTGCACCCCCGGCGACACCGCACAATCCTCATCCAGCCCCGCCGCGAAGGGCGGCGGAGACGGCAACTACACGATCGCCGTCGTCCCCAAGGACGCCACCAACCCCTGGTTCGTCCGCATGGAAACCGGCGTCAAGAAGTACGCCGAAGACACCGGCATGAACGCCTTCCAGAAAGGCCCCGCTGAAACCGACGCCACCATGCAGGCCCAGGTCATCCAAGACCTCATCGCCCAAGGCGTCGACGCCATCTGCGTCGTCCCCGTCGACCCAGGTGCCATCGAACCCGTCCTCAAGCAGGCCATGGACGCCGGCATCGTCGTCGTCACCCACGAAGGCGCCTCCCAGCAGAACACGATGTACGACATCGAAGCCTTCAACAACAGCGAATACGGCGCGTTCATCATGGACAACCTCGCCCAAGCCATGGGTGAAGAAGGCGTCTACACCACCATGGTCGGCCACGTCACCAACGCCTCCCACAACGAATGGGCAGACGGTGCCGTCGCCCACCAGAAGGAGAAGTACCCCAAGATGACGCTGCTCGAAGCCGAGCCCCGCGTCGAGTCCCAGGACAACGGTGAAACCGCCTACCAGACCGCCAAGGAAGTCCTCAAGAAGTACCCCGAAGTCAAGGGCATCCTCGGCACCTCCTCCTTCGACGCGCCCGGCACCGCCCGCGCCATCGAAGAACTCGGCCTCAAAGGCAAAGTCTTCACCGCAGGCACGGGCATGCCCGCCGCCAACGCCCAGATCCTCAAGGACGGCTCCGTCCACACCCTGACCCTGTGGGACCCTGCGGACGCCGGCTACGCCATGGCATCCCTGGCCACCAAGATCCTCAACGGTGAAAAGATCGAAGACGGCGTCAACCTCGGCGTCAAGGGATACGAATCCATGCACTTCTCGCAAGGCTCCACCAAGGTCCTCGAAGGCAACGGCTGGATCCAGATCACCAAGGACAACGTCGACTCCCTCGGCTTCTAACCGATTCACCGCACACGACCACCCGCGCGCCACGGCCTCGTCCCAATGAACGAGGCCGTGGCCGGGCCACCCCAGCGCGTGCACTGACGCTCGCGCACCGCACCCCCCCACCAGCGCCACACCGCCGCGTGAGGGGCGGTCCCGGGTCGGCCCACGCGTCGGAAAGGACCCACATGGACACCCCAGTGCTGGCGGTACGACACGTCAGCAAATCCTTCGCAGGCGTGCGAGCCCTGGTCGACATCGACCTCGACATCGCACCCGGAGAAATCCACTGCCTCGCTGGAGAAAACGGGTCGGGTAAATCCACCCTCATCAAAGTCATCTCCGGAGTCCACACCCCCGAACAGGGCACGGTCTCCATCGGGGGCCGCGACTTCACGCGACTGACACCCGCCGACGCCATCGACGCGGGCGTACGCGTCATCTACCAGGACTTCTCCATCTTCCCCAACCTCTCCGTCATGGAGAACATTGCGCTCGGCAGCGAAGTCGCCGCCGGACGCCGCCTCGTCAACCGCTCGCGCATGCGCGAAGTCGCCCGCGAAGCCGTCGCCAAAATCGGCTTCGAGGTCGACCTCGACGAACTCGTCGGCAACCTCTCCGTCGCCGACAAACAGCTCGTCGCCATCAGCCGCGCACTCATGGGCGACGCGAAGCTCATCATCATGGACGAGCCCACGACCGCCCTCACCAAGAAGGAAGTGCGCGCCCTCTTCAACATCGTCGCCGACCTGCAATCGAGCGGCATCGCGATCCTCTTCGTGTCCCACAAGCTCGAAGAAGTCTTCGAAATCGCGCAACGCTTCACCATTCTGAGAAGCGGACACAAGGTCATCACCTGCCCGAAGGAAGAGCTCGACCGCGCCAGCTTCGCCCGCCACATGACCGGGCGCGATTTCGACGAGGAGCGCTACCAGCCCGGCGACATCACCGACGCCCCGATCCTCCAGGTCGAGGGCGCAACCGTTGCCGGCGCCTTCGCCGACGCCACCCTGAGTGTGCGACCCGGCGAAATCCTTGGCATCACCGGACTCCTCGGCTCCGGACGCACCGAACTCGCCATGTCCCTCTTCGGGATGCTCCCCCTCGACTGTGGGCGCATCCGCGTCACAGGCCAAGACGTCACCCTGCGAGGCGTGCGCGACGCGATCGCAGCCGGCATCGCCTACGTCCCCGAAGACCGACTCACCGAAGGCCTCTTCCTCTCGCGCTCGATCGGCGAAAACATCACGATCTCCGAAATGGAATTCTTCACCAAGGCCCTCGGATTCATCGACAAGAAAGCCATCCGCGACGAAGAGAAGAAGTGGGTGAAGCGCCTCGACGTCGTCACCCCCGACCCCGCCAACGCCGTCAACACACTGTCGGGCGGCAACCAGCAAAAGGTCGTCCTGGCCAAGTGGCTCGCCACCAAGCCCTCCGTCCTCATCCTCAACGGGCCCACCGTCGGCGTCGACATCGGCTCCAAATTCACGATCCACTCGATCCTGCGCGAACTCGCCGCGCAAGGCATGGCCGTCATCATAATCTCCGACGACATCGCCGAAGTGCTCACCAACTGCTCGACCATCGCCATCATGCGAGCCGGGCACCTGAGCGACCCGATCAACCCCGACACCCTCACCGAGGCCGAACTGACCCGGCTCCTGTCCGAAGACCAGGCCCCGGCCTCGTCGACCGAAGGGGGAGAGATCTAATGCCCCGACTCATCACGAAAGTCCTGCGCGCCAACGAATTCTGGGTGTTCCTGGTCATCGCGGCGCTCACCCTCGTTATCCAGGCGCGATCCGGCCAGTTCTTCACGGCTAACAACCTCGTCGACCTGGCCGGCGCGATGGTGGTCCCCGGCCTCTTCGCCGTCGCCGCGCACCTCGTCCTCCTCTCCGGCGGCATCGACGTGTCCTTCCCGGCGCTGGCCTCCCTCGCGGTCTACGTGACCACGAAAGTCCTTGTCGACAACGGGTGGAACGGGCCCGTCATCGTGCCCTTCCTGATTGCCGCCGCCCTCGGCGCGGTCCTCGGCGCATTCAACGGCATCTTCACGTCGAGGCTGACCGTGCCCACCCTGATCATCACCCTAGGCACCGCCAACGTCTTCAACGGCGTCATGCAGGGCGCGCTCAAATCCGTGCAGATCAACACGATCCCCGAGTCCATGCGCTCCTTCGGGTCCGCGTCCCTCTTCGTCGCCCGCAACGAAAGCTCCGGCCTGCAGTCCTCGATGCCTGTGTCCTTCCTGATCCTCGTCGCGGTCGTCGCGGTGGCCTTCTTCGTCACCCGCTACACAATGTTCGGACGCTCCCTCTTCGCCCTCGGCGGCGACGAGAGTGCGGCCGCCCGCGTCGGCTTCAAGGTGCGCGCCACCAAGTTCTGGCTCTACGTCCTCGTCGGCATCATCGCCGCCCTGGCCGGCATGGTCCGCACCTGCTCCATGGGACAGATGCACCCCACCAACCTGCTCGGCATGGAAATGATGGTCATCGCGGCCGTCGTCCTGGGCGGCACCGCGATCACCGGCGGCAAGGGCTCTCTCACGGGCGTCATGCTCGGCACGCTGCTCATCGTCATCGTCCAAAACTCCATGATCCTCATGGGAATCCCGACGTTCTGGCAGGGCTTCGCCCTGGGCCTGCTCATCATCGTGGGAACCGGCGTCTCCGCGCTTCAGGTCATGCGCGCCCGCCGTAACGCACACTAGGAGGACCACATGTCAACGCTTCTCGCCTCCCCGCGCCTCGCTTTCCTCAAAAAGGACAGCTACATGACGCGACTGATCATCGTCTTCCTCCTCCTGCTCATCTTCTTCGCCGCCGTGCGCCCCGGCCCCTTCTTCGCCGTGCGCACCTGGCAGTCGATGGCCGTCCAATTCCCCGAATTTGGCCTCATGAGCCTGGGCGTCATGTTCACCATGTTCACCGCCGGCATCGACCTGTCCGTCGTCGCCATCGCCAACGTCACCTCGATCTGCGCGGCCCTCACGCTGCGCTCGATGCTCGGCCCGGCCGTCACCCCCTCGTCAATGAGCATGGCCACCCTCATCGCCCTGGGCGTCGCCCTGGCGGTCGGGGTCGTGTGCGGACTCATCAACGGCACGCTCGTCGCTGTCCTGAAGATCCCACCCATCCTCGCCACCCTCGGCACCCTCGAGCTCTTCGGCGGTGTCGCCCTCATCCTCACCCAAGGCAAACCCGTCTCCGGCGTCCCCGCAGCGTTCGGAGCCGTGTTCACGGGGAAGGTGGCCGGCCTCGTCCCCATCCCCCTCGTCGTGTTCCTCGTGTGCGCGGCCGTCGCGGGAGCCATCGTCGCCTTCACGGGCTTTGGGACCACGATCCTCATGCTCGGCACGAACGACACCGCGGCGCGCTTCTCGGGCCTGAAAGTCAAGAGCCTGCTGATCCGCACCTACGTGCTCTCCGGTGTCATGGCGGCCATGGCGGGCATCGTCATGCTCGCGAACTACAACTCCGCGAAAGCCGACTACGGCGCCTCATACACGCTGCTCACCGTCCTCATCGTCGTCCTCGGCGGCGTCAACCCCAACGGCGGATCCGGGCGCCTGAGCGGCGTCCTCCTGTCCATCCTCATGCTCCAGGTCCTCTCCTCCGGCCTGAACATGTTCCCCGATATCTCCAACTTCTACAGGCCTCTCATCTGGGGTGGCGTGCTGCTGCTCGTCATTTGCATGAACGAGGGCCTCTTCTCCTTCTCCAAACTGCGCAAACTCAGGAAAGGACACGCGCATGCTGACAGCTAAAGACAAGCACGTCGTCGTCGGCGCCGACTTCGCCGGGTACCCCCTCAAGGAAGCCGTCAAAGCCCACCTCGAGGAGCGAGGCTGGACCGTCACCGACCTGACGCCCGACACCGACACCGCGCCCATGTATCACCGCGTCGGCTTCGCGCTCGGCGCCCAGATCGCCGAAGGCAAGTTCGAACGCGCCCTCGCGTTCTGCGGCACCGGCATGGGCATCCACATCGCCGCCTCCAAGTGCCCCCACGTACACGCTGCCGTGTGCGAGTCCGTGCCCGCCGCGCGCCGCTGCGCCGCCGCCAACAACGCGAACCTGCTCGCCATGGGCGCCTTCTACGTCGCCCCGCGCACCGCGATGGCCATGGCCGACGCGTTCCTCGAGTCGTCGCTCGGGTCCGGGTACGAGGACTGGGACGGCTTCTATGAGTACCACCGCATCGGGTACGACGAATGCGAAAACTTCGACTACGAGGCCTACAAGGCCAACGGTTTCGAGGTCGTCAACCCGGGCAGCGCCGTCCTGGCGGAGCAGCCGAAGGGGTTGGCCTACTGAGGTTGTGATGCTGCTGTAGATGGGTGGGGGCTCCCAAATGGGAGCCCCCACCTGTGTAAATCGGCTGCACTCGTGGTCAGGGCGAGAACTCAGGCAATGCAGAGGTCTGAGGCTCGGCCATGTCCTTACTCATGTGATTGTTGTTCGAGAGCGTCGAACCAGGTTGTGAAGAGACGCATCGCCGTATCTGCAAGGTCATCGATCTCGGAGATTGGTTTGGGGTGTGCTCGGACGCCGATGGCCGTATCGATGTATCCCTGGGCAAGCCAGGGAGCATCTGCCAGGTACTTCATCGTGAGATCTTTACGGAGTTGCCCGAGAGGTCGTTGCGAGGTGCCAGGCTTATTGGTTTTGAGATCGAATGTGCTGGGATCCCCCTCCAACACGGTCTCATAGAGCACTCGAGCGTTTGTTACCCACGATGGTACGTCGTTTGAATCCAAGGGTGGATAGCACTCGTCAGTTTCCTCAACGTGGGTTCCAGCGTAGTACTCGAGGTGGACATCGTTGAAGGACAATGGCATCTCCCGTCCGATTACCTGAATCTGTCCGCACAGCCAATCGCCGTTAGGAAGCTCTGGTGACTCGACAGTGATTCCGGGCATTCCTGAATCCCCGCGATTGACTTCGAGGTACCACCCGTCTGGGATCGTCATATTTCTCAGCGTTTTGCGCAGTACCCGCTCCACCTGGACCTTCAATGCGGAGATAGACTCGACGTCTGACAGTAGAACGCGAGCGTCTGGGAACTCGGAGAGTACTTCTTTCCAGGTTAGAACGTGAGCAACCTGATCTCGGTGTTCCGCAGCATCATCAGCGTCGAGGAGGAGGAGCATCAGGTAATCGGCGACTTTCGATTCTCTCTCTAGTTGATCCTCGCTGATGGCGTGGTCAATCTTGGCTTCAATGGCAATGGTCGAGTGTTCGAACTCCAGAAGAATGTCCACGCGCTGATCTTCTTCGCACCCTACATCGGTCAGTTCGCCGAGCTTCACGCCCAACAGAGACGAGAAGTAGCGCTCAGTCGCTTGCGGATCGTGGCGGAATTCTGCAGCCAACGCTCGCGTGAGTTGGGGCTCCGATGTGTAGAGCCCGCTGAACTCGTGATGTGGTGTCGCTTCCATATGTTGAGGACTTTCTCGTGGTGGGCGGGGAGCGAGATCCCTGATGGCGGCTATCCGGCCGTAGCTCTCACCCCTTTGTGGCTTGACAGTCTTTCACTCTACATGCTTTTGAGGAAATAAGTGGTTTGACAGATTGGTCTGCTGTGTTGAAACCGATGAGGGTCCCGCAGTGGCAAGTGCGCCCACAAGGCGCAACCCCGGCCTCGTCCCTGAGAAGAGAAGCGAAGCCGGGGGCAACAAAGCCAAAAACCGCGACGGTCAGCGGTTCGATGCGAGCGCCGCCCGGGCGACCTCCTCGAAGGTGAGCGGATCGCGGCCCGTCACGTCGCGCACGGTCGTGGAGACGACGTCCATCTCGCCGCGCGCGATCGACGTGTAGGTCGACACCCACGAGTCGTACTCCCACTGGGCGGCCGGCCACTTCTTGCGAGACTCGTACGCCTCCTCGACGGTTTCGCGCACGTAGGTGACGGGCCGGCCCCACACGCGGGTGAGGATCGCGGTGATCTCGTCGAGGGTGAGGGCCTCGGGGCCCGTCACGTCGAGAGTCTGATTCTCGTAACGCCCCGGATCCGCCAAGACCCCGGCGGCCACGCGCCCCGCGTCCTCGCGCGCAACCACGCCCACGCGCCCGTCGCCCGCGGGTCCGAGGATGCGGCCCTCCTCGTCCGGCAGCGCCACGAAAAAGTCCGCGTAGAAGTTATCGCGCAAGAACGTGTACGTCATGCCCGACGCCTTGATGTGCTCCTCCGTGTGGAAGTGCGTGCGCGCCAGCGTAAACGTCGAGTCGGGCGCCGCGTTCATGAACGACAAGTACACGATATGACGCACACCGGAGGCGGCCGCCGCGTCGACAAAAGCGAGGTGCTTGTCCAGGCGGTCCTCGCTCTCGGGCGCGGACACCATGAAGAGGATGTCAACACCTTCCAGTGCGCCGCGCGTCGTGAGTGTGTCCTCGTACGAGCACTTCACCGCGACGGCACCCGGCAGCTCGGGCGCTCGCGACGGCGTGTTCGCGAGCAGGCGCAGGGGCAGGCCGCGCTCGGACACGAGTCGGGCGGTGGTACCTCCGACGTTCCCGGATGCGCCGGTAACCGCCAGGGACGGGAGGGACGAGGCCTGGGCCGGCTCGTTCGTGCGGGCTTCAGGAGTGGGGGTGTCAGTCATGTGGCCAGTGTGCCACCGGCGTTGTGGCATGTGCGCACGCCACGCAAGGTTTGTGCTGTGGGTGTAGCGCCTGGCGGGGTGATCCCGGGGGCAACTCTGTTGGGACATTGATGAGAGTTCGTGAAACCGGCAGCGCCTTTGTGGGCGGTTGGGGAGGGGTGTCTGAAACCGGTGACGCCTTTGCGGGTGAAAAATGGCCTGGAAGCGCTCTTTTTCTGCGAGCAAAGGTGTCAGTGGTTTCATCTCGCGGTAGTGATCCGCGAGCATTGATGTCGTCGGTTTCAGGCAAGGCGGTCGGCAGGTGTTGTGAGGCGGCTGTGGCCCCATCGGCGCGAAAAAATTCGCCCAGCAGGAGTGGATTCTGGGCCAAACCGCGAAAAAATTCGCCCAGCAGGCGAAAAAAGGCCGATTTTGGGGTGTTTTGTGTGCGCTGGGCGAACTTTTTCGCGCGTGGGCGCTGATGGAGGCGAGCAGGGCGAATTTTGTCGCGCATGTGGCGCCTAGACGCGGATGAGGAGTTCTGGCTGCGGTGCCCGTGGGTGGCGGCAGGGCCTGGCCGGGTCCTCCGGCGCCCGAAACACTAGCGGCGCCACACAGCAATACTCCCAAAAGTCATATGAGAAATATGAGAGCTTCATAGGTTCTTCACAGGGTCGCGTGGGGAAATTGGTGCATCGACAAAAGGAGATCCCAATGACCGCCCTGATCCTGATCGCCATTGACCTGGTTGCCATGGCCGCCCTCGTGTTCGGCCTCTACTTCCCACGGCACCGCCGTGCCGACCTGGTCGCAGCCTTCCTCGGTGTGAACGTCGGCGTCCTCGCCGTCACGATCATTCTCGCGAACTCGACCGTGAGCGCGGGCCTTGGCCTCGGCCTCTTCGGTGTTCTCTCGATCATCCGACTGCGTTCGGATCAGATCTCGCAGACGGAGATCGCCTACTACTTCGCGTCGCTGGCCCTCGGCCTGCTGACGGGCATGTCTTCGGCGGTGACCCCGCTGCTCGGTGGCCTCATTGCCCTGATCCTCGTGGCTCTGGCCTTCGGGGACTCGAAGCTGGTCTTCGGCCGCTACACCTCGCAGACCGTCCAGCTGGATCGCGCGATCGCTGACCCCGCCGAGCTGAAGGCCGCCCTGGAGCAGCGCCTCGGCGCGTCCGTCGCGTCGGTGAATGTCGTCAAGCTCGACCTCGTGAACGACCTGACTCTCGTGGACGTTCGCTCGAAGGTCGCCTGACCCGCCGGCCTGAAACGCCGGCCTCGCCGACCCGCCAGCAGACACCGCCACCCAGCAGCCAACCTCTACGAAGGACACGACTCATGAACGCCACCCTGAACTCGATTCTCGCCGACCTCGACGCGATCGGCCTCGATGAACTGAATAAGCGCGCGGCGATGCTGACCCGAGTGGACCGCAAGTACGCGCTGGACGCGGCCACGGCCTCGGCGATTCTGAGCCGCCTCCCTGAGGATACGAAGGTCCTGCAGATCGACGGCCAGGTGTCCCAGGGCTACGCGTCCACCTACTACGACACGCCCGACATGGATTCGTACCTGCTGACCGCGCTCAAGCGCCGCCGCCGCTTCAAGGTCCGCACCCGCTCCTACCTCTCGTCCGGCGCGTCCTTCCTAGAGGTGAAGACCCGCGGCCCGCGCGGCGTGACCGTCAAGAAGCGGATGCCGATCTCTTGGGACGAGGCCGGGGCTCCTCTCGCGGGTGAGCGCCGCACGTGGGTGGCTGGCAAGGTCGAGAAGACGGGGTACGGTCACCTGGTGCCTGCCCTTGAGCCGGTGCTGACCGGATCGTACGAGCGAAACACTCTGCTCCTGCCCGGTGGCGTGGGACGCGCGACGGTGGACACCGACTTGAAGTGGCGCTCGCTGCGCACGGACGGCACCGAGGTTGCCCGCCCCGACCTGGTCATCATCGAAACGAAGTCGGGCGCGACCCCTTCGATCGTCGACCACCTCCTGTGGGAGGGCGGAGTGCGACCCGTGACAATCTCCAAGTACGGGACCGCGATGGCCGCCATGCACCACCTGCCCGCGAACAAGTGGCACCGCACGCTGGACCGGTACTTTCACGAATACGTGGAGGTCCCCGAGCTGAGCCGCGAGGCGCCCCTCGCGATGGTGGCCTGACGGGCGTCATGCAGATGGCCATCGGGCTGCTGGCTGTCAAGCAGGCGGACACCACGCGCAGGCGACCACCATGCGCGGACGACGCCACGCCGCCCCTCCGGTTTTGCCACATCGGCCCTCACGGTTTCGAACGCGCGCAAAACGCAAGCGCCAAGCATATGAAACATAAGCCTAAATTGCATGAAAGAGATGAATCAATGAAAGCCCTGAAGAAGATCATGACCCCCGCCCGGACGATCGGCGCGATCGCCCTCGTCGGAACGCTGGCGCTGGGCGCCTGCGGTGCCTCGGGCGTCACCTCCTCCGGCTCCACCGCGACGAGCGCGACCGCTGTCGTCGCGGCCTCCGGAACCAACGGCGACACGACTGCGCCGCCCACCGCGGCCGATGCCCTGGCCTCGAACGCGAAGGCCTCCTACGTGAAGGACGGCGACTGGAAGGCCTCGGACGCTGTCGACGTGACGCTGAGCGGAATGACCGCGACCTCCTCGTCCGACGCCGTGAGCGTGAGCGACGGCGTGCTGACCATCTCCAAGGCCGGCGTCTACAAGCTCAGCGGATCCTTCACTGGCAAGGTCGTCGTGGCCGCAGGAGCTGAGGACCAGGTCGTCCTGATCCTCGACAATGCGACCATCACCTCGCCTGCGGGCGCCGCGATCGAGGCGACCAGCGGCGACGACCTCGTCCTGTCCCTCGAGGGCACCTCGACGATCACCGACGGCACCTACACCGGCACCGAGGACGCGAACGCCGCGATCTACGCCGACATGGACCTGACGATCACCGGCTCGGGCACCCTCAACGTCACCTCCGGCGCCTCGGACGCGATCACCTCCAAGGACGACCTGTACGTCCTGAGCGGCACGATCAACGCCACCGCCTCGGATGATGGCCTGCGCGGTAAGGACTCCCTGACGATTGCCGGCGGCACCGTCACCGTGAACTCCGGCGGCGACGCCCTCAAGTCCGACCAGGACAACGACAAAACCAAGGGCTACGTGTCCATCGTGGACGGCACCGTCACCCTGACCTCGGGCGGCGACGGCATCGACGCGTACACCGACGCGATCATCACCGGCGGCACCCTGTCGATCACCTCGGGCGGCGGCGCCTCGGCCGGCAAGCCCTCCACGGGCTCGGCCAAGGGCATCAAGGCGCAGACCTACATCATCGTCGACGGCGGAGTGACCACCATCGACGCCGGGGATGACGCCATCCACTCCAATGGCGCCCTGCGCCTGAGCTCCGGCACGATCAGCGCTGCCTCCGGCGACGATGGCGTGCACACCGAGGTTGCGGCCGTCCTGGACGGCGCAACCGTGACCGTCACGCAGTCGAACGAGGCCCTCGAGGGCGGCCTCATCACGATCTCCGACGGCACCGTTGACCTGACCTCGAGCGACGATGGCATCAACGCCTCGGGTTCGATCACGGTCGAGGCCGGCCTGGCCGCTGTCGCCGAGTCCAGCTCGGATTCGACCACCACCGATACCACCACGACCACCCAGCAGATGGGCCCCGGAGGCATGGCTGACGGCGGCGGCTCGATGGAGGACACCGGCGAGCAGCTCACCATCACCGGTGGAACCGTGACCGTCAACGCGAACGGCGACGGCCTCGATTCCAACGGCTCGCTGACCATCAGCGGCGGAACGACGACCGTCTACGGCCCGGCGTCCGGCGCGAACGGTGCCCTGGACAGCAACGGCGCCATGAGCATCACGGGCGGCACGGTTATCGCCTTCGCCACCAACGAGATGGTGGAGACCCCGACCACGACCGACGGCCAGGGCTGGGTCTCCGCCTCGGCGACCGGCTCCGCTGGATCCACGGTGACGATCACCGACTCCTCCGGCTCCGTCCTGGGCACCTACACCTCGCTGAAGGCCTTCGGTAACGTCATCTACTCGACCTCCGGCATGACCAACGGCTCCACCTACACGGTGAGCGTCGACGGCACTGCCACAGAGGCGACCGCCGGCCAGGGCGGCGGCATGGGGATGGGCCCCGGTGGCCAGGGCGGACAGCCCCCGGTCAGCGGTCCGGGACAGGGTGGCCAGCCGCCGACTGGCGGTCAGCCCCCGGCGGGCGGTCCGGGTCAGGGCGGTCAGCCCCGGCCGCTCCCCAGGGCTGAGGCTTCCTGAATAGTGCGCCCCGCGTGATTGTCGACACGCGGGGCGCACGCCTATACCTGCGCTTACTCTTCCTCGCCGAGGCCTCGGCCGGTATCTCACGCCCGCACCCTCGCTCACCACCCCCGGGATCAGCGCAACTAAACTGGAACAGGAGGACGAGGCCCCGGCCTCGTCAATAAGAACGAAAGGACCTCACATGCTCCCCTCCGAGAAGCTCGCCGAACTCGGCCTCGAACTGCCCGCCGTCGCCACCCCCGTCGCCGCGTACGTGCCGGCCGTCATCGACCGTGGCGTCGTGCGTACCTCCGGCCAGATCCCCGTCGTGAACGGCGAGCCCGTGTGCATCGGCGCGGTCGGCGAGGACGGCGCGGACCCCGAGGACGCCAAGGACGCCGCACGCGTGTGCGCCCTCAACGCCCTGGCCGCAGCCGCCGCAGCAGCGGGCGGCATCGACAACCTCGCGGGCGTCGTGAAGGTCGTGGGATTCGTGTCCTCGCGCCCCGACTTCTACGGCCAGGCCGACGTCATCAACGGCGCCTCCGAGCTGTTCGGCGAGATCTTCGGCAGCCAGCACGCGCGCAGCGCCGTCGGCGTCGCCGCGCTGCCCCTCAACGTGAGCGTCGAGGTCGAGGCTGAGTTCCT
This sequence comes from uncultured Actinomyces sp., assembly GCA_938041695.1. Lineage (GTDB taxonomy): Bacteria > Actinomycetota > Actinomycetes > Actinomycetales > Actinomycetaceae > Pauljensenia. Next base: position 15,355 of record CALISI010000069.1, read on the forward strand.
CATCAAGTGAACGCGCGGGCGCGGCTGAGGCGTGCCTACACTGGGTGAGGTATGCCGAAATGGCCTTTCGGGCCGACAGATAAGGAAAAGACATGACTGACCGTCAGATGTTCAAGCTGGTCGACGCCAACACCGTCCCCTCCGAGGACGGCAGCTGCGGGTGCGGCTGCGGCGGCGAGGGTAAGAAGGAGCGCGCTGCCGCTGAGCAGGCTCCGGCTCCCGCCGAGCAGGCTCCTGACCAGCGTGGTGGAGGCTGCGGCTGCGGTGGACAGGGCCACGGCCATGGCGGTGGCCACGGGCATGGCGCGCAGGCCGCCGAAGCCCCCGCCGAGCGCCCCCACGAGATGGCTGCCGAGCCCATGACCTCCACCGCTGGCGGCTGCGGCTGCGGCGGACACGGAGGAGGCCACGGGCATGCTCACGGCAAGGCCCACGCGGCTGGTGCCGGTGTCATCCACCGTCCCGGCGCGGACGAGCTGGTCATCCACTCGATTCCCCGCGTCGTACGCCACGCGGTCCTTTTCGCCGCGGTCGACAACCTGCCCGTCGGCGAGAACATCCAGATCTGCGCGCCCCACCAGCCCGAGCCGCTGTTTGCGCACCTTCAGGACTCCGAGCAGCACTACCGCGTCGAGACCCTCGAGGCCGGTCCCGTGGATTGGCGCTACCGCATCACGCGTCTCGGCTGATCGCCCTCCCCTCAACGAGGCCGTGGCCCACTCCCGCTTCCCCGCGGGCCGGCCACGGCCTCGCCGAATGTGCGCAAACGCGGCGTCCCAATGCCTCGTGCACGCTGACATGCGCGAATGTGCTCCCGTTCGGGTGTCCATTCGCGTGCCTGGGAGCGCCCGAGCCGGTACCGTTGATGCATGAGCTTCTTTGACATGACTTCTGACGCCGACGTTGAGGACGACCTGGATCGCGTTGAGACCGACATGGTCGTGGACTGCGACATTGAGGCCGCGTGGGCGCTCGTGTCGGAGCCGGGCTGGTGGGTCAATGACGGCCCGCTGGGTGACCACGAGGTGAGCCTCGGGGATGACGGAATTTATCGCGTGAGCGACCCGGACGCCGGCGACTGGCTGATCGAAAAGGCCGACGAGGATCCGATGGATGTCGTCGCCTTCCGCTGGTACCCGCTGGCCGACGACGAGCTGCCCGACGAGTACGCGACCCGCATTGAGGTCTCCCTGTCCGAGGAGCGCGGCGGCGTCGCCATCCACGTGGAGGAGTCGGGTCTGGCGTCGGTCTCCGACGACGAGGCCGAGGCCCGCCAGGCGTACGAGGACGCGATCGGCATGTGGGAACAGGTCCTGGCCGCGGCGAAGACCTACCTCGAGGGCCGCTGAGCGTCTAGGCTTGCGAGCTCCCGGCACCTGCTGGTGTCGGCGGAGTGCCGTCCTTTCGACGTCAGGGTCGTTGGCTGCGGAGGGTTGGCGTCGTTGCGGCATCTGCTGGTGTCGTCGAGGTTCCGTCGTTGCGGCATTCCGCCGCAAGTGACTCGTAGTTAGCGTGTTGCCAGACTTTGCACTCCCGCGGCCTCACGCCCGCAGGGGTTGTTTGTTGGCGGTGCGGTTCACGGATGGTGAGCTGAGTGTCCGTCCGGGTGTGTCTCCCAAATTTCACACGTAATTCCCCCGTGGGTGCTTCAACATTTTAAGTCAGAACGTTGAAATTCTGCTGTTTCTGGGGTGTTGTTGCGTGTGGCCGTCAGGGAATTACGTGCGGAATTGGTGAGTGTGGGGACGGTGGCGCGGTGTTGGCTGCGGGCCGCCGGACGTTCGCCGCGGTGGGGCTTGTGCGCGTAGGTGCTGCACCCGATCCGTGGGCAGTGCACCCGTTCTGATCGGGTGCAGCGTCCCGTAAGAGGTGTAATGCCCGGTGTGGGAGTTGCTGTGCGAACCATGGTGGAGCTTGTGACTTCGAAGCGTTGCACTAGTTGAAGGAGCAATGCACTAGATGGGGGAGCATTGCACTGGATAGTAGCTAGTGCAATGCCCTGCTAAGTAGTGCAATGCTGGCGAAAGTAGTGCAATGCCTCCCGGTGCCGAATGATGGGGAGCTGTATTGACGTGGGCGGGGAGCGGGCGTCAGCGCTCCCAAATTTCGCATGCAATTCCCCTGTGTGTACTTCAACTTTTGAAGTCAGAACGTTGAAATCATGCGGTTTTTGAGGTGGTGCTGTGTGTGGCCGTCGGGGAATTGCATGCGAAATTGATGAGGCCGCCGTGTTTACTCCACTGTGTGAGTGGGCAAGCATTGCACTAGTTGAAGGAGCAAAACACTAGATGGGGGAGCGTTGCACTGGATAGTAGCTAGTGCAATGCCTGGCTAACTAGTGCATTACATGCGCAAGTAGCGCAACGCCTCCCGGCGCGTGCCGACTGCGTCGTGAGCTGCGCTTTACCGTTCCGAGGCCTCTTGTTCTGCTGCCACATGATCGGTGGCCTCACGCTCAGCGGCCTCACGCTCAGCGGCCTCACGCTCCGCCTCGCGGGCTGCCTTCTTGGCGCGGGCGCGGGCCTCGACCTCTTCGGGGGTGAGTGGGCCCTGCGTCGAACCGTCGCTGCCGTCGGTGCGCTCCCACGAAATGGCGAGGCTGTCGCGCGCGCCGAAACGCGCCAGGTGGATGCCGACGATGAATTCGAGGCGATCAGCGCGCTCGGGCTCCGTGCGCAGCTCAAGCCTCAGATTAGATGCCGACGCGACGACGTCGAAGCGCCCCAGGACCGGACCCTCGCGGTCGAACAGTAGGTATCCGCTGCTCGCTTCCTCGTCCCAGAAGCCGGTGATCTTGTGTCCCATGTGGCTGACGAGCTGCTTGCCGTAGCGCGCCGCCCGCTCGGTCGGGATCATGGCCACGGAGATCAGGGGGAACGAGGTCTCGCCCGTCGAACGCGTCGAATTTAGCGTCATAAGGCAAACCTAACTTGAATGCGGCCCTTCTGCCATGTGGGGATCTAGATTCGGTCATGAGCGTGCCCGTGCGGTAGCGTTGGAGAGTCAAGCGCTTCGCGAGAGCGCGCAAAGACCGCGCAAAACGTCCCAGGTGGGGCGGGAGCAGGCAGAAGGAACAACGATGACAGTCGAGAACATCGAACACGGCGAGCCGCGCCAGGGCGGCGAAAAGCTTCAGCGCACGCTGAAAAACCGCCACATTCAGCTGATTGCCATTGGCGGCGCGATCGGCACGGGCCTGTTCATGGGCTCGGGTAAGACGATTTCCGTCGCGGGCCCCTCGATCCTGCTGGTCTACATGATCATTGGCGCGGTGCTCTTCCTGTTCATGCGCACTCTGGGTGAGCTGCTGCTCTCCGACCACAAGTACGCGACCTTCGCGGACATTGCGCGCGATCTGATCGGCCCGTGGGCTGGCTTCGTGACCGGGTGGACCTATTGGGCGTGCTGGGTGGTCACCGGCGTCGCGGACATGATTGCGATTACCGGCTACACGCACTTCTGGTGGCCGGACTTGCCTGCGTGGGTTCCCATTGGCGCGACGACCCTGCTGCTCTTCGCTCTGAATGCGATGACGGTCAAGGCCTTCGGCGAGACGGAATTCTGGTTCGCCCTCATTAAGATCGTCGCGATCATTGCGCTGGTCATCGTCGGTTTTGCCATGGTTGCGATGGGCACCGTCGATACCGAGGGAACCGCGGCCGCGGTCTCCAACCTCTGGAGCCACGGCGGCTTCTTCCCGACCGGATTCACCGGCTTCCTCGGCGGCTTCCAGATCGCTCTCTTCGCCTTCATCGGAATCGAGATGGTGGGTACGACCGTCGCTGAGACCGACGACCCGGACAACACCCTCCCGAAGGCCGTTAACTCCATCCCCGTTCGCATCATGCTCTTCTACGTGGCGGCGCTCGCGGCCATCATGATGGTGACCCCGTGGGATCAGGTGAGCCCCGAGAAATCACCCTTCGTCACGATGTTTTCGCTGACCGGCCTGGGCGCAGCGGCGACGATCGTGAACCTGGTGGTTCTCTCCTCGGCGGCCTCAAGCGCGAACTCGGGCATCTACTCGACGTCGCGCATGCTCTACGGCCTGGCCCGTCAGGAGCAGGCACCCAGCATCTTCGCGCGCCTCTCCAAGCACCACGTGCCCCTCAACGCCCTGTTCCTGTCGTGCGTGTGCCTGCTGTCGGGCATCGTCATCATGGGCATGGGTGGTTCGATTTCCGCGGCGTTCACGCTGGTGACCTCGGTGTCGGCCACGCTGTTCATGGGTGTGTGGGTCGTCATCGTCGTGTCCTACCTGGTCTACCTGCGCAAGCGCCCGCAGCTGCACACGGCCTCCACGTTCAAGGCTCCCGGTGGCTCGGTCAGCGCGTGGGTCGTCCTGGCGTTCATGGGCTGCATGGGCGTCATCCTGGCGATGTGGGACGATACCCGCCCGGGCCTCTTCTATTCCCTGATTTGGATCGCGTTCATCGTGGGCGCGGCCTTCGCGAACCGTCACTTCCTGCTGCGTCGCGCCGAGCGCGGCGTCCTGGGCGACGGTGGTACGGGCGAGGGACCTCATCAGGGCCCTCACCTGCACGAGTAGCGCAATGAATACCAAGTGACTATCCTCGCTTGAGTGCCACGGGAGCTCGACGAGAGCTGAGAGGGGGAAACCCCCGACCGTAGAACCTGATCCGGATCATACCGGCGTAGGAAGGCTCTTCCCTCGTGGCCGCCGTGCAAAACGAAGGGAGTATTTTCGCATGGCATCCACTGCTCCGTCCCTCCGCTGGAGGGTCATTGACATCGTCACCGCCGCCGTCCTGGGCGTCGCGTGCGGCCTCATTTTCGTCATTTGGAACCAGGTGGGCGGTGCCGCCTACGAGGTCCTCAAGGCCGTTGCCCCCGGCCTGGGCGGCCTCGCGACGGGCATCTGGCTGCTGGGCGGCACGCTCGGCGGCTACGTGATCCGCAAGCCCGGCGCCGCGTTCTTCGTCGAGCTCATGGCTGCGACCGTCTCCATGGCCCTGGGGTCCCAGTGGGCCGTCGAGACCATCTACTCCGGCCTCGCGCAGGGCCTTGGCGCTGAGATCGTCTTCGCCCTGGTCGCCTACCGCCGCTTCAACGCGATGATCGTGTCCGGCGCGGGCGCCATGTCCTTCGCCTGTGAGTGGGTCCTCGAGCTCTTCCTCTCCGGCCACCTCGAAAAGGGCGTGCTCTACAACGCGATCTACCTGGTGTGCGGTGCGATCTCGGGCGCCGTCCTGGCGGGCCTGCTCGCGTGGGCGCTGACGAGCGCGCTCGCGAAGACGGGCGCGCTCGACCGTTTTGCTTCGGGACGCGGAGCGCGTGAGCTTGTCTGATTCCCGATCCATGGACGAGGCCCACTCCGCCTCCTCGCGTCCCGTTTCCTCCCCGGATGGCCGGGTGCCGCTGGGTGAGGGGGCGGGCGCGCGCGTGTGCGCGCGCGACTGGGGATGGCGTCACGCTGGGCGCAAGAACCCCGCGCTGTCGGGCGTTGATCTCGATATCGCGCCGGGCGAGCGCGTGCTCGTGTTGGGCCCGTCCGGGTCGGGCAAGTCGACGCTCATGGGCGGCCTGGCCGGCCTGCTAGGCGGCGCCGAGGAGGGCGAGGCCACCGGCACGCTCACCGTCGATGGCGTAGCCCCGGCCGATGCCAGGGGCCGCGTGGGCCTGCTCATGCAGGATCCCGAGGCCCAGGTGGTCCTCGCCCGCGTGGGCGACGACGTGGCCTTCGGCATGGAAAACCTGGGGGTTGCGCGCGAGGAGATCTGGCCGCGCGTGGAGGAATCGCTGGCGGCCGTGGGCCTGAGCGTCCCCCTTGATCATTCGACGACGGAGCTGTCGGGCGGGCAGAAGCAGCGCCTGGCCCTCGCGTCGATTCTTGCGATGGGCCCGGGTTTGCTTCTCTTGGACGAGCCCACCGCGAACCTGGACCCGAGTGGTGTCGCCGAGGTGCGCGGCGCCGTCGAAGCCGTCGTCGAGCGCACGGGCGCGACCGTGGTCGTCGTCGAGCATCGCGTCGACGTGTGGGCCTCCCTCGTGGATCGCGTCATCGTGGTCGCGGACGGCACGGTCGCGGCCGACGGCCCGCTCGCCGAGGTGCTCGAGCAGCAGGGCGATGCCCTGCGCGAGCGAGGCATCTGGCTGCCCGGCGACGACGTCGCAGCCGAGGTCGGCCCCGCCCCCGAGGTCCCCCCGGCCTCGGCCGAAGGCCCGGAAGGGGGAGCGCGAGGCACCACCCCGATTGCCCGCGTCACCGACCTGACGATCGGCTACGACAAGAATTCCCCCGTGCGATCCGGCATCGACCTGACGATCGAGCGCGGGGTCTCCACCTGCATCGTTGGCGCTAACGGCGCCGGAAAATCGACCTTCGCGCTGACGCTGGCGGGCCTCCTGCCGCCCATCTCGGGCACGGTCGAGGTCGAGACCTCCGACGGCACGCGCGGCGACCCCCACGAGTGGAGCAGTAAGCAGCTGCTCGGCCGCATGTCGATGGTCTTCCAGGAGCCCGAATACCAGTTCCTGGCCTCCACCGTCGCCGAGGAACTCGCGATCGGCCCGCGCGCAGCCGGCATGACCGACGAGGAGATCGCCCCCCTCGTCGACGAGCACCTCGAGGCGCTGGGCCTCACTAGGCTTGCGCACGCCAACCCCATGACCCTGTCGGGCGGTGAGAAGCGCCGCCTGTCGGTGGCGACTGCGCTCATCAGCGCCCCCGAGCTGCTGATCCTCGACGAGCCGACGTTCGGCCAGGATCGCGGCACGTGGCTGGGCCTCGTGCGCCTGCTGCGTGCCGCCCTCGCGCGCGGCGTCACCCTGGTCTCGATCACGCACGACCCCGCGTTCGTGGCCGCGATGGGCCAGCGCGTCGTCGACCTCGGGCAGGTCGGAACGCGCGGCGGAGCCCCCGAGGATTCCACGGACGAGGCCGGGGCCGCCCCCGTCGGTAACGTTCACGATGAGGGCACGAAGCCCGGCCCGCAGCGCGGTGCCCGAGGCCTGCTCGCCCGCACGAATCCCGTCGCCCGCGTGCTCGCCCTCCTTGTGGCCACGACGCCCCTGCTGATCACGATTGACCCGGTGAGCGCGGGCGTGGCCCTCGCCCTCGAGCTCGCGCTCATGCCCCTGTCGGGCGTGTCCGCGCGCAGCTTCTTCCTCAAGGCCACGCCGCTGCTCGTGGCCGCGCCGCTGGGCGCGCTGTCCATGCTGCTCTACGCAAGCCCGGGTGGACACGTTTACTGGCAGCTTGGTCCCGCAGCGATCTCAGACCACTCGATGTGGCTGGCCCTGGGCATCGGCCTGCGCATGTGCGCGATCGTCATGCCCGCGATCGCGCTGCTCGACCGCATCGACCCCACCGACATGGGCGACGGCCTCGCGCAGATCCTGCACCTGCCCGCCCGCCCGGTCCTCGCCGCGCTCGCGGGCGCGCGCATGACGTCGCTGATGGCGGCCGACTGGAAGGCCCTCGAGCGTGCGCGGCGCGCCCGAGGCGTGGGCGACGCCTCGCGCATCCGTTCCTTCCTGCGCGGCGCCTTTTCGCTGCTGGTGTTCGCGCTGCGTCGCTCCGGCAAGCTGGCCACGACGATGGAGGCCCGGGGCTTCGGTGCGGCAGGCACGCGCACGTGGGCGCGCCCCTCGCGCCTGCGCGCCGCCGACGCGGTCCTCATGATTGTCGCCGTCGCTGTTCCCGCGATTGCGCTGGCCGCGAGCGTCTGGGCGGGCACTTTCGCCCTGGTGGGCCGATGAGCGGCCTGACCTGGGAAGACGTGAGCGGGGGAGCGGGCCTGCGGGTCACCGTCCCCGTCACGATGGGCCCCGATGAGGCCGCCCGTGAGCTCGCCCCCCGCCTGAGTGCCCTGGCGGGGGAGCGGGCCCCGGCCTCGTTCGACGAGAAGAGCGACAAGCTCGGCGTCCCGGTCGTCACGATCGACGGCTACTCCGGGGCGGGCAAGTCCACGCTGGCCGCCGCGATCGCTCGGCTCGTGAACGGCTGGCAGGTGCTGCACCTCGACGACTGGTACCCCGGCTGGGACGGCCTCGCGGAGGGCGCTGACATCGCGCGTCGAATTGCCGCCGACCTGCGGGAAGGACGGGCCTCGTCCTACGAGGCCTGGGATTGGGACAAGGGAACGACCGGGGCGACGATCCGCGTCCCCCTCGTCCCGACCATCATCGAGGGCTGCGGTGCCATCGAGGCCGAGGCCGACATCGCCATCTGGATCGCCGACCCAGGCGAGGACGAGCGGCGCAGTCGGGCGCTGGCGCGCGATGGGCAGACCTACGCGCCACACTGGCGGCGCTGGGCCGACCAGGACCTGGTGCGCTCGATACACTAGGCGCATGCTGCCGCCACCCCCTGAACCGCCGCTGTGGGGATGGCTCCTTGTTGGGGCCATCGATTTCGTCATCCGCTTTGTCGCGCTGGGTGTTGTTCCCAAGCATCGGCGCGCATCGACCTCGACAGCGTGGCTGCTGCTGATCTTCCTGTGGCCCCTCCTCGGCGTGCCCCTGTACGTTATTTTTGGCTCGTGGTGGGCGATGGGACGTCGCCTCGACGACGACCCGGAGGCCAGTGCGCTGGTCGACGCCATTGTGGCGGGGTCGACCGCCCCTCAACCCGAGTCGTACGAGGTCCCCACCGGCCCGGACGGCCTGCCTTTCGGCTCGGACGGCGACACGGCCTCGATTATGCGCCTGTCCGGAAACCTGAGTGGATTCCCGGCTTCGGCGGGGCGCGTCGGCCGCCTCTACAACGACACGGCCGAGACCTTCCGAGCCATGGCTGCCAGCATCGACGCGGCCACCCACCACGTGAACGCCCTGTACTACCAGACGTCCTGGGACGAGTACACGGTCCCCTTCTACGAGGCCCTCGAACGTGCCGTCGCCCGTGGCGTCACCGTCCGCCTGCTCGTCGACCACCACGGCATGCGCACGATCCCGGGACACAGGGAGTTCCGTCGCCGCCTGAACGCCATGGGCATCGAGTGGCACGAGATGCTGCCTTTTGCGCCGCTGTGCGGCCAGATCCGCCGCCCGGACCTACGCAATCACCGCAAGATCCTCGTCGTCGACGGACGCGAGGCCTACATCGGGTCTCACAACCTCGTCGCCCCCGACTATGACACCCCCTCGTATCAGAAGGCCGGCATGCTTTACGACGACACGAGCGTGTCCGTCACCGGCCCCATCGTCGCCCAGATCCAGGCGGTCTTCGCCGTCGACTGGTACTACGCGTGCAAGGAGGTCCTCACCCCCGAGGTTCTCACCCCGCCCGACGCGCAGGTCGCCGATGAGCATGAGGAGGAGCAGGCCTCGGCGATGCAGATCATCCCGTCGGGCCCCGCGTTCAAGGGCGAGCCGAACCTGCGCGCGTTCGTCCACATGATTTCCTCGGCGCGTACGCACGTGTCGATCACCAGCCCCTACTTCATCCCAGACGAGGCCCTCATGACGGCGCTGACGAACGCCGCGCTGTCGGGCGTTACGGTCGAGCTCTTCGTCTCCGAGCAATTCGACCAGTTCCTGGTCGGCCACGCGCAGCGCTCCTACTACGGGCCGCTGCTGAAGGCGGGCGTACGCATCCACCTGTACCACAAGCCGCGGATGCTCCACTCGAAGTACATGATCGTCGATGGGAGCCTGTGCATCATCGGCTCGTCCAACATGGATGTGCGTTCCTTCGGCCTCAACTACGAGATCGTGCTCGTCGCCGACAGTGCGCGCCTGGTCGAGATGCTGCACGGCAACGACGAGCGCACGCGCGCGCAGTCCCGCGAGCTCACGTACGAGGAGTGGAAGGGCCAGCCGTGGCACGTCCACTACGTCGACAACGTGTGCCGACTCGGGAGCTCACTCCTGTGAGCGCGCCCAATAACGAGGCCGTGGCCGGGCGTGCGGCCACCACTCCTTCGTGGCTGCATTACGTTGATCGTGACACGATATCGAACGGCGTGTCCGATTCTCTCGATGTGAACCCCTTCGTCGGGGAGGGTGGCGCCTACGACTCGGTGCGCCCCGCCTACCCGGACGAGGCCGTGGCTACGTTGATCGATGCCGCGCGGCGCGGGCGGGGCGTGAATGCTCCGGGGCAGGGCGGCCCTCTGCGTGCCGCCGACATCGGCGCAGGCACCGGTAAGATGAGCGAGCTCCTGGCTCGCAGCGGTCTCCTCGTGGACGCGGTTGAACCCTCCGAGGCGATGCGCGCCCAGGCCTCGTCTGTCGAAGGTGTGAGGTGGCACGACGGTGTCGCGGAAGACACTGGGTTACCGAACGGCCTGTATGACATCGTCGTGTTTGCCCAGTCCTGGCACTGGATGGACTCTGAGCGTGCGGGCCTCGAGGCGGCCCGGATCCTCGCGCCCGGAGGCGTGCTCGCCATCGTGTGGAATCAGATGGCCGTATCGATCCCGTGGGTGCATCGCCTGACCCGCATCATGCGCTCGGGCGACGTGCACCGCCCCGACAGGCCGCCCACGCCGGGCGGGGGCTTCGCCCCGATGACCCTCACGCAGGTCGCCTGGGAGGACCGGATGACCCCGGAGCAGATCCTGACCCTGGGGACCACGCGTTCCTCGTTCATCAGGTCGTCCCCGTCCGGGCGCGAGCGCATGCAGGAGAACCTGCGCTGGTACCTGTATGAGCACCTGGGATACGCGCCGGGGGAGCAGGTCGCCATCCCGTATGCGACCCTCGTGTGGCTCTCTCACCTGTGAGGGCGGGGCCGCTGCGTGAGTCAGCGGAAGGAAATCTCCTTCTTGGTCTTGTTATCGAACCAACGCCGACGTCCGTCAGCTTCGACGACGAGTTGAATGTCGGAGCCGATCGGCAGGTCGTAGATACCGATACAGGCAGGTTCGAGGGCGCACAGCTCGTTAAAGTCAACGACGGTCATGTTCTTAGGATCGTCCAGGTACTCGGCGGTGTCGCGGTCGGACAGGACGCGCCAGCCGGAGTCCTGAGGGGCGAAGGGGTCCTCGCGGGTCAGCCACTTGATGTTGCCTGTGCGCTCAACAATCTTGCGAGAGACGATGGCCGCGCCGGCGCCGCGAATGTAGGTGGGGCGCATTATTGCTCCTCTCGGTGAGTGTCACCCTGCGCGCGCAGGTAGTTGTCGATGCGGTCGGCGAGGGCTTGCCGGTCCTCGAATGCACGGACGAGTTCATGGAAGGGCTTGCCTCCGTCGACGACGGTCGTAAAACCCGGGTCGGGGGACGCGAAGACGACGTCGTAGATGGGCGTCAGGTCCTCGTCTGAGTAGCGGTGGAGGGGGAGTAGGTACTGGAGGGGGAGGCGCTTACGATAATCGAGGCAGTTGAAGGTCTCCCCGTGGTCGACCAGGACCTGTGCGATGGCGGCGTCGCGCGCGGGGTCAGGATCGCTGCTGCTCAGCAGGATGTGCAGGAGTGACGCCCCGTCACTTGACTTGTGGGCGAACGACGGATTGCGTTCGAGCAGGAAGTCGACGATCTTGTATCGCTCCTCCGCTTCGCAGTTCCCGAGAGCGTAACTGAACAGGGAGCGCCCCCGGTTCGCGCGTGCCTCGTCCCCTGGTGCATAGAGGGCGACGAAGTCCTCAAATGTTTCCATATTCGCCGTGAGAAAGATGTTCATGTCTTGATGTCTTCGAACTTGTGGCTGCGGTTCGTGGCTCTTCCGTGTTGAGCGTGGGCGACCGGGTGTTGCCGCCACCTGGATATGAGATCGTCGAATTCTTCCAGCATGGGCACTCACTCCTTCGGGGCATTGACTCTGCGGACATCCTAACTGACGGGCGAGCGCGAAATGGCACACCTCCTCCCGTCGTACGAGGGGAGGAGGTGTGACCGACGCTCTCGTCCTATGCTCCGTGAGCACAAGGCGGGAGAGAGGAGTGTCAGCTCTGCTGGTACAGCGCGGCGTATCCGGCCCCGGACGGTTCGAGGACCAGGGAGAGCAGGTCCTCGCTTGACGTGCCCATCAGATATGACAACGAGAGCAGCGCAGTTGGCGAGACGTTTGTGTATGTTTTGGGAATGGGGGAGGCTTTGCTTGTCAGGAAGTAGCTAATCGGCTCTACGAATTCGATGGAGAAGCTGGGGTGAACGTCGGTCACTGCTGGGACGTTGAGGGGCGGGAGCTGGTGAGCTGCGCGAACGTCGGCGGCGAAATGCATAATCGCGAACTTCTTGAAGATCTCCAAGGAGACCGAGCTGAAGCGTGCCCCGCCGAATGAGTACTTATCGACCTCGCCGTAGGCGTAGTACTCCTCGACCATGGTGAATGCGTCGTAGATGAAGTCTTCACCCGGCTCGATCAGGATTAAGTCTTTCTTGATCCGAGTCGTGTGCCCGGAGAGTTCACACAGGCGCGTGATGTATGCGGCGAGTTCTTCGTTCATGTGACGGCTTCTCTTCCTCGGCGTGCGCTATCGGCTGTCTTGATTCTACGGCCGCGGTGAGTCCGGGGAGGGGGCCGAGGCCTCGGCCATAGCTCGAGCACATGCGAATGATCGACATTTCGCGGATAGCGTGGGATCGATAGTCGAGGTGAGTTCGAAGAACGGTGGGGACTTCTTCGAAATGGTGAATGCCGTGTGCGGGACGGGGCCCAAGAGATCCCGAGGCGTGTACGACATGTCCGTGAGCGTGGCTATCCCGTCGCGTGCGAGCAGAGTGAGACATGTGGTGGCGAGTTCGGGAGATTTGGTTATGCAGAACGGGACCACGGTGTTTCGTTCACCCTCGTAGGCAATGATGATTCCTCTCTCAGCCTCGGTGAGAACGTAGCTTGTGTAGTCACGCCTGCTGGTGAAAACAATGCTGTCGCCGTTGTCTTCGATGAGCTCAGGGGGAAAGTGCTGGCCGAGGAGGGGGAGCGCGAGGCTACGAAACTCTTCCCACATGACTGGCTCCCTTCGCTAGGTTGGGTCCTGCTCCGATTATGCCATCGAGGCAGGCTATCCCCATCCTACCTAGGCGCCGCGTGCTGAAGCGGCGACGGCAATTGCGCGCGCGTATGTAAAATACTCGCATTTTGCCCTGAGCGAGCTGTCGGTTTTGTGGGTGAGGTGAAATCCTCTGGATCTGTTTTTTCTGATGCTGTAGTCGGTGCCCGGCACGGGGCCTAGAAGCTCGTCCGTAGGATAGTGCATATCGACGAGCTTGCCGAGCCCCTCGCGTGCGAGGAGTGTCAGTGCTATGGTCGCCAACTCAATGGAAGGGCTCGTGAAGAACGTACCGACGGTATTGCGTTCTTCGTAGCGGCCGATGGTAAGTCCTCGTGCGTGCTCGGTGACGAAAGAGCTTGCCAGACTACGCCTATCGATAAAGACGAGACGGTCACCGTTATCTTTGACGAGATTCGGGGGAAAGTGCTCGCCGAGGAGTGGGAGCGCGAGGCTTCGAAACTCTTCCCACACGACCGGCTCTCTTCGAGAGGTCGGGGCCTGCACCGATTGCGTCATCGAGGCAGGCTACCGCCATCCTACCTAGACGCGGCGTTCTGACGCGGTGGCTGCGAGAGTGATCGACTATGAAGCCGCGCGCGTCAAACTCTGTTAGGTGTGTTGGTTCTACTCACCCAGATAGAGTTTTAGTGCGTCCTCATAGGGATGCTGTATGAGATGTGCGAGCTTGTACGCGCGTTGTTCGTCGAACGAGGTGAACTCTACGTAGGGGCAACTGCGCAGTGATAGGACCTGTTCGCCGACCAGCTGGCCTGGGATTACTGTCCAGCTCGCTTGGAGAGAATTCAGGTCGGCTGCTAGCTCGATGGACTGCCACCCATGCGACCATCGTTTGTAGCCGCCCAGAAGGCGCAGCAACTCGTATCTCGCGACTGTCGAACTCGGGGTTCGCAGCGTTGCGCCGACACGGCTTGGGCGTTCGCTCGTGCCGAAGCGGTAGTTGTCTGTCGAGTACCAGAAAGAATCGAAGAGGAATCCATCGACGGTAAAGAACAATCTATTCTCTCGCACCTCGCGCACGATTGGAGAGTTCGCGCAGAGCGTGGATATGAGATCGTCGAATTCTTTCAGCATGGGCACTCACTCCTTCGGGTCGTTGCCTCTGCGGACATCGCAACTGACGGGCGAGCGCGAAATGGCACACCTCCTCCCGTCGTACGAGGGGAGGAG
>CALISI010000070.1 GCA_938041695.1 uncultured Actinomyces sp.
GGCCGCCCTTGTAGGGGCCGAGCGCAGAGTTGAACTGGACGCGGAAGCCGCGGTTCACGTGGATGTTGCCCAAATCGTCGGCCCACGGGACGCGGAACTGAAGCTGGCGCTCGGGCTCGACGATACGGTCGATGATGGCCAGGTCGGCGTATTCGGGGTGACGCTCGGCGAGGGGGGCGATGGTCAGGAGGACCTCGTAGACGGCCTGGTGGAACTCGGCCTGGGCGGGGTCACGGCGCTGGACGGATTCGAAAACGGAGGCCAGCGCGGGGGAAAGACGCAATGTATCAAAGCTGCTCATGGCCTAAAGTTTACGTTTCGTTTACCCTCGCTTCTGGACCCATCCCACTATGTGACCGTTGCGGACGCCACTTTAGTACTGCCTGTGAGCCTCGCGAAGACGCGCACTCGAGGTCCGCATCAGCTCGGGAACCGCCGTCGTACGTAGGACAGGAGGCACCAACGACACGGTCGGCCGTGCGCTCACTGCGACCTCCACCTCGGTATCACTGATGCTCACCCCACTCAAGGTCACGCCATCGCCCACCTTGCACGTGGTGTCCGACAGCGCCGCAAGGCCCTCCTCGACCCGAGAACGCACCCCGGCCTCGTCGACTTCGAGCGCGTCCCCTTCCACGAAGAACGAGCCGCTTGAGGCGTTGCCTCCTCCAACGCTCGCCAGGGCGTCAGCGCACGACACAAGCCTGCGATCCTGCATCGCGACCTCGGTCAGCGCGAGGGAGAGGAAGAGAAAAAGACAGACGAACGCGCAACCTGCCCCCATCAGCACGCCGACGCGTCCCTCATCACCCATGGGCCACCACCTCCCGGACGGGCACGCGCGCACTCGAGGACACACCCACACCTGCGCTTCCCAGCCACGCGGGCACGAAGGGCAGGGGGACGCGCACGGACACCTCCACGTCGACCCCGCCGTCGTCCTCGCGCCCGACGTCGATCTCACGATCCTTCGGCCCACCCACAAGAGAATCGAGAAGCTCTCCCGTCCGAGCCCTCGCCTCGTCTTCGTCGCCGCCGAGGAGACCGCCGCGACGCGCACCCTCGGACGCAGCGCTCACACTCATCGTGCGCACGTGCGAGGCGAAGGCAATCTGGGCGAGCAAGAGGATCACCAGGACGACGAGTCCCTGGACGAGGACCGTGGACACGACCTCGGAGCCGCGCTCGGGATGCGCGTCAGATTCCTGAAATCGAGTCCATCGCACGGTTAAAGATCTCCACGAGACGCTCCGAGGCGACTCCCCAAATAAGGACGACGAGGGCAGCCGTCATCAGCGTGATGAGCACCCATCCGGGCACATCACCGCGCTCCCCGAGAGGAGTATTCCTCAGGAATAGTTTCTTCATGACTGTTTTCCTTCCTTCACGGTGTGAAATCCAGGGCGATGAGCCCCGGGTAGAGGGCGAACATGACGGTCACGGGCAAGATGAGAAAGACGACGGGCAACAGCATGGCGATCTCACGCCTGCCTCCCTCCTCCATCAGGGCGGCCAGGGAGCGTTCTCGCTGGTCGCGCGCCTGGTCATGCAGGACTGAGGCCAGGGGCGAGCCACGCTCGATCGCGGTCGTGAGCGTTCGGCTCAGGCGCGTGAGAGCGGGCGATTCGGTGCGCTCAACGAGGTCGGAGAGCGCACGCACGGAAGGCGTACCGTTACGGATATGACCAGCGGTGAGGGACAGTTCCACCCCCAGTGGCCCACCCGCACACCCCGCAACCCGCTCGATGGCGGCAGGAATCGACTCCCCCGCCGCAACCGCGAGCGCCAGCAGCTCCGCACAGTCGGGAACGGCGACGTCGATCGCGCGCTGTCTGGCGTGGGCCCGCACAGTGAGGAAACGGTCCATACCTGCAACTCCGAGCAGTGTGCCGACGAGAGCGCACGCGCACAGGGGCACGATCGAGGCGCGCAGCGACGAGGCTGGGCGCGCGCAGAGGGCGAGGCAGACGAGGATGAAACCGGCAATCCCTGCAAGTGCCTGGCGTAGCCTGAAGACGGAGACCTCGGGCGCCATTCCCGCCAGGGCGAGACGGCGTGCAACGGACTGCGTGGTCGATCCCAGGGATTCGAGGGCAGCCGCGCTGACACGCCGAGCCCACGCACTCACGGGCGAAGGAGCCTCCTCACTGACGCGCCCCTGCGCCACTCGGGCCGCGAAGGAGGGTCGGCGTGCGAACCAGGCCACCGCACAGAGGGCAATGCCTCCCACTAATACCGCGCTGGCTGCCACGTCGAGGATGCGCAAGGTCCAGGGGCTCACGATCCACCCCCCAGGTTGCGCGGATCGGAGCTCAGCCGGCTCATTGCCTTCATCGCCAGGTAGGCGATGACGCAGATCCCGGCACCCGAGCACAGGACGGCGATGCCTCCCGGGGAGTTCCAGACGCTCGCGCTGGCGCCTCCTCCGGAGAGGAGCAGGAGGACGACCCACGGCGCGGCGATTCCGAGGCGAGCCGCCCCAACCGTCCACGACTGGCGAGCCTCGAGTTCACCGCGCACGCGCGCATCCTCGCGCAGGAGCGTGGCCAGGTCCTGCAGGAGGCGTGTCAGGTCGGCACCGCCGACGGAGCGCGCGATCCGCAGCGCCTCGATAATGCGATCGGCGACGGGATCTGCGACTTCTTCTTTCATTCGATCGAGCGCGGGAGCAAAACGCCCGTGAGCACTGTAGTCGCGGGAGAAGGCCTCGAAGGCAAAGCGGATGGGGACGGGGCCCTCCTGCGCGAGGTCGCACAGGACTTGGGGCAACGAGGTGCCCGCGCGCACGCCGGACACCATCGCATCGATGACCTCTGGCCATGCGGCACGAACGGTCTTGGCATGGGCACGCACCCGGGAGACGACCCAGGCGTAGGGAAGGAAAGACACGCCGAGCGACACGATGAGGGCGACCGGCCATGCGCCGGTAACAGCGAGGACGAGCACCGCGACAACCATCCCGATCACACCGCTGAGTATGACCAGGCGCCCCGCCGTCAGCCCCGGAACGCGTGCGCGCGCAACGTCCTCACGCACGCGCTTCCACGGCCCCCACGGCCTCCACACGGGCGCGGGGAGGAACCACGGGGACAGGGCCACAACCATCCCGATCCCGAACACGAGCCCACACACGATGGCTATCACGCCGTCCCCCACTCCAGCAGGGACGCCAGGTCAAACCCGGACGCAGCAAAGCGGTCATGCAGGTCCAGTCCGCCGCTGCCACGTTCGCAGCGGATCCCGTCGTACGTAAAGAGCGACGCAGTTTCGATCTGATTACCTTCAACACGCCCGGGAACCGCGAGAATCTCGGCGACGTGTCGGTGCCCATCGGTTCCACGCTCGACGTGACACACGAGGTCAATCGACGAGGCCAAGGTCGGTGTGACGAACGCCGTCGTGACGTTTTCTCCCGCGAGGAGAGGCAGGATCGAGAGTTTATCGAGGGCCTCGCGCGCCGAATTGGCATGCACGGTCGCCATACCTGGAACACCGGCGTTGAGGGCAACAAGGAGATCGAGGGCCTCAGGGCCTCGCACCTCGCCGACGATCAGGTATTCGGGGCGCATACGCAGGGACTCGCGCACGAGATCGCGCAGGGTGATCTCCCCCATGCCCTCCGCACCCGCCGGACGGGTCTGCATCGCAACGTGGTCCCAGTTAGCCAAACCCAGCTCGAAGACCTCCTCGCAGGAGATGACGCGGCGCGAACGCGGAAGCTCGCCCGCCAGGGCGCGTAGCAGCGTCGTCTTGCCCGCCTGAGTTCCTCCCGAAACGAGCACGGACAGCCCACAACTGACGGCGGCCGAGAGGAAGTCGCGCATCGGCGCGGCGACCATCTCGACCGCGACCAGATCCTCCAGGGTGCGTGCCCGCTGGATATGTTTGCGGATATTCACGCTCCACGACGAACCCGTCACCGGCGGAATGACGACATGGAGACGCTCCCCGCCCGCGAGCATCGCATCCACGAAGGGGCTCGACAGGTCGAGCCTGCGTCCCGAGTGGTGCAGCATCCTCTCCACGAGGGCCCGCACATCCTCGTCCGTGAGGATGAGGCTGGTCAACTCGGCCACACCGCCACGCGCGACAAACACGCGCGAGGCCGCGTTGATCCATATTTCCTCCACCGACGGATCATCCATCAGCACCTGGAGCGGGCCGAGGCCGCAGATGTCGTCCATAAGGTCCGCTTCGATCTGCGCGCGTGCAGCGGGCAACAGGTCGGGCACATGCCGATCAATGGCACGCTCGATGAGCGCGCGCACCGCCGCAGGATCGCGAGCCGCGTCAATGCCGCCCGCAGCCAATCTCTCCCGAACACGCGCCGCGAGAGAACGCGTCATGGCTTCCATCGCTGCGCCTCCTTGCTACAAACCAAGCCAATGTGTCGAAAGTAACAGAGTTTTTCAGAAAGGAGCAAACCCACACCCACCCAATCTCCCACGACTCCGCGCGGGGAAGCACTTGCGCACCCTCACACGCGATACGTTAAGTCAATGACCTCCCCGAAGAGCCCCCTCGAACTGGCAGCCCTGGCCACCGCCGCCGTCCCCGGCATGCGCGTCACCGCCCTGCGCCCGCCCTCCTACAGCGACGAGCTCTCTACCGTGACCGGCATCGAAGATGCCGCAGGCAACCGCTGGATCGTCACCTGCCCCCACGAGGAGGTCTCAGGCCCAGCCCTCGAAGCGACCTCCGGAATCCTCGACCGCCTCGGGCAGGCACACGACCACGACTACATCCCCTTCGACGTACCCCGACTGGCCGGTCAGGCCAAGCTTGCACATGGCGGAAGCGTCTACGTCCACCGCGATCCAGGCGGCGCCGCCCCCACGGACGAGGACCTCGACACCGACCCGCTCCTGCCCGCCTCTCTCGGACGCGCCCTCGCAGCCCTCCACAACCTCCCCGAGACCGTGTTTTCCGCGATCGGACTGCCCACCTACACGGCCATCGAATGCCGCGACCGTAACCTCGCCCTCCTCGACGAGGCCGCCCGCGAAGTCACCATTCCCGCCGCCCTGTGGAGCCGCTGGGAAGCCGCCCTCGAAGACGTCTCCCTCTGGCGCTTCCCCGCCGCCCCCGTCCACGGAGACATCCAAGAACACTGCCTGTCCATCAAACGCGGCTCACTCCTCGCCATCGGCGGCTGGACCAGCGCGCACGTGGGCGACCCCGCCCTCGACATCGCATGGATCCAGGCCACCGCATCCGACGCATTCCTCGAACGCTTCCGCGAAACCTACGGCCACGAGCGCCGCGCCACCGACCTGCACGTCTTTACACGCGCACAGCTCATGAGCGAGATCGCCCTCGTCCGCTGGCTCGTCCACGGCCTCCACGCCGAAGACGCTTCCGTCATCGACGAGGCACGTGCCATGCTCGACGACCTCGCCAAGGACCTCGACGGCGAACCCCTCCTCCCCTCGCACGCATCCGCAATGGGGGCCCGCATCTCCCTGACCCCCGTCGAGTCCCCCTCCGCCTCGCCGATCGAAGCCTCGAAACCCACACCGAGCGCGGCGGACGAAGCCGACGAGGATACCTCCGGCGAACCCACCATCCCCGTCTCGCGCCCCGCCTCCGCACTCAGGCGCAAGCTCGCACAAGGCGAAGTCGACCCCGCAGCCCCCACCGAGCGCCTGAGCCTCGGCCCCGACGGAACGCTGGCGCCCTAACTGCGCCGCGCCACCCGCGGACCACCCACCCGGGGCGCCCAACGTCATAAACCGGGGCCCGCCAGATTTTCACCTGACGGGCCCCGGCCTCGTTGATTGTCGTGAAGGCGAGCGCCTCAGCGGAACTGATCATCCCCCTCACGCGATACCTCAAGAGCATCAACACGGCGCTGCAGATCCTCCATCTGGAGGCGCAGAATCGCAGCCTCCTCCGTCAGGCGACGACGATCCTCATCCGAACGCGA
Source organism: uncultured Actinomyces sp. (assembly GCA_938041695.1). Classification (GTDB taxonomy): domain Bacteria; phylum Actinomycetota; class Actinomycetes; order Actinomycetales; family Actinomycetaceae; genus Pauljensenia. Next base: position 5,927 of record CALISI010000070.1, read on the forward strand.
CAGATCCACCGAAAAACGCAGCGACAGCAGCAGCAACACCACGCCGGCCACAAAGTAGCCCAAGTTCAGCGGGACAACGACACCCAGCTGCATCGCCGTCCACTTCAGCGTCTGCGGGAAAATGGAAAGCAACGCGGTGAAGAACGCGATGCAATACCACCACAGGCCGTAGCGTTCCTTCAGGCCCGAGTTGCGCATCTTGACGAACACCATCACCAGGATGATGATCGCGAACACCAGTCCAAGCACATAGGTGGGGCTCATGCGTTCTCCTCCGGCGCCTGGGCGACCTTCTCACCGGGGCGCGAAAGAGACACCGCGAGGGCCATCGTCGCACGCACCAGGAACAGCGCCGATTTGATCGGATTATGCGAGGGCTCCCCGCCGGCCCGCGGGTGCATCTGCACGCCAACCTCACGCACGACCAGGTGCGAGCGCGCCGCGATGACGAGCGCACCAATCGTGTCACCCAGATACTCAGCCGGGTAATTGTGCGCAAACAGCGCCAACGCCCGGGGACCGTAGAGTTTGAAGCCACTCGTCGTATCACTGAGGCGAGTCTTGCACACGCGCGAAAGGATCAACGAGAAGAGGTTCATTGCCCACTTACGAGGACCCCGCGCACGATAGTCGCCCTTGCCCGCAAAACGCGAACCGATCACGACGTCCGCATGCTCGCGCGAAGCCGTCTCGATCAGGGTGTCAATCTCGCGCGGATCATGCTGGCCATCCGCGTCGAGCTGACACGCGTACTCGTACCCCATGCGCTGAGCGTACTGGAAGCCGGCGCGCATGGCACCACCGACCCCCAGGTTGAGGGGCAGATCAAGGACGGCGACGCCCGCGGCGCGCGCGATATCAGCGGTCGCATCCATCGACCCGTCGGAGACCACGAGAATGTCCGCGAAAGAAGGCTTCTCAACCTTCACCATCTCGAGGACATCACCGAGCACCTCCTCCTCGTTCCACGCAGGGATAACGATGAGCAGGCGGGATTGAGCACTGGGACGGCTCACTCAGTGCCCCTCGCGCTCAAGCAGCTCAAGCAGGTAAGCACCGTAGCCAGACTTCACCAGGGGCTCGGCACGCTGGCGCAGGCCCTCGTCGTCAATGAAGCCCATGCGCCACGCGACCTCCTCGGGGGCACCGATCTTCATGCCCTGGCGGGCCTCAACCGTGCGCACGAAAGCCGTGGCGTCAGCGAGCGAGTCGAACGTGCCGGTGTCGAGCCACGCGGTGCCGCGCGGGAGGACCTCGACCTTGAGCTTTCCTGCCTCGAGGTAGGAGCGGTTCACGTCGGTAATCTCGTACTCGCCGCGCGCACTCGGCTTGAGGTTGCGGGCAATCTCAACCACGTCGTTGTCGTAGAAGTACAGGCCGGGCACCGCGTAGTTCGACTTGGGGTTCTCGGGCTTCTCCTCGATGGACAGAGCGTTGAACTCCTCGTCAAATTCCACGACGCCGTACGCACGCGGATTGGACACGTGGTAGGCGAAGACCGCACCGCCGTCGGGGTCGACGTGGCGACGCAGCTGGGCGCCCATGCCGGGCCCGTAGAAGATGTTGTCGCCCAGGACCAGGGCAGCGCTGTCATTACCCACGTGATCGGCACCGAGCACGAAGGCCTGCGCAAGGCCGTTGGGCTCGTGCTGGACCGCGTAGGAGATGTTGACGCCGAGCTGGCTGCCATCGCCCAGCAGGCGATGGAAAGAGGGTGCGTCATGCGGCGTGGTGATGACGAGCACCTCGGAAATACCCGCCAGCATCAGGGTTGACAGCGGGTAGTAGATCATCGGCTTGTCGTAGACGGGGACGAGCTGCTTCGATGTCCCCAGTGTGATCGGGTTCAGACGGGTGCCCGAGCCGCCCGCCAGGATGATGCCTTTCATGTTGCCTCCGCTTCCCGGCGCGCCCTCGAGTGGGTCGCGCGTCGTTGACAATTATCCCTATCACCGAGTATTTTTCCACAACTTCGCCCCTGCGCGCACTCATGGAGCGGCGCACACCGCCACGAGGGTGTAGATCGGATAGTATTTACATGGAATGTTACGTCCGCACACAATCCACGCACGTAAGGAAGAACCATGGCGCCCACCGCTAAGCCCCTGGGGATTACGACCACGCCGATTCCCGGCTTTTTGCGCATTGATCTGACTGTTCACGGCGATAATCGAGGCTGGTTCAAGGAGAACTGGCAGCGCGAAAAGATGGTCGCGCTGGGTCTTCCAGATTTCGGCCCCGTGCAGAACAACATCTCGTTCAACGACGAGGCTGGGGTAACCCGCGGCATTCACGCGGAGCCGTGGGACAAGTTCGTGTCGGTCGCGACCGGCCGCGTGTTCGGCGCATGGGTGGACCTGCGCGAAGGCCCTTCGTTCGGCACCGTCTACACGACGATCATTGATCCGGGTGTCGCGGTCTTCGTGCCTAAGGGCGTGGGTAACTCCTACCAGACCCTGGAGCCGAACACGGCGTACACGTACCTGGTGAACGACCACTGGTCGCCGGACGCGCGCTATACCTTCCTGAATCTGGCTGATGAGACGGCCGCCGTGGATTGGCCGATTCCGCTTGAGCGCGCCATCCTGTCGGATAAGGATAAGGCTCACCCGCGCATGGCGGACGTGACCCCCTTCCCGGTTCCCGCCCCGGCGGGTCGCCGTGCGCTCGTGACGGGTGCGAATGGTCAGCTGGGCCGCGAGCTCATGCGCGCCCTGCCCGAGGCCGGCTTCACGGTCACGGGCGTGGACCTGCCCGAGGTGTCGATTTCCGACGCCGAGCAGGTGGCCACGCTGCCGTGGGACGACATCGACGTGGTCATCAACGCCGCTGCATGGACGAACGTGGACGGCGCCGAGACGCCCGAGGGCCGCCGCGCAACCTGGCAGGCGAACTCGACCGGCCCGGCAGTCCTCGCACGCGAGGCGACGGCGCACGGCGTGACGATGGTTCACATTTCGACGGAGTACGTCTTTGACGGCACGCAGGACGTGCACGTCGAGGACGAGGCCCCCTCTCCCCTGGGCGCATACGGCCAGTCGAAGGCGGGCGGCGACGCCGCTGTGGCCTCGACCCCCAAGCACTACATCGTGCGCACCTCCTGGGTCGTGGGAGACGGCAAGAACTTCCTGAAGACCATGGCATCCCTGGCAGATCAGGGCACCTCCCCATCGGTCGTGTCCGACCAGGTGGGTCGCCTGACCTTCACGTCCGACCTGGCGCGCGGCATCATTCACCTGCTGACCACCGGCGCCGAATTTGGCACCTACAACCTGTCGGGTGAGGGCCCGGTCATGAGCTGGGCGCAGGTCGCCAAGCGCGTGTTCGAGCTGTGCGGCCGCGATCCGGAAGACGTCACGCCCGTGACCACGGAAGAGTACTTCGCAGGCCGCGAGGTGGCACCGCGTCCCCTGTCCTCCGTCCTGGATCTGACGAAGATCAAGGCCACCGGTTTCACCCCCGAAGATTCCTCGCAGCACATCGACTCCTACGTCGCTTCCCTGCGCGGCTAATCTCCAGACGTACGAGGCCCCGGTTGCTCACGGCGAGCACTCGGGGCCTCGCCGTATGTGCCTCACTGATATCCGGTTCGCCTTTCTCACCGTTGACGCTGCCCCGCACGCGTCTGCACGCCGACCGTCGCACGGCCGGGCGCACGCACGCGGATAGGTTACGAAGATACGGATAGGTTAGAAGCATGCGGATAGGTTAATAACCTATCCGCATCTGAATAACCTATCCGCACGCGCACAACCTATCCGCGTACACACGATCGAGGGCAGCTGTGGACCCTCAAGCACCGGAGCGCAGCATCAGCGGAACATCGCTACGCATCCCCACCAATTTCGCATGCAATTCCCCGATGACTCTTTCAAGCTTTGAAATCGCAACGTTGGTATTCCAACGTTTTCTCAATACGGCAAAACAGACCTGATGGGAATTGCATGCGATATAAAGGGCCGGGGCCGGCCACGCTTAATTGCGCAGCCGGCCCCGGCCTCGTCACGGAAGAACTCTCAGAAGTACGCCTTCATCATGGAGACCAGGTCGTAGCCGTAGTTCTTGGCCGCGGCCCAACCGGTGTGGTTCGGGTTCTCCTGGATGCCGAGGTATTCAACCACGGGGGCAGCACCCTTGCGCACGTAGGTGAAGCGCGGGTCGACGACCGTGTTCGCGAGCGAGGCCGTGGTCACCGAGTTGTCCGCGTAGGCTCGCAGGTGCTGGACCTGAGCCCGAATGCCGGTGCGCACATCCGGGAATGTGGCGCCCTTCGCGCCGCCGCCGACCGCGCCGATGCCGGAGAAGTTGTACTGGTTGACGCTCACGTCGCCGCCAAATCGCAGCCAGCCCGTCTCCTTCATGGCCTGGACGAAGACCAGCTCGGGAGACACGCCCTCGGCCACGGCCTCGTCGTAGACGACGGAGGCGAAGTCACGGATAGTCTGTGCACCGCCGGCGCTCAGGGCGCTCGGGTAGCTGTAGCCGACCTCGTCCCATGCCTCTTCCATGGCGTCGATGATCTCCGCGCGCGAGGCGGTGGGCGCGCTCATGATGAGGCGCTGACCGGCGGCGTTAGTAACCGAATCGGCACGCGAGGCCGAACGAGACGCCGCGTCCGCCGCAGGCGCCCCTCCACCGTCCACGTAGCCCAGCCACGCCCCCGATGAGGCGAAGGAGGAGGTGCGTCCATCAACGTCATGCGTGCCCGTGACCATCGCACCCGAGGAGGGATCGAGCCAGTACCAGGTGCCACCATCGAGCAGCCAGCCGCTGTTCATCGCGCCGGAGCCCGCCATGTGATACCAGGCGCCGCCGACATTGACCCAGCCCGTGACCATCGCACCCGAGGACGGATCGAGCCAGTACCAGGTGCCGCCATCGAGCAGCCAGCCGGTGTTCATCGCGCCGGAGCCCACCATGTGATACCAGGCGCCGCCGACATTGACCCAGCCCGTGACCATCGCACCCGAGGAGGGATCGAGCCAGTACCAGGTGCCGCCATCGAGCAGCCAGCCGGTGGCCATGACGCCGTCGGAGCCGAGGTAGTACCAGGAGCGGCCGTCCTTGACCCAGCCGGTGGCCATGTCGCCGTCACGGCGCAGGTAGTACCAGCTCTCGCCGTCCTTCTTCCAGCCCGTCACCATCGCGGTGGAGTCGTCAAAGAAGTAGCGGCGCCCGTTGATGGTGGACCATCCGCGGATCGTGCGCCCATCGGAACCCGCCCAGTACCAGCGGCCGCCCGCGCTGAACCAGCCGGTCTTGGCCTGGCCGTCGCGCACGAAGCGCCAGGTGTCGCCCGACCGCTCCCACGTCCCCTTGCTCAGCCCGTAGGTCTGGGCGATGCCGGTCGCGTCGGCGACGCCGAGGGAACGCACGAAGGCGGGGTCGCGTAGCAGCTGCGCATCCGAGGAGGAGGTCAGGAAGGCGTGCTCAACGATGATGCCGGGCATGTTCTCCTCGCGGGCCTGGCGGATGATCGCGTAGTAGTCGCCCGTGGAGCCGTCCGGGTAGTTGTAGTACGGATTGTCGCGGGTCTTGATGCCTCGGTCCGTGAGGCCAAGATCGGTGAGCTCCTCCTGGATGTTACTGGAGAGCTGGCGCCCCTTCGTGTGAGTGGCGTAGTTGTACGAGGAGGAGTTTCCGTACCAGACCTCCGCGCCGCGCGCGAGGGGCGAACCCGAGTTGAAGTGGATGGAGACGAGCGCGTCGGCGCGGGCCGCAGCGGCCGTCTGGACGCGGCTGGACAGGTCCTCGCTGAGGTTTTCGGAGGGCCTGACGTCGGTCGATCGGGTCATGACGACGGTGACGCCGTCGTAGGACTCAAGTTCCTCCTTGAGGGCCAGGGAGACCTCGAGCGTTAGGTCCTTCTCGCGCAGGCCGTTGGCGACCGCGCCAGAGTCGGACCCCCCGTGCCCGGGGTCGATGGCGATGATGATTCCGGTTGCCGCCTGGGCGGGCGGCACCAGTGCCGCGACGGCGGCGCCGAGCGCCAGGGTGAGGCCGGCTGCGAGTTTCCTCCACGGGGAGCGCATAGTCATCCTTCAAGTTGTTAGCGTGACAACCGAGATTCTAGTTACTTATATTGTAACTGTAAACATGAGAATAGCTACACGAATCAACCGCTATGAACTAATGGGATTGTTTTGCGAATGGTGAGACGAGGCCTGGGCCGGGATCCGCTCTCGGGAACGGGAGGGCGGCCGCGCGCACAGCCGCAACGCACCCCTCAGAGCGCAGAAACGGACCACCGCTGAACGTGGAACACCCTCCTCAGACCACTAACGATCCACCCCGGAACGCCCCCCTGAGACCGCGGAACGCACCGCCGCCGCAGCCGCCCTCGAGGACGCCTCGATCGAGCGATGCTCACGCACCCAGGCGCGCGCCCGCGTCGGCCCCACCCAGCTCAGCTCCCCGGACGCGAGGGCAGCCATCGCCTCGGCGACGCGGTCTGCATCGAGGCCACACGCCACCCCGAGCCCTCCCTCACTCACGTCGCGGGCGGCCTGCCCGGGCCCCGCGTAGATGACGGGAGTGCCCTGCGCGAGGGAGGCGAGGATCTTCGTCGGGTAGGCGTAGTCGTAGCCGCCGGGGCGCAGCGAGGCCAGGGTGGCGGTGGCGCGCGCCATCCACCGGTCAGCCTCGTCGGCGCCGACGGCGGGCACGAGAACGACGCCCGGGACCCCGCGAGCACGCGCGACCAGGTCCTCCCACCCGGCCCCCTGCCCGACAAACACGAGGCGCGCGTCCCCAAGGCGTGGGCGCGCCCGCTCGAACGCGTCAATGAACACCTCGGGGGCGAGCCAGGGGGCGACCGTGCCCGTGTAGGCAAAGACCGGGCCCTGGCAGGAGGGGAAGCCCTCGGGCACCCCCTCGGCCGCGGCACTGGGAACGCGCACCCCGTTGGGTACGACACATACGCGCGCCGCCCCGAGGTCGCGCGCGCGCCGGGCCACCCCGTCGGACACGGCGATGACGCGGCGGGCGCCGCGCAGGGCGAAGGACTCCAGGCTGGCGACCGCGCGCACGACCGGGCGAGGGACCCCGGCCATGGCCGCGGCGTCCGACACGATGTCGGCGCAGTAGTAGACGTAGGGGACGCGGCGCGCTGCGCACGCGATGCGCACGGCGGCGCCCGTCGTGGGCGGGGGCTCCGAGACGACCACGTCGGGGCGTGGGCCGACCACGAGGCGCGCGACGAGGGGTAGGTCGAAGGACAGGTAGGAAACGTAGCCGCGCACCGCTCCCGTGCGGTCGCGCAAGACGGGGGCGCGTCGCACGCTGACGAGGCCGTGCCCCTCCCCCGACTCGACGCCGCCGTCTGCGAACTGTCGGGCGTCGCGGGCGACGGAAGGAGCTAGGCGCGATGTGAGGACCTGGACCCTGTCGCCTCCTGCGGCGAGCGCGCGGGCAAGTGCCCCGAGGCGCAAGGCGGCAGCCGTCGGCTCGGGCGTGAAAGTGCGGGTCGCGAGGGTCACTAGCATGCGGGATTGGCTCCCCCGCCGATGGTGACGCGCGGGGTGCCGACCCACGCCTGGGGGCTCGTGATTGCGCGCCCGTCGACGAGCAGTCGAACGCCGGGCAAGTCGGAGGGAGTCAGGTCCCGGTAACACTCGTGGTCCGCCTGGATGATGGCCGCGTCCACCTCCTCGCCGAGGTGGTAGGCGTCCCACCCGAAGGACGCCAGCTCCTCGTCGGAGTAGAGCGGATCGTGGACGCTCGCCCGCGCCCCTGCCTCGCGCAGCGCGCAGGTGACGCCGAATACGCCGGAGAACGCGGTTTCCTTGACACCGCCGCGGTAGGCGGCGCCCAGGACCACGACGCGCAGGCCGTCCAGGGACCCCAGCAGAGCGGCGGCACGCGAGACCGCGTAGGCGGGCATCGCGGCGTTCGCGGCGCGGGCCGCGGACACGACGGTCGCGTCCGGATCGCCGGCCAAATACAGGCGCGGGTAGACGGGGATGCAGTGGCCGCCGACCGCGATGCCGGGCCGGTGGATGTGGGAGTAGGGCTGGGAGTTGCAGGCCTCAATGACGCGCGCGACGTCGATGCCGGCCGCATCCGCGTAACGCGCGAATTGGTTGGCCAGGCCGATGTTGACGTCCCGGTAGGTGGTCTCGGCGAGCTTGGCCATCTCGGCGGCCTCGGCCCCGCCCATGGGCCACACGCCGTTGGGGCGCGGCAGGTCGTCGCGCTCGTCGAAGGAGAGGACGGCCTCGTAAAAGCGAACGCCGCGCGCCTCGCCGGCCTCGCTCAGTCCACCCACGAGCTTCGGGTAGCGCGCCAGGTCGGCGAAAACCCGTCCGGTGAGGACGCGCTCGGGCGAAAAGACGACGTCGAAGTCGCGGCCCTCGAGCAGGCCGGAGACCTCCTCGATGAGGGGCTTGTAGCGTCCGCGCGTCGTGCCCACGGGCAGGGTCGTCTCGTAGGAGACGAGGGTGCCGCCTGTCAGGTGCTCAGCCATGGAGCGGGTCGCGGCGTCCATGATCGTAAAGTCGGGACGGCTCTCATCGTCGACGACGAGGGGCACGACCATGACGACGGCGTCGGCCCCGGGGATCGCGTCAGCGTACTCGGTCGTGGCCCGCAGGGCGCCGGAGGAGATAAGCGGGGGCAGGTACTCGGCGAGGTGCGCCTCGCCCGGGAAGGGTTCTTCTCCCCCGTTGATGAGTGCGACCATGCGAGGGTTCACGTCCACGCCGACGACGGTGTGCCCGCCGCGCGCGTAGTGCACCGCCAGCGGCAGACCAATCTTGCCCATGCCGACGACCGCGATGCGCATGGGACCCCCTTTCCGTCTCCGGCCTCGTTGTTCCCCTCCAGTGTAGTGCCCCGCCCCACCTACAATGGGGGCGTGGATCGCGCGCTCAACCTTCTACTCTACCCGTCGAACCTGGCCTCGCCCGGTCGGCTAGTGAAGATCGCGCGTTCGCTGTCCCCTCTGTTTTCGCAGACGCGGGTCGTCGGCATCGACCAGGGCGACCTGCCCACAGACGAGGCCGTGGCCCCCACCGTGCGCCTCACCCGGATCCGGGGCGCATCCCTGGGTGCGCGCCTGGGCGGGGTGCGGGTCGTCGTGGCGTGGGGGGCGCGCGTGTACCGGCGATTCGCGAAGCAGCGCGTCGAGGCCGTCTCCGCGCAGAACCTGTTCCTGCTGCCGCTCGCGCACGCGTTGGCGCGGCGCACCGGCGCGGTGTTCGCCTACAACGCGCACGAGTTGGAGACGGAGACAGTGGGGTCGGCGCGGCTGCGCCAGCGCCTCCAGCGCGTGATCGAGCGCCGCTACATACTCCGCGCGGACGTGGTGTCCGTGGTCAACGAGTCGATCGCCCAGTGGTACCGCAGCGCCTACCCGGGCGTGGATCCGGTCGTGGTGACGAACGCCCCGACGGGCGCGGAGGGTGTCATCGACCTGCGCTCGCAGCTGGGGATCCCGGAGGGCGCGCTCCTGTACCTGCATTCGGGCTACCTGGCGCCTGGGCGCAATATTCCCTTGATTCTGCGGGCGTTTGAGCAGGTGAAGAGCGCGCACGTGGTCTTCGTCGGCTCCGGCGCCCTGCTGCCCGAGGTCGAGCGGGCCGCCGCAGCTCACCCGAACATCCACCGCCTGCCTCCCGTGGAGCCGGATCAGGTCCTGGCGATGACGCGCGGGGCTGACGTGGCGCTGTGCCTCATCGAGTCCGGGTGCCTCTCGCACCGCATGTCCACGCCCAACAAGATGATGGAGGCATTCGCGGCCGGACTTCCCGCACTGTGTTCTCCCCTGTCCGAGGCCCGCCGATACCTGGGTGATCAGGCCGACACGTGGGTGCTGGAGGATCCGGAGCGCGACCTCATCGGGGCCCTGGAATCCATCACGCGAGAGGATATCGAGGCCTTCACAGCTCCCACGATTCCCACCTGGGAGGCGGGCGCCGCCCGCCTGCGCGAGGCCTACGAGCGAGCCCTCGCCGCGCGAGCGACGCATCGATAGTTCCCCCAAAATCTCGCACGTAATTTGGGTTCACTAACTCTTCTTAATACCACTAAAAACACTGAAGTATCAACACTTTTGATCGCCCATAGATTCGGACCACATGGGAATTACGTGCGACTTTTGGGGAGAGGGTTTCACGAGGCCGGGTGGGCGTTTCACGCGGTCCGAGCCCGCACGCCGTCACCTCTGTCGTAGGCGCGTGCCGTCACGACAGCCATGACAAGCATCCCCACCAACAACACGGCCATCAGGGCCCCCAGCACGGCAACCGTCATCTCGACGCCGTAGGGGCTGCACGCGAGCCACGCCAGCGGCGCCGCGCAGTACACGCACGCGAAGGCCAGCATGCGCCGCTGGTGGTAGGTCGCGACAAACACGTTTGACAGCGGCGAGGTCGCCACCGTCAAGGCCAGCCACGGAGCCAGGGAGCGCGCGAAGTATCCGGCCGCCTCCCAGCGCGCCCCGAACACGAAGGGAAAGAGCGCCGGGCTGACCCACGCAAGCAGCGCGAAAACAGGGATCGAGCAAGCCAGGGCGATGCCGCCGACGCGCACGACAACGCGGGTCATCTCTCCGGGCGGGGTGTCCGACAGGCGCGGCAGATACACCTGCGACAGTGCCCCCGCGATGAGCGCAACCGGGGCCTGCAGGGCCAGCCACGCCATATTGAACTGGCCGAGCGAGGCCACAGAATACGTGGCAATCAGCAGAGGAATCGCGCTCGTGCGCACCGCATCGACGACGACGTTGGGCACGCCGACGAGCGCCATCTTGCGGTAGCGCGAAGCCACCTCGCGCAGGGTCGGATCGGTGTCCTGACGTTCGCGGGCGTCGCGGGCGCGCCACGACAGGTAGGCGACGGCGAGGCCCTGGCCAGCGATCGTCGCACCGATGGCAGCGCCCAGACCACCGCCAGCGACGAAGCCGCACGCCAGCTGCAAGGCCGCGATGCCGAGAGAGCGCACGACCGACGAGCTCGCGATCGCCTGGAAACGGCGGTGGCGGGTCAGCCAGTACGAGCACACTTGCCCCTGCGCCAGGAACAGGACGGACACGCCGATGGCGAGCGTCCAACCCGCGAGCGCGGCCCCGTAGCGCGCGCATACCCACGGCCAGGCGGCGGCCGCAATAAAGGTAGCCAGAGCGGAGGCGACTGCCGCGCAGCGCGAGGCCAGGCGAGCCAGGGACCGGGCCGAGGCCTCGTCGCCGGGGGCGGGCAGGACGATGCTGAGGTCGAAGCGGGCACCCGCGACGGCCGCGCCGAGCGTGGCAGCGGAGGTGAAGATGCCCAGGTACCCCAGGTCCGTGTCCGTGTAGAGGCGGGCGATGCCGATCTGGGCGACGAATGCGATGACCTGGGCGAGGAGGGTTCCACTGAGGAGGGTGAGCACCTGCGCGAGGACACCCGAGCGGGCGGGGCGGGCAGGTGCGTTCGTCATGGACTCATTTAATCACCTGGGGCGAGCGGCTTGCCCCTAGGATGGGGGCATGCCCGCTCGCCGATCCACGCCCGCCGCCAGGTGGAACTCGTGAGGGTCGCCCTGACGAAGGGAACCCTGCTGGTTCCCCCGACCTACTTCGCACTCTCGCACGCCCTGGCGATGCCCCAGCTCGATTGGCGGGTTTTCACGCTCTCGGCGCGCATCACCGATCCGGCCGTCACGATTCCCATTGACGAGGCCGCACCGCGCGCACTCGGTGGCCCTCTCCCGCTTCGCGTGGCCGCGCAGGCACGAGGCCTGGGACAGATGCGCCGCGCAATCAGCGCGTGGGATCCGGACGTTATTCACCAGCACCAGGCGACATGGTCTCTGCCGGCTGTGGGCGCCGCGCGGGAGACGGGCGCGCCCCTCGTGGTGACGCTGCACGGCGGGGACGCCTACCTGAGGCTCGGGCGCGGCTGGGGCGCCGCGTGGAACGCACGCAACCGCACAGCAGCCTTCGACGGTGCGAGCCGACTGCTGGCTGTCTCCCGATACCTGGCAGACGTCACGTTAGGCGCGGGAGCAGATCCGGATCGCCTGAGTGTGCACTATCAGGGCGTGGACACCGACTTCTGGGCACCGTCCACCCCGCTAACCATCGATTCACGCGAGAAGCCCATCGTCCTGTTCGTGGGTGCTCTGAGCCACTTGAAAGGTGTGGATGATCTGGCCCGGGCATCCGCCGACCTCGTGGGGCGCCGCCCGCATCGCCTCGTCCTCGTCGGCGAGGGACCGCTGGCCCCCGCACTGCGCGAACGCGCGCCCGCCCACGTGACGTTCACGGGCCGGCTGGATCGCGAGGGGGTGCGCGACTGGATGCGCCGCGCCCACGTCCTCGTCGTGCCCACCAAGCCCACGCAGGGGCGGCAGGAGGCCGCCGGCCTCGTCCTGCTTGAGGCGCAGGCGTGCGGCGTTCCCGTCATCGCGTATCGCACGGGCGGGACGCCGGAGATGACCGCGCCCGGGGCCTCACTGCTCACACAGGAGCGCTCGCCGAATGCTCTCGTCCGTTCCATCGACGAGGCCTTGGCGTGGTCGGAGGATGAACGCGCGGATCGGGCGGCGGCGTGCCGGGCGTGGGTGACGCGCGAGCGCTCACTGCGCGGTGCAACCCACCAGCTGCGCGCGATCTACGATGACCTCACGCGGTAGCGCCGCGCTCTACAGGTCGACGGACCGTCCGGTGTCAGCCGATGTCAGAATGGCCTCGACGACGCGCAGGTTCTCCAGGGCCTCGTCCATCGTGACATGCTCGGCGCCCACGCCGAGTATCGCGTCGCGGAAGCGCTCGTGTTCGAGGGCGAGGGGCTCTCGCTTGGTGAGCGCGTAGCGTACGACCTGGCCTTCGCTCACACCGCGGAAGGCGGCGATCGCGTCCCACTGAAGCGGCGCGTGACCGTTTTCAAAGAAGGTCAGGTCCCCCATCGCTGTGTCGGCGACGAGCGCGCCGCGCTCCCCTGTCACGATCGTCGTGCGGTCCTTGTAGGGGGTCAGCCAGTTAACGAGGTGATTGACGAGGATGCCGCCGGCAAGCACGCCCGAGGCGACCATCATGTCCTCGTGCACTCGCCCCGAGCGCGCGGACGTGCGCGCGTAGATGCTCTCGTAGGGGGCACCCGCCACCCACGCGGCCAGGTCCACGTCGTGCGTGGCCAGGTCTTTGACGACGCCGACGTCGCTGATGCGGGCGGGGAAAGCCGACTGGCGGCGTGTCGCGATCTGCTCGATCTCGCCGAGCTGACCCTCCTCGATCCTGCGACGCATGTCGATGAGCGCGGGGTTGCAGCGCTCGACGTAGCCGACGGCGCCCACGAGGCCCGCAGACGCAAACGCATCGCGGATCCGGCGGCCCGCCTCCACGCTCGTGGCGAGGGGCTTTTCGACGAGGGTATGCACCCCGGCCTCGGCCAGCGCCAAGGCCGCGGCCTCGTGGTGGGCGGTGGGCGCGGCGACGATCGCGGCGTCGATACCGGCCTCGATCAGCTCCTTGACGCCACCCAGGACGGGCAGGTCACCGGCAACGCCGAAGCGGTCGCCGCCCGGATCAGCGAGCGCGACGAGATCCACCCCGGCGGTCGCTCGGGCGTTGCGCACGTGGTGTCGGCCCATCGAGCCAATGCCAAGGATTCCCAGCCGAATAGCCATGTCAGGCCCCCGCTTCCGCGAGCGCGTTGACGCCCTGCGCGATGCGTTCCAGCTCGCCGGGAGTCAGCGAGGGGTAAATCGGCAGGGAGAGGACTTGGGCGGCAGCCTCGCGGGTGGCGGGCAGCTCCGCGTCGGGGGCGAAGCGGGCCAGGGAGGGCAGCTCGTGGTTCGGGATCGGGTAGTAGACGCCCGAGCCGATGCCGTATTCGCCGCGCAGGGCATCGGCGAAGCCGTCGCGGTCCTCGCCCACGCGAATCGTGTACTGGTGGTAGACGTGTGTGGCGCCGGGAGCGACGTGAGGGACGACGACGCCACGCAGGTGCGCGTCCAGGAATGCGGCGTTCTCCTGGCGCTTGACTGTCCAGGCCCCGACTTTGGTGAGCTGAACGCGCCCGATCGCCGCGTGGATGTCGGTCATGCGGTTATTGAGGCCCACAATTTCGTTGGCGTAGCGCGTCTCCATGCCCTGGTTGCGTGCGAGGCGCACGCCTCGGATGATGCCGGGGTCGGCGGAGGTGACCATGCCGCCCTCGCCGCTGGTCATGTTCTTCGTCGGGTAGAAGGAGAAGGCCGCGAAGGTGCCGAAGGAGCCGACCGCGCGCCCGTGCAGGCTCGCGCCGTGGGCCTGGGCGGCGTCCTCGAAGACCATGAGTCCATGCGCGTCGGCAATCGCCTGGAGAGCGTCCATGGGCGCGGGGTGTCCGTAGAGGTGGACGGGCATGATGGCGCGCGTACGCGGCGTGATCGAGGCTTCGACGGCGGCCGGGGAGAGCGTGAAGGTGAGTGGGTCAATGTCGGCGAAGACGGGGGTCGCGCCCGTGATGGCCACCGAGTTCGCCGTGGCTGCGAAGGTGAAGGAGGGGACGATGACCTCGTCGCCCGGCCCGATTCCGGCAGCGAGCAGTCCCAGGTGCAGGGCGGAGGTCCCCGAGTTGACCGCGACGGCTCGAGTTCCGGGCACGAGTGCAGCGGCGAACTCGTCCTCGAAGGCTGCCACCTGCGGACCCTGGGCGATCATGCCCGTGCGCATGACCGCCGCGACCGCATCGATCTCCTCCTCACCGATCAGCGGACGAGCGGGCGGGATGAACGGCTGCGTCATGGCTGGTCCTCACGGGTCTGGGCGGGTGTCGCAGGTACGCTCGGGGACGAGGCGTGGGCCTCCTCGGGCGACAGGACGCCATTTCGCTCGACGTAGCGGCGTCCCGTGGCCGGGCACACCCAGGTGCGGTCCCCGGCCTCGTTCTTCGGTGCCTCGTCGGCGGCCACGAGCGGCACACCGGCCTCGCCGACCCACCCGACGCGGCGCGCGGGCACGCCGACGACGAGGGCGTAGGGGGCCACGTCTGACGTGACGACCGCGCCCGCACCGACCGACGCCCACGCGCCGATGCGCACGGGGGCGACGCAGACGGCGCGAGCCCCGATGGCCGCGCCTCGTTCGACGGTGACACCGACGCGTTCCCAGTCACTCGCGCTCTTGAGGCTCCCGTCGGGGTTGATCGCGCGGGGGCAGTGGTCGTTCGTGAAGACGGCCGCGGGCCCGACGAACACACCGTCAGCCAGGGAGGCGGGCTCGTAGATGAGGGCGTAGTTCTGGATCTTGCAGCGATCCCCGACGCGCACGCCTGCGCCGATGTATGCACCCCGACCGACGATCGTCTCTGCGCCGATGGATGCATCTTCTCGAACCTGGGCGAGATGCCACACGCGGGCGCTGGGGGCCACCATCGCACTGGGCGCCACGTCGGCGCTGGGCTCGATCACGGTGCTTCCCTCTCCTTGTTGCTGCACGCGCGGGTGCGTTCACAGATACCCTCACTATAGGCGCGTGCCCACCCCGATGTGCGACACTAATCGAATGCAGATGCGCTCCGACACGTGGGTCGTCATCCCCGCGTTCAACGAGGCGCCCGTCATCGGGGGCGTCGTCGCGGGCGTGCGTACCCTTTTCCCGCATGTCCTCGTCGTCGATGACGCGTCCACGGATAACACTGCGGCCCTGGCCCGC
Organism: uncultured Actinomyces sp.; assembly: GCA_938041695.1. Taxonomy (GTDB): domain Bacteria; phylum Actinomycetota; class Actinomycetes; order Actinomycetales; family Actinomycetaceae; genus Pauljensenia. The sequence continues at coordinate 21,543 of CALISI010000070.1, forward strand.
GCGGCCGGTGCCTACACGGCCACCCACCCCCTCAACCTCGGTCAGGGCGCTGCGCTCCAGACAGGTTTCGAGGCGGTGGCCGCGCGTGGGGCCCGCTACGTGGTCACCTTCGACGCCGACGGCCAACACGATCCCGCAGACGCAGCAGCAATGCTTCATCGGGCGCGCGAGGAGGACCTTGCGTTTGTCCTCGGATCTCGCTTCCGCGACGGCGCGACTGCACAGGTCGGCTCCGTCAAGCACGCGATGCTGCGCCTCGGAGCCCTCATCGCCCGCCTGCGCACCGGCATGGCTCTCACGGACACACATAACGGGCTGCGGGTGATACGCGCCGATGCCCTCGCTCAGGTGCACCTGACCCACTCACGCATGGCCCACGCCTCGCAGATCGTCTCCCAGCTGGCGGCCTGTGGCCTGCCCGGCGCGGAACACCCCGTGACGATCTCCTACACGGACTACTCACGGGCGAAGGGCCAGCCCCTGCTCAACTCAGTCAATATCGCCGTCGACCTGGCGTTGGGGGGACGATGAGCGCCTACCTCGCCATCCGTGTCCTCCTACTCCTCGCCCTCGCACTCACCGCGTGGTGGCTCGTGCGCCCGGTATCCTCGGCCTCGTCCCTGGCTCTGCGCCGCATCGGCATCGGCGTCCTCGTGGCGGTGGCCATCGTGGCGATCCTCGTGCCGTCGCTGGCCAACACGGTCGCCCGCGCCATCGGCGTGGAGCGTGGCGTCAACCTGATCGTCTACGGGCTCGTCATCGCATTGATTGCGCAGATGGTGACCGCCTATCGGCGCGAGGCCCGGGCCGAGGCACGTATGGCAACGCTGGCTCGCTCGCTCGCCCTCGCGCACGTCCTTCCGCCCGAGGACACAACCCCCGAAAACACCGTCGACCCTCCCGTTCACGCTGATGGCCCAGAAGTGGAACGCGCCGCTAACGGCCCTGATTCCCCGACAAACCCGCCAGATAACGATATGGTTACAAACGATGAGTAACGTGAATCTGCGACCGATCCAGCACTCGGCCGTCAACTACGGACGCTTCGGCCTCCTGCGCGGCGCGCTCGCCATCCTCCTGGCCGGCGTGCTCTTCGTAGTATCATCGGCGGGTTTCGTGTACGCCAAATTGAGCACTCAGTTCGCAAACCGCGTCGTCAATATCGACGCCTACACAACCGACGAACAGAACAAGGCGACCCCAGATTCCTTCGACGGACGAGCCGTCAACATCCTCGTGGTCGGTACCGATTCGCGCAACGGCGCCAGCGGCGAGCTGGGCGCGGGCGACGCAGATGACGTCCCCGGCCTGCGCAACGACTCGACGATGGTGATTCACGTCAGCGCGGACCGTTCCCGCGTGCAGATCGTGTCCATCCCCCGCGACACGCTCGTGGATATCCCCTCGTGTCAGCACCGCGACGGCACCACGAGCGAGCCGACCAGCGACGACATGTTCAACAACGCGATGGTCTACGGTTCGAACGGCGGGGATGATCCGGAGGACCTCGCCCCCGGCATCGCGTGTGTGAAGTCGACTGTTGAAAAACTTTCCGGTATGTCCATCGACGCCTTCATGGTCGTCGATTTTGCGGGCTTTATTAACATGATCGATGCGCTCGGCGGCGTCTGGTTCAACATCCCCGAGGACATCAATGACGACTCTGCCGGGCTCTACATCGACGCGGGCTGCTGGAAGCTGTCGGGCACTCACTCGCTGGCCTACATGCGCTCACGCAAGGGGCAGGGCGACGGCTCCGACATTTCGCGCATCAGCCGCCAGCAGCAGCTGATTTCCGCGATGCTGCGCGAACTGCAGGAGAAAAACTACGTGACCGATCCCGGCGCGCTCATTAACTTCCTGCAGGCCGCGATTTCCGCCGTGAACGTCTCCGATAACCTCGGAAACGCCAGCTCGGACGCGTCCCTCCTCATCAATGTGCTGCAGAACATCGACCGTTCCAACATCCAGTTCGTGACGATGCCGGTCGAGGAACCCTCCTGGGATCCAAACCGCCGCATCCCCTCTGAGCCGATGGCCCGCAACGTGTGGAACGCCCTGAAGAACGACCAGGCCCTGCCCGTGGGCACGACCTACACGGACGGCAACGGCGCGCAGCTGGTGGTGCCCGATCCGACCGCGACAACGGCACCGTCGACGCCCAATCCGACGCAGGCTCCCACGACCGATCCCGGCTCGGAGGAGACCACCACGGATAACACCGAGCAGTCCGCCTCCGTCGCGAATAATGCGGCGAACGAGGAGGCTGCCAAGCAGACAGCCGCTACCTGCCCGCCGAAGGACCAATGAGCACTCCCCCCTCGTTTACACCGGATCCGAAACGACGCCGTCCCGCATCCGATGACGCCCACGTCGTTGGTGAGGAGGTGCGCGGTGGCGCGCCCACTCCCCCTCCAGAGGCCCTGGCGCCGCAGATGTGGAGGATTTCGGAGGACGAGGCCGACGCCTCGCGCCCCCTGATGCCGCGCACGCTGGACCAGCCGCAGCGCGACTCTCAGTCGATTTTCCCGCGCCGCACCCCCGCTCAGCAGCCGCCGTCGTTCCAGCCGGCATCGGCCTCCAACCCCCCGTCCTACGCGCCGGGTTCTGGTCGTTCCTCGGGTTCGAACACCTACGCGCCCTCCGGGAATGGGCCTCGTCAGGTGACGATCAATCGCGCCCAGGGCATGCCCGCGCCCGCGCCTGCCCCCGTCGCTCCTGCAGCCCCATCGGCCCCGGCGAGCGCGCCAAGGCGACGCAAGCGCCACCACCCGATCTTGAAGACCCTGTGCCTCTTCCTGGTCATCATCCTGGCGTGGGGCAGCTTCCTCCTGTGGGATGCCAACACGAACATGGGTCGCGTGAGCGCGCTGTCGGGCGCCGCCGATACGCCTGGCACGACCTACCTGCTGGCTGGCTCGGACTCGCGCGCGGACGGCGCCGTGAAGGATGGTTTCGACGAATCTGAGCGTGCTGACTCGATCATGCTCGTCAACGTCGCCCCGAACGGACAGACGGTTGCGCTCTCGATTCCCCGCGACACTTACGCGGAGATCCCGGGCGTCGGCTGGGACAAGATCAACGCCTCCTACGCTTATGGCGGGCCGCAGCTGCTCGTCGAGACCGTCGAGAAGCTGACGGGCCTGACTGTCGATCACTTTGTTCAGATCGGCATGGGCGCCGTGCCCGACATGGTGGACGCCGTCGGCGGCGTCGAGCTGTGCTACGACAACGACGCCGACGACCAATATTCCGGCCTCACGTGGACCGCGGGTTGCCACACGGTGGACGGCACGACCGCGCTGCAGTTCTCGCGTATGCGCTACCAGGACCCCGAGGGCGACATCGGCCGCACGAAGCGTCAGCGCCAGGTCATTTCGAAGGTTATTTCCTCGGCAGCCTCGCCCTCAACCCTCATTAATCCCGCGAAGACCCTGCGCGTGGAGCGCGCGGGTTCCAAGTCCTTCACGGTCGACGAAGACTCCTCTGTGTTCACGGTCGCCTCGCTCGTGTGGGCACTGCGCTCCGCCTCGTCGAATCAGATGATGGGCGTCCCGCCAATCGAGTCGCTGAACTTTACGACGAACGCGGGAGCATCTGCTGTCCTGCTGCGCGATACGACCGCAGACGATTTCTTCGCCAAGCTGCGCGCCGGTACGCTGACGACCTCGGATCTCAACCAGGTCGACGGGATCTAACGCACTGCGCCCAGCATCGCGCTCTCGACGTTCGACGATATAAGCACCGACCTCGTTTCCTTCTCGGAACGAGGCCGGTGCTCTATCGGCGCCGACAGGTACTCAGGCGCCGGGGACGGTGATCGGGCGAGGACCCGCCTGCCAGCCTTCCCAGGCGGAGGTGAGGATCTCCTCGACCCCGTTGTTGGCCTTCCAGCCGAGGTCGACACCAATCGACAGCGGATCACCGATCAGCTCGGGCGGGTCGCCGGCGCGGCGGTCCAGCTCCTCAACGGGGAAGTCCCAGCCGATGACGCGGCGCAGGCCGTCAACGATCTCTCGGACGGAGGTGCCCAGGCCGGTCCCCACGTTATAGGTGTGATGGTCGGGCTGACGCCCCTCGGCCAGCACGTCAAGGGCCGCGATGTGCGCTTCTGCGAGGTCCAGGACGTGGATGTAGTCGCGGATGCAGGTGCCGTCAGGGGTGTCGTAATCCGTGCCGAAGATCTTCGCGCTCTCGCCTCGCTCAACGCGGTCCAGCACCATCGGGATCAGATTCATGACGGCGTCGTCGGCCAGGTCAGGCCACCCGGCGCCCGCAACGTTGAAGTAGCGCAGGCCGATCCACTTCAAGTCCCAAGCGCGCTCGCAGTCAGCCATCAGCCATTCGCCGATCAGCTTCGTCTCGCCGTAGGGGTTGATGGGGTGACCGGCCATATCCTCGGTGACCACCGGCAGCTCGGGAGTTCCGTACACTGCGGCCGAGGACGAGAAGATCATCTGGTCGACTCCGGCGTCCTCCATTGCGAGGAGGACGTTGGCCATTCCGCCAATGTTCTGCTGGTAGTACCAGGCGGGGCGTTCGACGGACTCGCCGACCTGCTTGCGTGCGGAGAAGTGGATGACGGCCGTGACGTCCTCGTCCACCATGAGGGTAGACAGCGCCGAGCGGGCTTCGTCCAGCGTCACGTCAAGCTTCACGAGCTTGGCGTCGCCGACGCGCGATGCCTTACCACTCGACAGGTCGTCGACGACAACGACGCGATCCCCGCGCTGACGCAGGAGGCGGACAACATGCGCGCCGATGTAACCGGCGCCGCCACAAACGAGAATGCTCATGGTTCCAGGATACGACGCACCGACCCCTCAGGGCTACCCGCAGCGTGCTTGTGTTTGCGTTGCTCAGCGTGCCTGACTGACGCGTTGAGCGAGCGCCGCGCCCTTCGCGCTGGCAACGTTTCGCAGATCCTTCTGGAACGAACGCATCTGGGCACGCAGGCCCTCGGCGTGCTTGCCTTCGCCCGCACCGAGGATCCGGGCGGCGAGCAGGCCCGCGTTGCGCGCACCCGCGATGGAGACGGTCGCGACGGGCACGCCGGCGGGCATCTGGACGATGGAGTGCAGGGAGTCGACGCCGTCAAGGTGCTTGAGCGGCACGGGGACGCCGATGACGGGCAGCTCGGTGAGGGCTGCGAGCATGCCGGGCAGGTGGGCCGCTCCCCCAGCTCCGGCAATGATGACACGCAGGCCGCGCTCCGATGCGGATCGACCATAGGCCACCATGTCCTCGGGCATGCGGTGGGCGGAGACGACGCCGACCTCGCAGGCGATGCCGAACTCCGCGAGCGCAGCAACGGCGGGCTCCATGGTCGGCCAGTCAGAGTCGGAACCCATGACGACGCCGACGATCGGGTTATCGCCGGTGGCGGTCAGCTGGATGTCAAGGTCGGTGGTCATGGGCAGTCCTTTCGAGGGGGACGAGGCCGGGGCACCTGGTCCCGCGGCCGTCAGTGGGTGGAAGGTTAGTCGGTGGGCGCGTCGCCCCGGAGGGCGGCGACTGCAGCCCGTGCCCGCTCAAGGGCGAGGGCGGGGTCCTGATCGACGACGGTGACGTGTCCGAGCTTGCGGCCGGGGCGCACTTCCTTGCCGTACAGGTGGACTTTTGCATTCTCTCCCCCGGCCCGGAAGGCGGCCGCGAGGGCGCGCGCGGGCTGAGCGTGAGCCGAGCCGAGGAGATTCACCATGACGGAGTGCGAGCCCGGAGCACGCAGATCGGTCGAGCCGAGCGGCAGATCGAGGACGGCGCGCAGGTGCTGCTCGAACTGGCTGGTGATCGCCCCGTCGATGGTCCAGTGCCCCGTGTTGTGGGGACGCATAGCGAGCTCGTTGACCAGTACGCGCTCGTCCGCACCCTCACCGACGACGAACATTTCGACGGCGAGGACGCCGGTGACTCCCAGCTCGGAGGCGATGCTCTCGCCGATGCGGCGGGCCTCGGCAGCCGTCTCGGGACGAATGCCAACGGCGGGAGCGGTCACCTCGGCGCACACGCCATCCACCTGCACGGTGGAGGCGACGGGCCACGAGGCAATCTCGCCCGACGGGGTGCGCGCCAGCAGAGCAGCCACCTCGCCCTTGAAGGGAACCAGGGCCTCGGCCAGGAGGGGACCATGCCCCCACCAGGAGGCCACGTCTGCGGGGCTATGAGCGACAGCCACACCGTGCCCGTCGTAACCGCCGCGCGGTGTCTTGACGATGAGAGGCCAACCGATCGTGGCGCCGAACTCCTCCAGCTGGGATTCGTCCTCGACGCGGGCCCACGCGGGGCACGGAATACCCATCGCAGTCAGGCGCTCGCGCATGGCGAGCTTGTCCTGCGCGTAGAGCAGGGCTTTCGCCGGGGGCTGAACGGAGACGAGGCGCGCAGCCTCCTCCATGGTGGCCGCGGGAATGTGCTCGTGCTCGAAGGTGAGGACGTCCGCGCCGTCGATAAGCGCGCGGACCGCATCCAGGTCAGCGGGAGCCCCCGCCGCCTTATCAACCGTCACCTGCCCGGTCGACCCGTCGTCGGCCTCGACAAGTGCGCGCAGGTTGATTCCGAGCGCAATCGCGCTCTCCTGCATCATCCGTGCCAGCTGTCCGCCGCCAATGACGGCAACGGTGGGAGGTGTGCGCATCTCGTGTTCCACTCCTTCAATCTATCGCGCCCCTAGAAGCGCCGCGAGCGGCGTCCCATGGACATGAGGGGTCCTTCAGGCATCACGCGGTCCGGGTCCAGCGATGCGGGAATCGCCGCGACCGACACCGTGAAAACGGGGGGCTTGTTCGTCTTCAGCTCGAGGCGGCCGCCCATGGCCTGCGCGAGGTCGTGGGCCAGGGCCAGGCCGATGCCCGTCGAGCCGTGTCCCGAGACACCTTTTTCGAAAATATCGGGAGCGAGGCTCTTATCGATGCCCTCGCCTTCGTCGCTCACTTCAATGACGACTCCGCGTTTGGACGTGCCCGCGTGCGCCCACACGCGCGTCGTCCCGTTGCCGTAGCGCAGCGAGTTTTCGATGAGGGTGGCCAGGACCTGACCGAGCTTTCCAGCATCGGCGAGGATCGGACGCTCAGCTTCGTCGAGGAATACGAGGGATCGTCCGGCGGCCTCGAACTGGTCCTCCCACTCCTCGCGGGCCGTGTTGAAGACCTCGAGAATGTGGATGGCCTCGGTCTGGCTGGTCTGTCGCCGCGAGACGTCTAGGAGCTCCGTCACGACGTTCGTCATGCGCTCAACCTGTTCGAGGCACGTGCGGGCTTCAGCGCGCACTTCATCCTCCGTGGAGATCAGTTCGATCTCCTCCAGGCGCATGGACAGCGCCGTCAGAGGAGTGCGCAGCTGATGCGAGGCATCGGCGGCGGCCTGACGCTCGGCCGCGAGTCGGCCCGCCATACGTTCACCGGTGCGGGCCAGCTCCTCGGAGACCAGGTCGATTTCCTCGATGCCGGACTTTTCGACACGGGCGCGCACACCGCCCGAACCGATCTGCTCAGCCTGGGCGGCCAGGTAGATGAGGGGAGCGGACAGATCGCGCGACAGGGCACGCGCCATGAGCCAGCCAATCAGCATCGACAGGGCCATGCCAGCTCCGAAAAGCGAGCACGTCCACGCAATGCGCGACAGTGCCGCCGACGCGGATGAGGTGAGTTGGACGGAGATTCCGCTGGGGGACGAGGCGATGGCCGTCATGGTGCGGCCCGGGATGATCTTCGAGTTGGTGACGAGGTTCGCATCGGGCACCTTAATCCGATACGCGAGTTCGCCGCCCCGACTCTTCGCCTGATCGGTGACAAGCGAGGCAAGGGTCGCGGGGTCGGTGCTCTCCCCCGCCGCCCACCTGCGTTCAACGCTCTGCAAGATCGACTGGGACTGGACCTCAAGGCCTCGCTGCTCGGACGCCCAGATGGAGACGGACGCGAAGAAGGCGCCGGGGAGTCCCATCAGAAGGCACACGACGGCGACGACCGAGACGATCATCCTCACCGCGCGTGCGCGCATGACGAGCCTCCCTCAGCGGCGTTCAGCGAGCGTTTTCGAAGCGGAAACCCATCCCGCGGACGGTCGTGATGTAGTGCGGGTCGGTCGCGTCGTCGCCGAGCTTGCGACGCAGCCACGACACGTGCATGTCGAGGGTCTTCGTGGAGCCGGTCGGATCCGTGCCCCAGACCTCGCGCATGAGGGTGTCGCGGGCGACGACGGATCCGGCCTCGCGCAGAAGGACGCGCAAGAGGTCGAATTCCTTGGCCGTCAGGCTCAGCTCGACATCACCGACGAAGGCGCGATGTGCGGCGACATCCATGCGAATATCCTGCGCGCGCAGCTCACCCTCGACGGGTTCTGCGGCCTGGCGGCGCAGGAGGGCGCGCACGCGGGCAAGAAGCTCGGCCAAACGGAATGGCTTCGTCACGTAGTCATCTGCACCGGCGTCAAGGCCGACGACCATGTCAACTTCGTCCGTGCGGGCAGTGAGGATCAGGATCGGGACTCGGTTGCCGGAGGAGCGGATCTCGCGAGCGACATCCAGGCCGTCCATGTCCGGCAGGCCGAGGTCCAGGACGACCAGGTCAACGCCACGCACATCGGCGAGGGCATCAGCGCCCGTCGCATGTGCACGCACGTCGTAGCCCTCCCTGCCCAGTGCGCGGGCGAGGGGCTCAGAGATGGCCGGATCGTCTTCAACGAGGAGAACTGTAGTCACGCGTTCATCTTAGCAATTCCGAACCAAAACTTGCACCTTTCTTGACCCGCCATCCGGGCCATTCAGGCACTCGTTCACACTGCGAGATGAACGTTAGTTGACAACGCTCGAGAGCAGGTACGGCGAGACTGGACCGAAACCACGCAAGTCTGCGGTCGGGAACTCTTCGAGCTCATATCCGTCACCGACCTCGCCGGCCGCGATGGCGGCAGCCGTGGTCGGATCCGTCAGGATCTTGCCCACCGGCGCGATGTCCACGAGGCGAGATGCAAGGTTGACGGTGGGGCCAAAGACATCGCCCGAACGCGAGAACACATCGCCGCGCACCAACGAGGCGCGCACCGGCAGCATCTCATCATCAGCATTGAGGCGTTCAATCAGAGACGTGGCCACGCGCAGGCCGGTCGACAGGTCGTCCGCAATGTAGAGGACAGCATCGCCGATCATCTTGACGACGCGACCGCCCTCCTCAATGACGGCGTTACGACTCTCTTCTTCGAAGCGCTCAATGAGCCCCACGAGAGCGTCACCGAGGATCGTCGAGGAGGACGTGTAGGACACCATGTCCACGAAGCCAAGGCAGCGGTTGAGCGGGAAACGATTATGGCGCTCCTCGTGCCCGCGCTGGGAGACCTCGCGGTCGAAACGGGAGAGCGCCGCCTCAAGCTGACGCCGCCACGCATAGGTGAACATCTCCTGGAAGACGTCGATGTACTCACGCATATGGTCGAGCACGTACATGCGAGCAGTCGTGTCATCCAGCATGAAGCGACGCATCGAGTCCTCGACCAGGGCCTCGAACTGCCACAGAGCCAGACGGTCGGCCAGGTGAGCGTTCGCGCGCAGGAGGGAACGAGAGGTCGATGTATCAATGCCGCCCGATTCGACAAGCTCATGCCAGCGACTGAAAACATCCAGGTCGCGCTGCGAAAAAACCTTGTCATCGGCGGTAGGAGCCTGGAAGCCGAGAGCGATCCAGAAACGGAAGACACGTTCGATAGGCGTATTCGTCGCCTCCGCAATGTCGCGCGCGGAATACGTCAGATGACCACCGAGCAGCTGAGGAACGTAGCTTGTTGCGGTCAGGTCATCAGGAGTTGCAGGGGACGAAGCCGCGCGCTCATCCATCGCAAATCCCTCCTCTTTGGGCTGACTCAACACCACATCAGCGGGTAACGGTATATCAGATCACTTTTCAAAGTCACATCGGGAATGCGACCTCACACATTGACAATTGTAGTAGTCTGATGGGTTTTTCTCTAGAGAATTGCACGTTTACCTGCGAAAACCGAGATTCCTGCACCAAATTGCACCTTGTCTGTACGCAGGAAGCACGTTAGGCGACAATGTCCTCATGCGCCTTGTTCTTGCCTCAGCATCCCCTGCCCGCCGCGCCACCCTCATTGCGGCCGGCATCACACCAATCGTTCATGTATCAACGGTTGACGAGGACGCCGTCCTCGCCACGCTCGCCGGAGGTCGAGCCTTTTGTGGCGGCACAACCACCCCCGCCGACGAAGTCGCAGCGCTCGCAGCAGCTAAGTGCGCGGATGTCTGCGCCTCGCTGAGCGCCCCCGACAAGGCTCCTGACCTTCCCGATGGCGAGCCCGTCCTCGTCGTCGGCTGCGACTCAATGCTCGAGATTGACGGACAGATGCTGGGCAAACCCCACACCCCCGACGTGGCACGCGAGCGCATTCGCGCCATGCGCCGCACGACCGCGACCCTGTGGACAGGACACTGCGCGGCTATCCTTGCCCCGGCCTCGTCGAGGCACGAGGGCACAGCCGAGGAACGCACGGTAAGCGCAAGGGTCACCCGTTCGGCGTCGACCCAGGTGCACTTCGGGGACATCTCGGATGCCGAGATCGACGCGTACGTGGCTACCGGCGAGCCCCTGCACGTTGCCGGTTCGTTCACGGTCGACGGGCTCGGCGGGCCCTTTATCGAGGGCGTGACAGGCGATTATCACTCGGTCGTCGGCATCTCCCTGCCCCTGCTGCGGTCCATGGCCACCGAGCTCGGGGTGTTCTGGCCCCACCTGTGGGATGCGCCGCGCCCCTGAGTTTCAGCGCCGACCCCCTCCCATTGCCCCGTACTGTAGGGACATGGACAACAGCACTGCATGGGGCATCGGCCTCGCAACGATCACTCTGGACGGAACGACACTCGACACGTGGTACCCCGCCCCGCACCTGGGGCAGCCCGGCACCGACGAGGAACTGGCGGCCTCGCTGTCCGTGCTGGAATGCGTCGATGACGCGCGCCGCGTGCGCACCGTCGTCGTGACCACGACGATTGACCTGCAGAAGGCCCCCGCATCGACGGAGGACGCCTACCTGCGCCTGCACCTGCTCTCCCACCGCCTGGTGGCGCCCAACACCATCAACCTGGACGGTATCTTCGCGGTGCTGCCCAACGTCGTGTGGACGGACGCCGGCCCGTGCGCTGTCGCAGACTTTGAGGCAACCCGCCTGCGCCTGCGCGCCCGTGACGGCCACCCCGTCACCGTGCAGGGCGTCGACAAGTTCCCGCCGATGGTCAACTATGTGCTGCCGACCGGCGTGCGCATTGCCGACGGCACGCGCGTGCGCCTGGGCGCCTACCTGTCCGAGGGAACGACCGTCATGCACGCCGGCTTCGTGAACTTCAACGCTGGCACCCTGGGCCGCTCGATGGTCGAGGGCCGCGTCTCGCAGGGCGTCGTCATCGGCGACGGCTCGGATGTGGGCGGCGGCGCCTCCACGATGGGGACCCTCTCGGGCGGCGGCAAGCAGCGCGTGCGCCTGGGCGAGCGCTGCCTCCTGGGCGCGAACTCTGGCCTGGGTATCGCTCTGGGCGACGACTGCGTGGTCGAGGCCGGCCTGTACGTGACCGCCGGCGCGAAGGTCACGCTCATTGACTCCTCCGGCGAGGCCGAACCGCGCACAATCGCGGCACGCGAGCTGTCGGGTGCGTCGAACATTCTGTTCCGCCGCAACTCCCAGACCGGCCGTATCGAGGCTATTGCCCGCGCGGGCGTCATGGGCATCGAGCTCAACGACGCTCTGCACGCGTCGAACTGAGTTTTCCTACCAACCAGGCAGGGGCCACCGGTGCGCAGTGTGCGCGGGTGGCCCCGGCCTCGTTGTATCGACGCGTCTCTCAGCGCACGTTCCACGCCTCTCGGATGCGCTCGGCTGCGGCAGCCACGCGCTCGTCGGTGGCGGTCAGGGCCACGCGCACGCGCCCGTGTGCGGCCGTGCCGTAGAAGTCGCCGGGCGCCACAAGGATGCCGAGGTCAGCCAGGCGGTTCACGAGCGCCCACGAGTCCGTCGGGTTTGCGGGGTCGGCGACCCACAGGTACAGGCCAGCGGCGCTGTCGGGGTCGACGTCGAGGCCGACAGCGGTCAGCGCATCGAGGAGGAGGGCGCGACGCGCCGCATAGACGCCGCGCTGGCGCTCCACGTGCTCAGTGTCGTGCAGAGCGACCGCCATCGCGTGCTGGACAGGGGCGGGCACCATGAGTCCGGAGTGCTTGCGCACGCTCACGATGGGCGCGACCAGCGCGGGATCACCGTAAATCAGCGCGGCGCGGTATCCGGCTAGGTTGGACTGCTTGGACAGGGAATACAGGACGAGGAGGCCACTCGCATCGCCGTCGCACACGTCCGCATCGAGCAGAGAGGGCACGCCCTCGCTCACGTAGGGTTCGGACCAGGGCAGCGCCGCGTAGCACTCGTCGGAGACGACGACTGCGCCATGGGCGCGCGCCCAGGCGACGACGGCACGCAGCTCGTCCTTGCTCATCACGTGGCCGTCGGGGTTGCCCGGGGAATTCAGGTAGACGAGCGCGGCCTCGGGCCAGCGCTCGGGGGTCGTCGGATCCACGGCGACGGGCGTGGCACCCGCGAGCCGGGCGCCGATGTCGTAGGTCGGGTAGGCAACCTCGGGCACGAGGACGGTGTCGCCCGCGCACACACCCAGGAGGGCGGGAATCCAGGCGACTGCTTCCTTCGATCCGATCGTGGGGATCACGCCGCCGCGGCCGACGTCGACCATGCCCCGTCGCTGTCCCCACGCAAGGATCGCATCGCGCACCTCGGTAGTGCCGATCACCGTCGGGTAGCCGTGCGCGTTGGACGCCTCGGCCAGGGCCTCGCGGATAAACGCGGGCGTATCGTCGACGGGTGTTCCGACGCTGAGATCGCAAATTCCCCCGGGATGCTCGGCCGCACACGCTGTTGCGGGCGCCAACTGATCCCAGGGGAATTCGGGCAGGTCAAGGGGGCGGGGAAGGATCGTGGCCATACCCCTACCCTATCGACTGTCAGAGGTTTTCGGCCTTCCAGTCCTCATTCTGAGGCGGCAGCGCGGCGATCATCGGATCGTCGAAGTCCTGGACGCCGGTCTTCTGGGCGCCACCGGGGCTGCCCAGGTCGTTGAAGAAGTCGACGTTGGCGCGCAGGTAGTCCGACCACTCATCGGGCAGGTCGTCCTCGTAGAAGATGGCCTCGGTCGGGCACACGGGCTCGCATGCGCCGCAGTCCACGCACTCCTCGGGGTGGATGTAGAGCGAACGGGCACCCTCGTAGATGCAGTCGACGGGGCACTCGTCCACGCATGCGCGATCCTTGACGTCCACGCAGGGCTGCGCGATGACGTAGGTCATGAGACGTTCCTCCTGGTCAGTTCTAAAGACTCGTTGATTCTATTATTCACGTATGAGCAACCCCGAGTCACCCCGCGTCACCAAGAGCCCCACAAGCAGCGGAAATACGCCAATTCAGTCGAGTGCGACGGATGGGGCGCGCGAGGAAATTTCCGCACGCGACCCTGGCGCAATTCCCGCCTTGCCGTGGATGAGCTTCAGGGTCGGCGAGAGGATCGTCATCCGCTACCGCCTGGCAGACGGGCTGCACGATGCGCTCGGAGAGGCGCTCGAGGTAGCTCCCACGCACGTCACGGTCGCGACGAGGCGCGGGCCGGTCCGCGTGGATGCCCGCACGATGGTGACAGGCAAGCGCGTGCCGCCTCCGCCCACCGTCTAGCGGGCGGAGGGGCGACGCGGCTCAGCGGTTGGCGCGACGCTCGCGAGCGGCGATCTTAAAGCGCTCCTGGGCGTCCAGGACGACCTTGCGCACGCGCACGGCCTCGGGCGTGACCTCGACGCACTCGTCGTTGGCCGCGAACTCGAGGGACTCCTCGAGGGTCAGCTTGCGCGAGGGGGTCAGCGACTCGTACACGTCGGCGGTCGCGCTGCGCGTGTTCGTCTGCTTCTTTTCGCGGCAGATGTTCACGTCCATGTCCTCGCCGCGCGGGTTTTCACCCACGACCTGACCCTCATAGACCTCGGAGGAGGGCTCGACGATGAAGGAGCCACGCTCCTGCAGGTTCGTCATGGCGTAGGGCGTGGCCTGGCCGGCGCGGTCGGCGACGAGGGAACCCGTGAGGCGCTGCTCGATGGTGCCCTGCCAGGGCGCGTAGCCGTCAGCGATGGACGAGGCGATGCCGGTGCCGCGCGTTTCGGTGAGGAAACGCGTGCGGAAGCCGATGAGGCCTCGTGCGGGGACCACGAATTCCAGGCGGATCCAGCCCGAGCCGTGGTTTGCCATGGTCTCCATGCGGCCCTTGCGGGCGGCCATCAGCTGCGTCACCGCGCCGAGGTATTCCTCGGGGATGTCGATCGTCATGCGCTCCATGGGCTCGCTGAGGACGCCGTCGATCTCCTTCGTGACGACCTGCGGCTTGCCGACGGTGAGCTCGAAGCCCTCGCGGCGCATCTGCTCAACGAGGATTGCCAGCGCGAGTTCGCCACGGCCCTGGACCTCCCAGGCGTCGGGGCGCTCGGTGGGCAGGACCTTCAGGGACACGTTGCCGATGAGCTCGCGGTCGAGGCGGTCCTTGACCTGACGGGCCGTGACCTTGGCGCCCTTGACGCGGCCAGCCATGGGCGAGGTGTTGATGCCGATGGTCATCGAGATGGCCGGGTCGTCGACCGTGATGAGCGGGAGAGGACGCGGATCATCGAGGTCGACGAGGGACTCGCCGATCATGATGTCCTCGATGCCGGCGACCGCGACGATGTCGCCGGGGGCAGCGGAGTCGGTGGACACGCGCTCGAGGCCCTCGGTGGCCAGCAGCTCGGAGATGTGGACGCGCTGGATCGTGCCGTCGTGGCGCGCCAGGCCCACGTCCGCGCCCTTCTTGAGGGTGCCGTTGTGGATGCGCAGCAGGGCGAGACGACCCAGGAACGGCGAAGCGTCCAGGTTGGTGACGTGTGCCTGCAGCGGCATGTCCTCGTCGTAGGAGGGGCCGGGGATGCGGTTCAGGATGGTCTCGAACAGGGGCTCAAGGTCCTCGGTGGGCAGCTGGCCGTCGCCCGGGTTCTCCAGGGAGCACTTGCCGGCCTTGGCGGAGGCGTAGACGACGGGGACGTCCATGAGAGAGTCCACGTCGATGTCGATGCCCTCATTCATGAGGTCCTCGCCCAGGGAGAGCAGCAGGTCGGTGGTCTCGGAGACGACCTCTTCGATGCGCGAGTCGGGGCGGTCGACCTTGTTGACGACGACGATGACGGGCAGGTGAGCCTGGAGGGCCTTACGCAGCACGAAGCGCGTCTGCGGGAGCGGGCCTTCGGAGGCATCGACCATGAGGACGACGCCGTCGACCATCGACAGGCCACGCTCAACCTCGCCACCGAAATCGGCGTGGCCAGGGGTGTCGATGACGTTGATGGTGACGCCATCTTCCAGGCCGAGAGCCTGTGCGGCGGGGCCGCGATAGTGGACGGCGGTGTTCTTCGCGAGAATGGTAATGCCCTTCTCGCGCTCGAGATCGCCGGAGTCCATGACGCGCTCACCGGTCTTTTCGACCGTGTCACGCTCGGAGAACGCTCCGGACTGCCAGAGCATTGCGTCAACCAGCGTGGTCTTTCCGTGATCGACGTGTGCGACGATCGCGACGTTTCGCAGGTCGGGACGCGTGGACATATGTGGACTCCTCAAATGTGGATACAGACTTATGCGTGTTGGGGGTGAGCACGTCGCGAAGACGAGCGGTTCGAACCGATTTCACGCACATACGTCTTCAAGAATATCGGCTCAACGACGGGCAATGCGATCCCCACCCTGCGAATTCCACCACGTCACGGTCATCAGGTGGCCATCTCAGCGACCTCCGGCCGGTCTATTTGCTCGATAACAAGCGATGGCGTTTACTGAATACTATGACTGACATCGCGACGCTCAGCGCAGACGTTTCCGCGGCCTCGACCCTTGTCACCCCCTTCGGTGCACACCTCTTGTCATGGCGCCCCACCGGCCATTCCGATGTCCTGTGGCTTTCCTCCCGCGCGGTGTTTGACGGCACGAAGGCGATCCGCGGCGGCATCCCCCTGTGCCTCCCCTGGTTCGGCAGCCCCGCCGATTCCCCGACGATGCCGGGGGACGGCGCAGGTGCGCACGGCTTTGCCCGCACGTCGCTCTGGACGCTGCGCTCGAGCACCCGGCGCGCGGACGACGCCCCGGCCTCGTTTTCCTTCGAGCTGCACCACACGGGCGAAACCTCCTTGCTCTATCCCCATTCGTTCTGCGCACGCCTTGACATATCCGCGGGGGACGAACTGAACGCAACCCTGACCCTCACGAATGAAGACGACCACCCCTTCGCGATCGAGGCGGCCCTACACACCTACCTGCACGTCGGTGACGTCGAGGACGTGACGGTGGAGGGATTAGACGGCGAACGCTACTACGACAAGGTCCGCGAGCGCTATGCCACCCAGAGCGGCGACATCACCTTCATTGGCCCCACCGACCGCGTCTACACGTCCACCCAGCAGGTCCAGGTCGTCGACCCGAAGCTGGGCCGACGCATCACCGTGGACAAAAACGGCTCAGGTTCGACGATCGTGTGGAACCCCTGGTCGCAGGGCGCGGCCACCTTGAGCGACATCGGTGAGGGCGAGTGGCAGAACTTCGTGTGCGTCGAGACGGCGGCCGTGCGCGAGCGGGCGCTCACGCTATGGCCGGGACATCCCCACATCATGACGCAGACGCTCGCCGTGGAGTCACTGGACTGACCGACCCACGGGTAGGATTAGCCCCAGCTACGACCAGAAAGGCCCTCATGGCTCTCACTTCCGCGATCGCGTCCGCGTACCTGTCCATTTCCCGGTGGAAGCTCTCCACGCAGCCTCTGCCGGACAAGGTCATCGTCATTGGCGCTCCGCACACCTCGAACTGGGACGGCGTTTTCATGGCGATCTCCATGTGGAAGTCCGGGCGCACGTTCTCCTTCCTGGTGAAGGATTCCGTTGTCAAGGCACCGGTGCTCGGCTGGTTCGTCAAGAAGATCGGCGCCGTCCCGGTGGAGCGCAGCGCCGCGCACGGCCTCGTCGACCAGGTCGCTTCACGCATTCGCGAGGCGGACTCGTTCACGCTGTGCATCACTCCAAAGGGCACGCGCTCGCGCCGCGACTTTTGGAAGTCCGGGTTCTACCGCATCGCGATGGAGGCGGGCGTGCCGATTCAGCTCGGTTTCATCGACCGCAATACCCACACGTTCGGCTGGGGTCCGACATACCAGCTGACGGGTGACGTGCGCGCCGACATGGAGGTTATCCGCGCGTTTTACGCGGATAAGGCGGGCATTCGCCCGGAGAAGACGTCGGTTCCTCGCCTGCGCGCGGAGGACGAGGCCGCATGAGGTGTGTGCGAGCGTTGCTCGGTACCGCAGGGGCTCTCGCCTTGACCGCGGGCGGGAGTGCAACGCTCGCCGACAACCCGACGCAGATCCGCCTGACCGAGGTCTACGAAATGACACCCGGCGTGAGCGCAACCCATCAGGTCACGCTGGTGACGGATCAGGCACTCATTGGCGAGCAGTGTCAGTCGATGGGCACGGCTGCCAAGGCGACGTCTTCTCTCCTCGTGACGGTCGACGGCGTGGACGGGTGCTGTTTCACGTGGGACCTTGAGGACGGCGGCGCCGAGGTTGTCTCCGTCGACGACGGCGGGGTGTTCCACTTCGAATCAACGTCGACGCGTCTCCTGGAGGGCTTCGCCTCCCCCGATGCTTCTGCTTCCATCGAGTCCGTCACTCTGATCGCGCATAGCTCCGTCATCGTCGAGGCCTCGAACGACGGGCAGATCACCACCCCCGGGGCATCGACGAAGACGGACGCGAGCACGGTCACCTGGCGTGGCGTCACCGGCAACGTGAGCGCGACGGGCACCGTTGACGCCGACGCGCCCACCGCGGCCTCCTCCACCGGCCCATCACCGTCGGCGCCCGTTTCAGCGTCTTCTTCATCCCCGCGGGAACGCGAGCACACCTCCACCGCACGGTCGCTGACTCCGATTATGGCGATCACGGCTGGTGTCCTTGCGCTGGCCGTTATCACCGGTCTCGCGCGACGATCGGCGCGTTCGCGCCGGGCGGCTGCCGACGCGCAGTTCGACCGTGATGCTACGCTGCGCGAGGCACAGCGACGTTCCGCTTCCGCACGAAAGAGTGCTGCCACCCCCTACGGGAGGCGGTCTCTCGCGCCGCCCTCGTCAACGTCCGAGGAGAATGCACCCGCGAGCGCGCAGGCCCGCGACCGTTCTGACGCGCAGTCGGGCGCTGAACGCTTTTCCCCACCCGACCACTCCTAGTCGGCCATAGACCACAGTGACCCCGGCCTCGGGGACGTGGTCGGGGCCACTTGTCGATGGATCAGCCGATGTGGAAGTAGCGCTCCACAAGCTCCTCGACAGAGACACGCGAGTCCGCCAGGTCATCACGCAGGTGTTCGTCACCCAGGTCGATGAGGCGGGACGCCCACGAGTCGATGAGGCCCGACGGGAAGACGTCCTTCGCTTCGTAGTCCTCGCGTTGGGCGAGAAGCCTGCCGGCGGCCTCGAAGCAGGAGGGCGGCAGCTGGTCGAGGCCGGGGGTCTGCGATGCGTCGCCGTCGACCTTGCGCTCACGCGCGTACTCTTCCATGCCCGGCTCGGTCAGGCCAATACGCGCGGCGACGGCGATGCCGGCGAGGAGCAGGTGGACCGCTGCGGACCCGTCGGGGCTGCGCAGCTCCACCGTCTGAGAGTCATTGGGCAGGTCGGCGATCGGCGGCTCGATGGGGTTGGCATCACGGAACATCGAATCGTCGATGTTCTGCCAGCCGAGAGGTACGCGCACCAGAACGGAGCGGTTGCGGTCGCCCCAGCAGATCGAGGTTGGCGCCTCCTGATGGGGAACAAGGCGCAGGAATGAGGTGGGGACGGTGTTACCAAACGCTGTCAGCGATGCTGCGTGCGACAGGTAGCCTCCGATCACTTTGAGCGCTGTGTCCGTCAGGCCAGATCCCGTCGAGAACTGGTTGACGCCGTCCTTGACGATGCGGGTATGGAAGTGCATGCCCGATCCGGCTTGCCCCACGGCAATCTTCGGCGAGAAGGAGACATGAATGCCATAGGAATGGGCAACTTCGCGCAGCACCCACTTGGCGAGCACCATCTGGTCGGCAGCATCCAGCGCATCGACGGGTAGGAACTCGATCTCCTGCTGAACCATCTGACGCCCGTCGGCGACGAAGTTACCGACCTCGGAATGGGCGTACTTCACCGAGCAACCGATGGCAACGAGGTGCGCGAGAGTCGCCGTGCGCACGTCCTCCCACTTAGAGAAGGGCCCGGATTCGTGGTAGCCGCGCTGAGGCTCGACGGGGAACAGCTCCTCTTCCTCCGAGAAGAGGTAGTACTCGAGTTCACCGAGGGCCTGCAGCTCGCAGCCCGTCTCCTCCTTGAGCGCTCGCTGAGCCTTCCGCAGGATTTCCTGGGGCGCCGAGGCCAGGGGGCGGCCGTCAACATCGTAGAAGCCACAGAGGATATCGAGGGTCGGGATGTGCGAGAAGGGATTGAGGAATGCGGTAGCCACGCGCGGCACGACATACAGGTCCGAGGAGGTCGCCTCGACGAATGTGAACAGGGAGGAACCGTCGACGCGCTCTCCGAGAGTCAGCACCCGATCGAGGTGGGCCTTGGATTGGATCGCGAAGTTCAGGGTCTTCAGGCGTCCGTCCCCTCCGACGTAGCGGAGGTTGAGCATCTGGATGCCGTTGTCCTCGATATAGCCGATGATGTCGGCTTTCGTAAACTCCTTCGCGGGCTTTCCGAGGGCCTGCACGAGCGGGTTGGGGTTCAGAGACACTGTGTCGGTCGACAGCATGAAACACTCCTCTTTGAGTATGACTAGGTTCACATTAGCAGAGATATTGTATCCCTAAACAACAAACCCGACAGTCGGAAGATATTCGCCATTTCCCTCACGATCCCACCAGGCCACCGGCATGCTCATGGCGCGGCCTCCTCATCGACTCCACACGCACGTTCTGGCCAGTCCCCGTCATGGAGCTCATCATCACCGTCATGGCGCGTTACCGCCTGAATATCCTGCACTGGCATCTAACAGACAATGCAGGCTGGCGTCTCCCAGTACCCGGCTACCCGGCGCTCACATCTGTCGGAGCACAGATTCCACGAGATCCCGCACATTGGTACGACCGCACGTGCGCGCCTCAACGATCGGGCACATGGCGCACATCGCCCGCGCACACAACGCAGGGCTTCTATTCCGACGCAAACATTCGACACCTCGTTCGCTTCGCCGCGCAGCGGGACGTGAGCATCATTCCGGAAATCTCAATCCCATCCGCAGCCGGCGCCACAATCCGCGCATACCCGCACTTGGGCAACCCCGACCTCGTCTCCCCCCAAGAGGACAACTCAACGCTGTGGCCCCTCGCCTCATCCCTCCAATTCGTCGAGGCAGCCTTCCACCACGCGTGCGACCTATTCCCCTCCCCCATCATCCATATCGGTATCCCCTGGACCGACTGGAGCCAGTGGGAACGCGATCGACGGCTCGCACGGGCTGGTCTCGGCTCGGGACAAGACATTGAGCGCCTCTTCATCGACAGAGCCATGCGCGTCCTCCACTTCCATGGCCGGCGCGCGGCCGCATGGGACATGGCAATCCACGCCTACGGCGGCCCACCACCTGGGACAATCTTCCTCTCCTCACGCCACAGCGGAACCGAGAACGAGGATGCAGCCACGTCGGGCGCCTCATGGGTACTCGCAGACTCCGACCTGCTCACCCTCAACCACCCCGCAGCTGACCCCTCGTCACCCCAGTCCCCACTCACCGCGCGCCAGCTCGCTGATCAGCTCCCGCCAATGCTCCACAGCAAGCGACTCAAAGGCGTCGAGGCCGTCGCCTGGTCCACTTCGGTAACGACCCCAGACCTGCTCTTTTACCACCTCCTCCCCAGACTCCTCGTCATCGGCGAAATTGCATGGCACGGGGACGACGCTCTCACCTGGGAGCACCTTGCTCCAACGATCGAGCGGGAGATGGCCTACCTGAGACGACACATCCCCTACTGGACTCTGGGGCGACCATGAATGAGGGCCGCGCATCCAACCCGGATACGCGGCCCCGTGCCCCCTAGCGGGGCGGAGTTCGGAGCAGGCATGAAGACCGCCCCACTAGGCTTTCACGAACGCATTGACCACTTCTTGAGGCGCTCCGCGAGCGCGCGCGCATCAATATCCAAGCGCTCAGCTTCTGAGGCATCCCCGTGTTTAATCGCGCGCCAGTAGGCAATCTTTGTGCGCAAGAACTCGCGACGAAGCTCAATAATCTGCCCCTCCTCCTGGAGGCGGGCATCCTGCTGTTCCAGCAGGGTCACAAACTCGGAGATATCCCTCTCCCCACCCAGGCCAGACCGGACATATTCACGCATGTCCGCGATCGACATCCCGGAAGCGGACAGGCACGACACCCACGTCAGCAGTTCAAGATCATCCTCGGTGTATATGCGATGCCCGCTCGAGGCATCGCGAGCGATGGCAGGAATAACGCTGACATCCTCGTAATAGCGCAGGGTGGACGGGGGCAAGCCAACGAGCGCCGCTACCTCCTTAATGGAGTACGTGCGCCCGGAGCCATTTCCTGCCATAGCTTCACCCTAAAAGACCTCAAGCCCTTGAAGTCAAGCGGAACTGCGGGACGTGCATCACGCGCCATGACCTGCAAAAAAGCAAGTTTCCGTGCGAAAGGCCGGAGCGCAACGCGATTGGCCCGTTTGCTCACTTATCAAAGAAGCTCTGCGCGCCTCTGAAAGGACCAAATGGGACACGTTTCATCACGCAAATGTATGTCGAATCGATCCAGAAGCTCACACCCACCGTTGAGGTAGAAGTGCGCGTTTTCCTCGGTCGAGGTCACGAATCCATACGCGCGCCCACCGCGCTTGGCCACATAGTCGGGAAGAACCTGCGAGACAAGCCAACGACCGACACCGCGCCCTCGCATCCGCCTATCGACGGAGAGCACCTCGAGATACCACTCGAAGTCACCCTTATCGATTGTCACCTGGTCCGCGGAATCGACAACATCCGAGAACTCTTTCACGAGCAACGGTGGAGCATAGCGAAAGAACTCATACCCCCCACTGAGGAAGCTGCGAATGAATCCAACCTTGCGATCATGCAGGAGAGCCGTGCCTACGACCCGCCCTTCATGCTCAACGACGAGGGCATGAAGGACCCGCTGATACGAATCCGCAAGCATCCGATTGATTGCAGTGACACATTCCGGGTAGTGCTCCGCACGGTAGAGGTAAGGCTTGAGCATGATGTGTAAAGGATAGTCAAGGAATCCCTCGGTGATAATTCGTGTCATTTCGGGAATATCGGCACGCGTGGCAGGTCGACACTTCACAGAGCCCCTCCTCAGTTCACCAGTTTTTCACCCAACCAGTCATCGAAAACCTGACCTCAGTAGATACCTGTCATACTACGTGACAGGACACGATCACACCTTGTCAATACGGGACGCACGCCTTTGACAGCCCGCACACTTTTATTTGACGACCGGTCAGACTAGATCACTACGAGCACCCCTCGTTGCTTTGTATCCACGAACAGACGATAATCGAGTGGTTCATATCAGGAGGACTGCATGCGATTCTTTCGCGCCCTGTGCGCCACGCTCGGGGCTTTGTTCATCACGTCGACCGTCGTATTCGGCGCTCACGCAGCGGACGCCCCGACCCTATCGGAGGCATACGTCCTCACCAAGGACGGCCAGCTCGTCGACACCTTGACCATCGTCGATCCCTCTCGGACGATGAGCGAATCCACATGCACACCATACGCGGGTAGTTCCACGGACCAGCACGTCGAGTTCGTGACGCGCGACGATGCCACCGTCTGCCATATGCAGCTGATGTACACCCGCGCCCAGGATGAATCCGAGTTCACCCTCCAGAACTCGGGGGCATTCATGCTCTCCGCTCGCACCGACCAGACCCTTGCCGCGTATCGAAAAACGTTCGGCACTTCCCTCACTTTCGCCTCCGTGTCTCTCAGCGTCGAAGGCGAAGTACAGTCCGCAACATCGGGCGCAGCGACCTCTGCAACGACCTACGAGGGACGAGCACTCTCCGTGCCGACGTGGACGGGCACTGTCCCGCAGGTCATCACGGTGAACGGAACACTTGCTGCCGGCGGGAATCCGTCCGCGGCGGCCGGTGCGAACGCACTGAAGGATCTGTGGGGCGCAACGCCTGTTCCCGGCAGTCAAGCGCCCTCCGCCAGCTCAGCCCCCGCCTCGTCCGATTCCGATTCCTCTTCGGGCCCCTCTCTCGGGCTGCTGATCGCCTTAATCGTCGGCCTCATCGTCATCGCGCTGGTCGTCGTCATCGTCATTTACGTGGTTCGTTCAAAGCGCTCGAAGGAGTCCAACCAGGGGGCAGGACAGAGCGCATCTCCGTCCCACGCACGTCGCCCGAGCGCCCCTCAGGGGACGCAGGCCTCGGGGCCTTCCGCTGCGGATCGATCCGTAGACATGTCGCTACGGACTGCCACCGCTCCGGCAGTGGATCAGGGCCGAGAAGCAACGGTTTCGCCCGAGGCAACGCGACGCCCCTCCGCAGCCGATTCGTCTGCGCTCGATCTCGCCTCGCTCCCACAGCCCAAGCCGCGTGATACCGGCTTTGTCTGGCAGCACAAGTCGCGTCCCGAACCTGCTGCTCCCGCGCCCGAGGCTCCCGTTCAGGAAGCGAAGCCTCCAAAGCGCAGGCGCTCGCGCGACGGGCACCGCCCCGCTGTTTTCCCTGCGCAGCCGACACAGCCGATGCAGCCGATGGCTCAGGGGTCGGACGTACCTGCTGCGAACTATGCTCCGGGTTTCCCCCAGGGGCAGGACGCCACTGCGCTTGCCGGTGCCCCCCAGCGTCGCTCCGATCGCTATATGCCCTCAGCTCCAGCAGATCCTGTTCCTGCTCCTGCGGATATTCCGACGCCCGCCCGGGGCATCCCCGCTGAGCAGGTCTCGACGGCCACGGCCCTCACGCACGAGGCCGATGTCTACCACGAGCACCCGACAACTGAGCTGGCACATAGCGAGTCGCGCGTCTCGGCCCCTGTGCCGGCGCCGCCCGCAGACCAAGATGATGCTCCTGCAACAATGCTGATCCCGAAGGTTCGGCATGGAGTCGCACCTGAGCCAGAACCCATCGTTGTTCCTCAGCCCGAACCAGAGCCGATCGTCATCCCCCAGCCCGAGCCGGAACCCATTGTCGTCCCGGAACCGGCCGTCGTCCCTGAGCCGGAACCCGTCGTCGTACCCAAGCCCGAGCCCGAACCGGAAACCATCGTTGTTCCCGAGCCCGAGCCCGAACCTGAGCCGGAACTCATCGTCCCTCCCGCACCCGAGCCCGAACCTGAGCCTAGGCAGCAGGCCTCGTTTGATCCCGTGATCGATGCTGGTGAGCTCCCGACGGCCCAGATTCCTCGTGTACGCCGGGTGAATTCCTTCGATTGGTCTGCGACGACACGCGCCGAGACCGCACCTGTTGCCCCCGAACAGGCAGCCGCTCCCGCTGCCCCGGCCGCGCCGTACGTGCCGACAACGCCTCAGGTCACGCATACACAGGCGCCTCAGACGGCCGTGCCCCCGGCTCCGTTCGTACCGCAGACGCCGACCATGCCCCAGGCCCCCCAGGCCCCCCAGGCGTCCGTCGCCCCGCAGCCGTCCGTCACGCCCCAGGCGCCGGCGGTACCCGCCCAATTCCAGGAAGACTGGAACTCCGAATTCTCATGGAATGAGGAGGCACGCCGCGAACAGGAGGGCGAGTCGAAGCGCCGCAAGCGCTGGGGTTGGGGCAAGCGCCGCAAGCAGCGCGAGGACCACAACGACGCCATTGAGGCGGAGAACGAGGACCAGGCCTCGTCCGCGCGCATGCCGATGATCTCGGTCGACGCTCAGGACGACGACTGGAACGACTGGCAGAACTGGAACTCGAGGAGCTGATCGTGCGGGCGCGCTATCGGCGTCCCTCGGCCTCGGCTAGCTCGACGTAGCGCGTGATCTGCGCATCCAGATCATCTTCGTTGGATTCCCCCGTAGCACCCGCTGCGGGGGAATCCTCATCCTCCCCCTGCGCGTAACGCTCCATCAAAAGACGTTCGCGGTAGAGGTGATCCGCCGTCACGCCGATGGTGCGGATGAGGGACGCGTTGAGGCTCACGCCCACGATAATGCCGATGATCGGCACAATTTGGGCGATCTTCATGCCGACGAGACGCGCTCCGAGAGCCGCGAACAGGGAGTTGACCGACGCGGTGAGTGCATTGTTCCCGATGGTCTCCATCGATCCGCGCCTGGCGAGCTTACGCATCACCTTGTTGAGAAGGAGCATCGAGGTCTCTTTCTCGACGACGAAGGCGCTGCCCTCGTTCTCCGGAGATATCGCCTGGGACAAAACCATCGCGGCGAAAAGGTCTTCCGCGGGGTCCTCGGTGTCGTACCCGTAGTAGGCAGCCGTGTGAGAAACCAGGCGCGTCGCGGATGCTAGGAACGTCATAATGTCGAGTCCGATCGCGGCCGCCACCACGCCGACACCGGGGGCCGAGGCAACACCTAGTCCGGCAAGCACAGCGACCGATCCTCCCGACGCGACGATGCTGCTGATCGCTCCCTCGGCGGCCGCAACCCCGCAATAGCCCACCTTCAGGTGCGGCTTCACTGAGCGAATCTGCGCCAGGCTCAAGTGTCGGATGTCCTCGAGGCACTCGATATCACACTCAGCCCGACGGAAAGCCCTCACGATTCGCTCGCAGCTGATCGAAGACTCGGCGGCTGATGTCCCGAGCTCGACGAGCTTGAGGATCCCAGAGGCCACCGCACCAGTGACAGCCGCCCCGCCGGGCACCTTGCGGGCAAGAGAAACGGCCTTCGCGAGGGGCGCGAGCAGATACGAGCGAATACGCTGCGAGATGACACGAGGCCTGATGGGGCGAATCTGCGCGGCTTTCCATTCCTGGATTGCGTCCCACTGGGCGAGGTCGTCAGTGCTCATGCGCGCACGCATCTCGTCGATCGCGTCGTTCATCTCCTCCGTGCTTTCGCTCATGACCGTCCTCTGCGCACCATCAGGCAGTAGCGTTTTCGCATCCGCCACCAACGCCGAAGCCCTTCGCCTGAAAGAGGGACGCCACCTTACTACGCACGACTCTCAGCCTCGGTCAGTTCGAGGTAGCGAGCGACGTCCGCGTTGATATCCGTGCCCTGTGGGGAAACCACGAGGGCGCTTGAGGCCTCTCCGCTGTCGGCCACCCGCCCGTAACGCTCGGCGAGGAAACGTTCCCGGTAGAGGTGATCCGCCGTCTCCCCAATGGTGCGCATGAGCGCCGCGTTGAGCCCTGCGCTCACGACGATTCCGGCGACGGGAACGATCTGGGCGAGCTTGCGGCTGGCCAGACGAACGCCCATCGCTGAGAAGAGTGATTTCATGGCGCTCACGATCGCGCTTCCGCCGAGCGATTCGAGGGATCCCTTGCGCGCGAGGTCGCGCATCACCTGGCTGAAGGCGAGCATCGTCGCCTGCTTTTCGACGACGAAGTCACGCCCGCTGCCGGCCGGGTCGATCGCCTGGGAGAGCACCATCGTGGAAAAGAGGCGTTCTGAGGGATCCTCGGAGTCGTAGCCGTAGTAGGCAGCGGTGTGGGCGACGAGACGCGTGGCTGCTGCCAGGAAGGTCGTAATATCGACGGCCATCGCCGAGGCGGTGACGCCCACGCCGGGCGCCGACGCGACGCCCATGCCGAGCACAGCGGCGAGGGAGCCACCGGAGGCGAACACGCCGCTGACCGCCCCCTCCGCGGCTGCCGTACCCGAGTATGCGAGACTCAGGCGAGGCTTGACCGCGAGCACCTGGTCGAGAGGCAGAGAGCGGATGTCTCGCAGGCTTGTCACGTCGTGTCCGGCCGCGCGATAAGCCTTGAGGATGCGCGTGCGGCGCACCGAGGCCTCGGATGCGGAGGCAGCCAGCTCGACCAGTCCGAGGGCTGCGGATGACATGGTTCGCCTCAGCGCTTCCCCGCCGGGAACCTTGCGCGCAATGGACACTGCTTTGCCCACCGGTGCGAGGGCTGCCGACTTCATCTTCTGCGTGATAGCGCGGGGGCGTTTGTCGCTCAGCTGGGAGGCCTTCCACTGCTGGATTTCGTCCCACTGGGCGGCATCGGCCTCGCTCATACGCGCACGCAGGTCGTCGTTCACGCGGCCCTCATTCATGCCGGTCTGGTCCATCCTGTCAGCCTACACAGCGAGCGTTCCATCAGCGACACAGAGCCGACACGCGCCCTGTTATGCTTGTGATCAGGCAGTCACATTCGGCATCGTTTGAAGGAGATTCCGTGGATTCTCGCTCGTCGCTCATCGACCAGATTAATCTCCTGCACGAGGAGAAGGAACACCAAAAGATCATCGCGCTCATCGAGGGGCAGCCCCCGTCGGCGATGGATTACGAGCTGACGAGTCTGCTGGCGCGCGCCTACATCAACTACGCGCAGCCCTACATGGATTCTTTCCGCGATCACATCAAGCACGCGATCGAGCTGCTGCGCAGCGTCGAAGCTGAAGGCATGGCGGACCCGCGCTGGTACTACCGGATTGGCACGGCCCTGTACTGGCAGGACGAGGAGGAGAGCGCGCTGACGTACCTGGAGCAGTGCGTCGCCATGGATCCATCCAACGAGGACGCGCCGGAAATCATCGCCGAGTGCAAGGCCGCCATTTCGCGCCGCACCGTTGTACGTCCCCTCAACGTGCAACGGCTGATCGATTACTTCGACCGTAACGACTTCAACTACAGGGTGGAAGACCAGAGCCTGCACATGGGTATCGGGCGCGGCTACTTCATTTTTTCGATCGCGAACGATGGCACGGACCTGAGCATGTGGGCCGCGATCCCCGAGGACGTGTCGATGGAGCTTCGTCAGCGCCTCATTCAGGCGTGCAATGACTGGAACGGAGCGACCACGTGGCCGAAGGTCTACGTGGCGTCGCTGGACGACGGCCGTCAGCGCCTGTGCGCCGAGCAGTTCGTCACCGCCCGCTACGGGCTCACGGACGCGCAGGTATCGACCAGCATCGAGCGTTTCGTCGCGTCGGCCGAGGCCTTTTTCAAGGATCAGATCGAACGTATTCCCGCCCTGGGTGGGACCCAGGAGTAGCGCTCGTACGCACACGTTTCCCGGCCTCGTCGACGGGGACGAGGCCGGGGCGTGTGATGCGCTCACGCGCGCGGCACGTAGACGCTGAGGCCTCCGTCGCTCACGGTGCCGGTGAGGGTCCCATCATCCGCGACACGCACGCTCGGGTGGCCACCGATGACGCATTCCCATTCCTCGCCCACATGGCGCGTTCCAACGTAGAGCGTCTTGTCTGACGCCATACGGTCGGAGAGGATGACCGCGCATCCGGAGCCGGGAATCTCTTCCTTGCCTTCGCGGGCGAAACCGACCACGTCGGGATCGTCGAAAGCATTGTGCTGGCGTCCGACGGCCGCGCGGGCACGGATCCCCATGAGGATCGGCAGCTCGCGCACGGCGGGCAGGTCGTCAGAATCGGGAGAACCGAGGAGGTCACCCCAGAACACGCAGGGAACCCCAGCCTCGTGGAAGAGGATGAGGGCGTAAGCGGCCGCCTTGAACCAGGGGGCAACCGTTGAGGCCAGCGACTGGCCGGGCTGGGTGTCGTGGTACTCGACGAACGTGACGGACTGGTCGGGGTGGGACGCCGTCAGCGTGTTCTCCCACAGTCGGGACAAGTCGACGTTGCCGT
Source organism: uncultured Actinomyces sp. (assembly GCA_938041695.1). Lineage (GTDB taxonomy): Bacteria > Actinomycetota > Actinomycetes > Actinomycetales > Actinomycetaceae > Pauljensenia. The sequence goes on from CALISI010000070.1 coordinate 50,401, forward strand.
CCGAAATCGACGCGTCGTGGAGGTGGTAGTGCAGGGGAACGTCGAAGAGCATGACGTCGGAGACCCTCGCCAGGTAGCTTTCGAGCTCACGCACGTCGCCGTTCCAGTATTCGCCGACGGCGGGCAGAAGGCGGCCCGTGGAGGTGCGCAGGTCGCTCAGCCAACGCGCGTAGAAGTCGGAACCCACGTGCTTGACGGCGTCCAGACGCAGCGCGTCCACGCCGGTCGTCTCGACGTACCAGCGACCCCAGCGGTCCAGCTCCTCGCTGACTCGGGGTTCGGTGACGTGCACATCGCAGCCCATGAGGTAGTCGAAGTTGCCGAACTCCGTGTCGACGGACTCGTTCCAGTGTTTGCCCTCGAAGAGCCACAGGCCGTTGCGCTTGGTGGCCTCGTCCCAGTCGACGCCGTGGAAGCACGTCCAGTCCCACGTGAAGTCCGAGTACGCGCCCGCGCGCCCCGGGAACGTGAAGCGGGTCCACGCCTCGATCATCTCGGGCTCGCCGATGGCCTCATGACGGTCCTGGGGGTTGATCGGGGTGGCTCGCACGGTCTCGGTCGCGTCGGCGCCCATGCGGTGGTTGAGGACGATGTCGGCGCACACGGCGATTCCCGCCTCATGCAGGGCCTCGATGGCGGCCAGGTATTCGTCCTTCGTCCCGTACTTCGTGGGCACGGAGCCACGCTGGTCAAACTCGCCCAGGTCGTACAGGTCGTAGACGCCGTAGCCGACGTCGTTGATGCCCTCGTGTCCCTTGTAGGCGGGTGGCAGCCAGATGATGGTGACACCCAGGTCCGCAATCGCTTGGGCGTGCTGGGCGAGGTAGCGCCAGTGGCTGGCGTCCGGCGCCATGTCCCAGGCGAAGGCCTGCAGGATCAGGGGGCCCGCCTCGGTCTGGGACGAGGCCAGGGCCGGTTTCGTCGTCTCATTCACCCGCATATGGTGGCAGGTTTTCCCTCTCCCGGGGCTGAAAAAGTAGGAAACAGTGGCCCGTTAAACTCTGCGCCGAGGCCTGTGCTTCGTTCGTGGTTAAGCGCATCCCCAGCCCCGGCCTCATCTCCGAGATGCTACTTATTCCAACCGAAGAGCCCCTTGACGCCGCTGGTGATGGCGGAGGCAGCGCTCGTCGCGCCATCGGCAATCGCGGAGGCAGCGCTCGTCGCGCCGTCGGCAACGACCTTTGTCGTGCTCTCCAGTGCCTGCTGGGCGCTATCCAGCACGCCCAGCCCCTGGTCCTCGGGGGTCGCGTCGCTGACCGACTGCTTCCAGACCGCAGCGTCGACTCCGGGAGGCGGCAGCTCGCGCAGGTGGCCCTTGAGGCGAGTGGACTGGGACTGGAGCGACACAAGGGTCATGCCACCCGACACGACGCCTCCAATGACGGGGATAACCTTGGAGACGCCCTGCGCGAAGCTCTTCTTCGTCACGTTAATACCGATGAAACGCAGGCAATGCTTCATCACCGGGTACCACGAGGTCTTCGTGAGAGCCTGCTTCGTCACCTGCTTCTGGAACGCGGGCATCGCGACCGAGCGGGCGAACGTCGTCAGCGACTGGGCCGCGCCACCGACGCCGAGCATGACGCCGAAGAACATCGCGAGGACACCGATTGTCTCGTCATCCACCTCATCCATGTCACTGAGGAGCTCACGCCAGCCGTAGAGGTACGCGAGCTTCTGCATGATCCGAAACGCGTGCACGTAGTACTGCATCAGGTCTGCGGGGACCGTTCCGAGCATCGCGAAGCCGCCGGGGATGCCCGCAGCGAAGGACATCGCCGCGGACTTGTTCGTCTCGAAGGAGATGATGCCGTCGGCGAGCTTGTCGAGATCGGTCAAGGACACGCCTGCGAGCACTGGGTTCGAGTCGACTGCGCGCGCGATCGCGTCGTCACTCATGTGGAGCTTGCGCAGTTCCTGACGCAGGAACTCATCGCGGGTAATGCGCACGCCGCGGATACGCACGACCTTCTTGAGGAACTCGATCGCGTACTGTTCGGCCTCCGAGTCCTGTTGTGCGATCGTTTCGCGCAGCTCAGCGATGCCATCGGAGGCTTCTTCTGTCAGCTCCGCTTCGCCGCTTGTGTCGAGCACGATCTCTCGGCCGTTTTCTTCGAATTCGCCGTTGACGCCGAGCTCGTCAAGGTTGTCGCTCATCTCGTTCCTTTACACTGCGTTGTGACCCCAATACGAGGCCTGGATACGCGACAACTATAACCTACTTTTTCCACAGTCTGGTGCACATGACACACCGTCATTTTTCTCAGATGCGGAGACCTCAGCCTCGGGCCTAGGCTGGTCTCATGTGGATCGTCGCGGCCTGCTTGTCTGCCCTGTTTGCAGGATTGACATCCGTCCTCGCTAAGGCGGGCGTCGCGTCGACGAACTCGACTGTCGCGACGGCGCTGCGCACAGTTGTCGTGGCCGTTGGCGCGTGGGGCATGGTACTTGTGACGGGCTCCGCTTCTGGCGTTGCGTCTATCGGTGGGACTTCTGCGCTGTTCCTGGTTCTGTCCGGACTGGCGACGGGGGCCTCGTGGCTGTGTTACTTCGCGGCACTGTCTCGAGGGGACGTCTCCCGCGTCGCCCCCATCGATAAGCTATCGACGGTCCTGGCGATCATCCTTGCGCTCATCCTGCTGGGTGAACCCGTGAGCGTGTGGGGCAGCTTTGGAATCATCGTCATCACGGTGGGAACGCTTCTCATGGTGGAGCCTTCCGACCTCTCAGGCCTGCCGCGTGCGCTGCGCGGGGGGTGGCAGCTGGCTGACGTTCGCGCTCGCGTCCGCACTATTCGCGGCGCTGACGTCGATCCTTGGGAAGGTCGGCATTTCGGGTGTGGATCCGACGCTGGGGACGGCGGTGCGCACGCTGGTGGTGCTGGCGATGGCGTGGGTGATCGTGTGCATGCAGGGACGCCTTGGCGAGGTCCGGTCGATTCCCGGCCGGGAGCTGGCGTTTATCGTCGCGTCGGGCGCGGCGACGTGCGCGTCGTGGCTGGCGCACTATCACGCACTGAAGGATGGGCCTGCCTCGGTCGTGGTGCCCATCGATAAGCTGTCGATTTTCGTGACCGTCGCGGTGTCAGCCGTGGCGTTTCACGAGCGTTTCACGCGGCGCTACCTCCTGGGCCTGGCTCTCATGTGCGCGGGAACTGCGGCGATGGTGGTGGCGTAGGTCCTTACCCACACGGCCATCTAGTGGCCTTGTTTTTCTTCCCAGGTGTCGGTGTTGGAGACGATGAGGTGGTTGA
>CALISI010000071.1 GCA_938041695.1 uncultured Actinomyces sp.
AATACCAGGTGAAGGGAATCTCGGAAGAGTCCTCGTTCCTGGAGATGCTCGACGTCCTGAACGAAGAGCTCTTCGCACGCGGCGAGGAACCCATCGCCTTCGACTCCGACTGCCGCGAGGGTATCTGCGGTCAGTGTGGCATCGTCATCAACGGTATCGCGCACGGCCCGGAGGTCACTACGACCTGCCAGCTGCACATGCGTTCCTTCAACGACGGCGACGTCATCACGATCGAGCCGTGGCGTGCCGAGGGCTTCCCGATTATCAAGGACCTCGTGGTCAACCGCTCCGCACTGGATCGCATCATCCAGGCCGGCGGCTACATTTCCGTGAACACGGGCGCAGCCCCCGACGCGCATGCGACCCCGGTCCCGAAGCAGGACGCGGATCGCGCGTTCGAGGCTGCCGCCTGCATCGGCTGTGGTGCATGCGTGGCTGCCTGCCCGAACGCGTCCGCGATGCTGTTCACCTCCGCGAAGGTCACGCACCTCGGCCTGCTCCCGCAGGGCAAGCCCGAGAACTACAAGCGCGTGGTCAGCATGCTCAACCAGATGGACGAGGAGGGCTTCGGCTCCTGCTCCAACATCGGTGAGTGCGCGGCGGTGTGCCCCAAGCAGATCCCGCTCGACGTGATCGCAAACCTCAACCGCCAGCTCGGCAAGGCTGCCTTCAAGGGCGTCTGATCGGCCTGGAGTGGCCTCACGGAGGGCCCGGCGCATACGCGCCGGGCCCTCCCGCGTTGTCGGCCTTCGTAGCATTGTCTGGTCGTCGTCACAGGCACGCCGCGGCCTTGTCCAAAGTACAAGTAGCGCCGCGGTGTGCGGCGTATGATGAAAGGGTCATCGGCTCAGAGAGGAGTCCTGCCATGCACTTTGATGAAAACGGCCCGAACACGCACACGCGGCGTTACTGGGTCAGCGCGACCATCGGCATCACGGCGATGATTGTCTTTGCGATCCTATCGATCCTCCTGCTCCTGGGCGTTCTCTTCGGGTCGCCTCAGATCAAGCCGATCGCGGATTCGCTGTTCCCGTGGAGCCTGCTGGTCTTTGCCGTTGCGGGCGTCGCGATGTTCGTTGCAAACGCGCGTTCTGGGGATCAGGTCGACGCCGACTCCTGACTCGTCGGGCTGCGCGCCTGCGCGTGTGCGGCGGCGCCCGCACGTGCGTCCTAAACTAGGGGGCGTGAGTGAACCCCTGGTCCTTGGTATTGAGTCAACCTGCGATGAGACCGGCGTCGGCCTCGTGCGTGGCACGCAGCTGCTCGTCGACCGTACGGCGACGTCGATGGATGAGTACGCGCGCTACGGCGGCATCATCCCCGAGATCGCTTCGCGCGCGCACCTTGAGTCCTTCCTGCCGACGCTGCACGCCGCGCTCGACGAGGCAGGTGTCACCCTTGCGGACGTCGACGCGATCGCGGTCGCTGCTGGACCGGGCCTCGTCGGTTCTCTGACTGTTGGTATCTGCGCGGCGAAGGCCCTGGCCTCGTCCCTGGGCAAGCCCCTGTACGGCGTCAACCACGTGATCGGCCACCTCGCGGTCGATAAGCTCGCCGAAGGGCCGCTGCCCGAGCACTTTATCGGCCTCGTCGTCTCGGGTGGGCACTCGAACATCCTCGAGATCCGGAACATCGCGACGGATGTCGTCGAGCTCGGCGGGACCCTGGACGATGCGGCCGGCGAGGCCTTCGACAAGGTCGGGCGTCTCCTCGACCTGCCCTACCCGGGCGGCCCGCACGTGGACCGCCTCTCCCAGCAGGGGGACCGCGAGGCGATCCGTTTCCCGCGCGGCCTGGCCGCAGGGAAGGATAAGGAGCGCCACAAGTACGACTTCTCGTTCTCCGGCCTGAAGACGGCTGTCGCCCGCTACATCGAGGGCGCGACTGCGCGCGGCGAGACCATCAGCAAGAAAAACGTCTGCGCCGCGTTCTCCGAGGCCGTCAACGATTCCCTGACCGCAAAGGCCGTGCGCGCGGCACTGGACACGGGGTGCGACACGATCGTCGTGGGTGGCGGCTTCTCCGCGAACTCGCGCCTGCGCGCCCTCCTGACGGAGCGCGCCGAGGCCGCGGGCATCACCGTGCGCATGCCTTCGCTGCGCTTCTGCACGGACAACGGCGCGCAGATCGCAGCGATCGGCTCGGAGCTGGTCGCCGCAGGCCTGCCGCCCTCGGACTGGGACTTCTCTCCGGACTCGGGCATGGAGCTGACGACGACCTACATGGCGCCCCGCGCCTGAAGCTGGCGCGCTGTTAGCGCAGACCAGCCACGAAGCTTTCGGCGATCGAGCTCCACGAGGTGTAGAAGCCGCCCACCATGTTGGACGCAATGCCGATGAGTGCGGCGGCGCTTCCGACTGCGGCGCCCAGGGCGGTGAGCCGTCCCAGGTATGCGAGCGCGCGAAGTGCTGGGGTGGGGAGGGAACTCAGGCGACCCGAGCGCTGCGCGCGGTGCCGCCCGTGGTGTTTGCCGCGCTCTTTGTCGGGCGCCACGTCGCGGCGCTGCACCTGCCAGCGCGGCGCGACATGCCAGGCGAGTACGAGGGAGATAAGAACACCGACGATGAGGATGCCGAGCGTCACGTAGCCGTTCGGAGCGGTCGGCCGCACCTCGTGGGTCACAGTCGTCACCGGGACGATGGACGCGCTGGCGTCGGAGGACTGAGCGGTAGCCGACGTCGGCGTAGCACCTACGACGCGGGCGACGCGATCAGAAGAACCCCACCAGGCCAGCATGTTGGGGATGTGCTCGCTCCAGAGGGGGCCTGTATGTCCGCCGGTCGGCGGGACATCCGTGGTGACCGAGTCAGGATCTTTGACGGCCGAGGCCATCTTGAGAGCGGTGTAGGCGCCGCCCACCGCGTCGTCCCCGGCGGCCATCGCGTAGATGCGCAGCCCGTCCGGCGTACGATTCGCCAGCATGGTCGACAGCGTGTTGTCGGCGAGGTACTGGTCCCCCTGGTTCGTCATCTGTCCTTCGATCTGCGTGTCGTAGCCGGACAGCGACGCGGCGGCCCCGTAGGTCTGCGGGGTGCGCAGAGCGGTCCAAATCGCGCAGTAGGCGCCCGCGGAGAAGCCGCCGATCATCCAGCCATCGCGGTTGGATGTCGTGTTGGGGAAGTTGTGCCGAATCATCTCGGGGACATCGTGGGAGACCCACGTATACACGGCTGGGCGCCCTTCGATGTCAGCGCAGTCGTGCGCTTCCTGATCGACGTTGAGACCGGGGGCGACGACGATCGCCGGCGGGATGATGCCTGCGGCAATGGCCTTGTCCAGTTCCTGTTGGATGCCGAGGCCTTGCAGGATTCCGTCGGGGCCGCCCGGGTAACCGTGCAGGAGCTCGATGACGCCGTAGGTCTTGCCGTCAGTCGTCGAATATCCGGTCGGTGTAATGACGTCGACCGGTTGAGTGATACCGCTCGATGGGCCGGTCCAGGTGGTTTCCAGCATTCCGTCATCGGCGGTCGTGAAGGTTGCGTCGAGTTCGGATGCGGGAGCTGACTGCGCCTCGACGTGGGCCTCGCCCCCGGTCTGGGTGGTCGAGCCGACGACGGTCGACATGATGAGGTTTCCCAGATCGCCGCTGGTTTTCACGAGGACGAGCGAACGATTGAAGACCAGCCCACCCGCCGACGCGAGGAGGATCGTGGGAACGAGGAGGATGACCGTGCGCCCGAGCCACCGCCTCGTGCGTCCCGGGCAGCGCGAGGGCTCAGAGCGCGCCAGCAGGGCCGCCCCTCCCAGCAGGGCGAGGAGGGCGAGCCCTCCGACAACGACGAGGGTCGTCAGCGAGGTCAGCGGAATGTTTCCAATAACGCTCATTGCTTGTCCTTCCCGGTCTCAACGGACGAGGCCTTGGCGGCCTTCTCGGTCTGGGCTTGCACCGCCTCGCGTGAGGCTGCGCGCGTGGACCGTAGATCGCCCACGCCCTTCGCGGCGAGTTTGGCCAGTCCGCCGCTCACCGATGCGAGAAGCGTGAGGGTCTGGGCGGGCGATACGTGGGGCACGTAGGCGTGCGAGATGGCCAAACCGACGGTTGCGAGCGATGCCGGATCCGGCACCGCGAGATACAGGGACTGCGTGCGGGGCTTGAACTTGCGCTTGAACGCGTGCAGCGACGTGAAGCCGTAGAGCGGCTCCATGATGGCCGCGAGAGCGTCGGTGAGCGGCCCGAACGCCGAGGTGTCGTCTGCCGAGCGTGACAGGGGAGCACCCGACAGGGAGAGGATCTCGAGGCCCTCCTCCTGCGCGGACAGGGCCGCTTTGCCGATGAGGAACTCGATTGCGGGGCGCCACCCGCTCGCACGGCGACGCATGACGTCCAGGGTCAGGCCGATGACCGCTCCGTCGCGGTAGATCGGCAGCCACGAGGTGACCGCGTGGATCGTCGACTCCTCGTCGATGGCGACCAGGATGCGCGTCTCGGGGACCGCGAGCTCGCGCACGCTGCCGAGCGTGAAGCTCATCTCGGGCAGGGCCTTGTCGGCGCTCCACGTGTCGGAGATGACGGTGATCTGGTCACGCCAGCCCGCGGGGCACTCGTCCCACGTTGTCCACACAGCCGACACGCCCTCGCGGGTCGCGTGGTTCATGGCGGTGCGCACGTCCTGGTAGGCCTTGCCCTTAAAGGCGAGATCGGGCAGGTCGAGCAGGGATTCCTCGGCGACCTGCATGATCGTCCAGCCCTGCTCGCGCGCGGCGTGCGCGAGTTCCTCGTGGACCGAGTAGAGCGCGGGGGTCAGGCCCGCGGAGGACGCGAAGGACGCGAACTGTGCGATGGCTTCGGTGGCCTTGCCCGGTTCGTACGCGAGGTCGGTGACCGTCAGCGCGACGCCGCCCGACCCGCGGTAGGCGGCCCCCGCCTCGCCCGACTCAGACACCCACACCTGGTTGCCCACCCACGTTTGCATCCATCCGAGCGTGCCAGCGCCGTGGGCGCGCAGGAGCGGCGTGAGGCTGTCGAGCGGGGAGGACTGCGGGATACGGGGCCTGGCCAGCAGCGCGCTCAGGATGATCACGAGCGTGCCCACCCAGGCGACGAGGGGCACCCACTGGACCGGTGCCTCGGCGAAGAGCGTCATCGGAACGAGGGACGGCTCAAAGATCGAGGCGGTTGCCGTGGGGAGAAGAGCGAGCAGGTAGTCGTGGAAGATCTGCAACGGTGAGGCGTAGTCGGTGACCGTCAGATCATCGCCGGAGTTGATAGCGTCGAGGGGGACGAACGAGTCGCTCGTGAGGAAACCGAGGACGAGGACAGCGCCCGCGCAGGCCGCCATGAGGATCAGCCAGCGGCGCAGCAGGGTCGAGGTCGTGGAGGGCACCGCGTGGATGGTGAAGGAGCGGCGCACCGACCACGTGATGGCGCACAGGGCGACGTTGAGGATGACGGGGACGAGGAGGAGCGACGCCGTGGTCACGAGCTCGGGCCTGGCCATGCCGTTCTCGTCGGTGCCCTGGGCGAGGACAGTAGCCGTCGACGCGACGGTCGACAGACCGAGAACGAGCTGAAGGATGAGGGTGCCGTAGTAGGCGGCGCGCCTGCCCTTACGCAAGCCGTAGGCGAAGATGAGCTGAAGTGTGATGGGTGCCAGGCACAGGAGGGTTGCGATGATGCCTGTGCGTCCTTCGAGCCACCATGCGGGTCCCAACGACCAGCGCATCTGCCCGAGAGGGCCCTCGGGGGAGGAGGCCACGACCGTCAGGGTAGCCGCGCACGCCCAGCACAGGGCGGAGACGGAGGCGAGCTGGCGGCCGATCGTGATGTCGTCGAGGGAGTCGGTGCGCTCTCCGCGCACGCCCGCGAGCCGTGCGGCCACCATGCCCGCGAGAAGAGCCCAAACGCGCGCGTAGGAGATCGCCGAACCGAGGATCGCGGCCGACAGCACGAGGATGCCGATCAGGAGGAAGTTGGCGCGCCAGCGCCAGTGGGAGGCCAGCGATTGCGCGGCCGCTCCCACGAGCGCGACAAGGACGAGGCTGGTGCCCCACAGGCTTCCCGCGTCAATGGTCTGGCCCCATGTGGAGAAGAAACGCGTGAGCAGCGGCAGCGTCAGCCAGGTGGCGGCGACGCCGACGATCTGTCCGGCTGCTGCGGCGGCGATCCACGCGCGGGTGCCGAGATGTCGCTCGGCCGCGCCGCCCGCGACGATCATGACGATGGTGCCGAGCACGGCTGTCGCGATGAAGTTGCCCGGAACCGCGCCGATGGAGGACAGGACCGCCCACCAGTGGGGACTGGACGGGTCGGCTTCGAGGGCCTGGAACTGGCCACGCCATACCCAGTAGCTCGCCGAGGCGATTATCAGCGCGACGGTCAGGACCGCTGTGGCGGGGCACCGTGAGAGCCAGCGGACGGTGAGTCGCGCGAGCGAGGAGAGCAGGAGCCAGAGGGTCTGCAGGGTAGTTCCGACCGGGGTGAGGACCTTGGCAAGCGTGGATGGAACGTGTTCGGATTCGGGTGACTGCGTGTCTTCCTGCACCACGGGCGAGTGTCCTCTCAGCGTCTGTTTTTCTGCTGCTCCAAGGATACGGCGGTGTTCTGGGAGTGCGCTGACAGTGCGCTGTGAGCGTGTGGCGATGACGACAATGCCCCACGCCCGGATGGAGGGCGTGGGGCGATAGTCGGACGCGTTTAGGCGTTGAGGGTTGCAAATTCGGCGAGGGCGAGGGGGCGCCCAGCGCTCATCTCGGCGCGCATGAGATCCACCACTGCGTCGAGTCCCTGTCCGGGGCGGGCGGCCGCGGCGACGGCGCGCTGACGCTCATAGGAGGCGCCGATCGCCAGGATCGTCTCTAGTCCCGCGAACTCGCGCGCGCATCCCAGGTCCTCGGCGACGGGTGCCAGCTCTTCCTTCAGGCGCGCGATGCCTTCGCGGGCGCTCTCGGTCGCGCCGTCGCGCGAGACGATGAGGGTCGCGTCCATGCCGTAGCGGGCGGAGCGCCACTTGTTTTCGGCGACGAACCAGTCCGGTAGGACGGGCAGCGGCTCGCCCGCGTCGTACAGGCGCGAGAAGTGCTCGACGAGGACGTGCGTGAAGGCCGCGAAAATGCCGACCTCGGTCGCATTCGTCGCCGCGTCGTACACGCGGTTTTCGATCGTGCCGAAGGCGGGGGAGGGGCGGATGTCCCAGCGGACCTCGTCGAATCCCTCGATGACGCCCGTACGGATCATGTCGTCCGTGTAGGCCTCAAGGTCCTCCCACGTGGCGAACTGGCGCGGGATACCGGCGGTGGGCAGCTGCTGGAAGACCATCGCGCGATTGGACGCGTAGCCGGTGTCCTCGCCCGCCCAGAAGGGGGAGGACGCGGAGATGGCCTGCAGGTGGCCCAGGTGGGCGGTGAGGGCGGCCTGGATCGGCAGGATCTTTGCGCGCTCCTCGACGCCGACGTGGACGTGGACGCCGTACAGGAGCATCTGGTGTCCCCAGTAGGCGGTGCGCTCGACCAGCTGCGCGTAGCGCTGCGAATCGGTCACGCGCTGTCGGCCTGGGCGCGCGAAGGGGTGCGTGCCGGCGGTCGCCAGGTCGATGCGTAGGTCCGAGGCCAGCGGAGTCAGGTAGTCAACGCAATCCATGAGGTCAGCCATGCACTCGGCGACGGTCGCGCGTGGCTTGGAGACGACCTCGATCGTGTTGAGGAGCATCTCGCGGTGCACGCCCGGGTAGAGCTTGCCGTCGCTCGTCGCGCGGTCGATGATCGCGTCCGCGCTTTGACGCAGGTCGTGGGAATCACGGTCAACGAGCTGGAGCTCCCACTCGACACCAATCGTGGAGCGCTGGGAGGAACCGAAGGGCAAAGACATGTCGATCCTTTCGCTGGCTGCCTCCATTCTGGCAGGCAGGGGCCCAGTGACGGCCGAGAGCTTCCTTACAGGTTTTTAGCCAACCGTCGGCAGATGATCGCGCGGTGACGCCCGTCGACGCGCGTCGCGATGACGGTCAGCTGCTCGCCTCCGCCGCCCAGCTTCAAGGATTTACGCAGGTCATCTGGGTTGATGTCTGCTCCGCGCTTCTTAATTTCGACGCTGCCCGCCCCGCGCGAGCGTAGCTCGACAGAAATTGCCTTTGCCCGCAGATTGGTCACCGCCAGGACCTCGAAACGGTCATAGAAGGGGGAGTCGGGCAGGTCGTCCCCGGTCAGGTAGGCGATCTTGTCGGACACGATGCCGGCTCCGACGTCCTGTGCGAGGCACCCGAGGAGCCCCGCGCGGATGACCGCGCTGTCGGGCTCGGCAACCATCGCGCCCAGGGGAGCGACCTCCACGCGGGGCGCGGGAGCGTTCGGCGCGAAGCCCTCGGGCGTGGAGAGCGAATGGGCGGCCCCGGCCTCGTCCAGGAGGAGGCACGAGCGCCCCCGCCCCTCGGGGGACAGCGCGGGAGACCAGAGCGAGGCCTCGACGAGGTCGCCGCCCACGCTCACCCACTGCGCGTGCCAGGAAGAGGGGATGTGCTCGTACGCGATGCCCGGCGCGACCTTGATGCCGACGCGGTCGATCGTGGCCGCCCAGCCCAGGGCAAGGGAGAGGGGAGGTGACCACTGCTCCGGATCCGTGATGCGCGCCGACCCGCGCGAGGCTCCCGTGCGCCGGGCGGGATCCGCGAAGATGGCGTCGACGCCTTCTTCGGCGAGTTCGCCCATGTCGAGGTCGGTGACGTCCCCCAGGCGCACCTCCGAACCCTCGAAGGCCCGCAGGTTCGCGGCCACGGCGCCGACGGTGTCGGGGTCGATGTCGATGGCCAGCACGTTCATGCCCAGGCCGGCGATCGCCATGGCGTCCGATCCGATGCCGCAGCCCAGGTCGGCGACGCGGCTCGCACCGCAGTCCCGGAATCGCTGGGCATGCCGGGCGGCCACGACGAGGCGCGTGGCCTGTTCGAAACCGTCGCGCGTGAACACCATGTGCGAGGCGAAGGGGCCGAACTTGGCGCGCGCAGCCTGGCGCAGGGCGAGCTGGGTGAGGACGGCGACCACCAGCTCTGCGTCGAGGCCGGAGGCTCGCAGGGCAGAGCCGAGCTCCGGCAGGGGAATCGGGTTGGCGGCCTGCTTGGCCTGCAGGGATTCCAGCAGCTCCCAGCCGGGGGAGGACAGAACGGGGGTCAGGGCGCTCACCCGCTCATTGTCCCATCTCTTCGGCGGCGAGGTCGTCTGTGGGTGTGCGGTCGGGTGCAGATAGTGCGGGCCGAGTCTCGCCCAGGGTGAACGCGCCTGGCACTCGGCTTGCCCGAGTGCCAGGACCGCGCCTACACTCGTGGAGGAAGCGCGGGAAAACCCGCGACCGGTCCCGCACCTGACCCCCGCGACGGCAGGGAACGGACGAGCACCTTCGTGACAAAAAAGAAAGGGAGCGACAATGTCGATCTCCATCAAGCCCCTCGAGGACCGCATCGTCATCCGCCAGGTTGAGGCCGAGCAGACCACTGCCTCCGGCCTGGTCATTCCGGACACCGCCAAGGAGAAGCCGCAGGAAGGCGAAGTTATCGCCGTGGGCCCCGGCCGCGTGGACGACAATGGCAACCGCATTCCCGTCGACGTCAAGGTCGGCGACGTGGTCATCTACTCGCGCTACGGCGGCACCGAGGTCAAGTACGACGGCCAGGAGTTCCAAATCCTGTCCTCGCGTGACGTGCTGGCGGTCGTGGAGCGCTGAGCGCTTCGCACACTGAATGCTACAGGGGCGGCCCGGAAGGAATCCTTCCGGGCCGCCCCTTTATTTGTGTTCCCCGCGCCGCTCGTCGTCGGGAATTAAGGATAAACGGGTTATAGGGCACTACGTGTTGCTGGAGGGGTGACTTTTCGGCTTGCTGGTGGTCGAAAATTAACACTGAAGGTGGTTATTTCGTCGTGGGGTATGAATACCCCCGAATGTCCGGCGTGTGGGCGAACGATGACCAGGTATGGGCACTCAGGTTCGGGGCGCAGTTCGCCGACGCGTGCTAGCCGCCTGCTCTCCTTGCTGCGCACGTGGGCCCGCTAATTCGCACGTGGGCCCGCTAATTCACGCCTGGGCAGCCCCGCCCACACTCCAAATAGAGGGTTGATGTGCGATACCGCGGGTTAGCGCTCGCATTAGCGGGTTCGTGTGCGAGCTGGACACGAGGCCAGGCACCGTTGTGCCCAAAACACAGACCACCTCGCCCACAACACCCCAATTTCAACGTTTTTCGCCGAGGTGGTCTGCGATTCGGGCGCCTCACCGGCTCGAGCCGCGACGTCACTGGCTCGAACCGTGACCTCACCGCCCAGCATCGAGGCCTCGCCGCCACCGAACGGGGGGATTTGCACCATTAGGGGCGCGACACGCCGGCGACGCGCCGAAGGGAGGCTCCTAATGCTGCAAAATCCCCGCCATTACCCCTGGTGTCATGCTCCCTCACGGGTGCAGTACCCTCACTGGTGCAGGGCTGCTTGGCGGGGTGCCGATAAACGCCGGTAGGGCGTCGCCAGCGATGACGGGGAACGTCATGGTCGTCGACTCCGCGACGAGGCTTGTGACGGATGAGGTGTTACACCTGATCGGGAAGAGTCAATCCCTTCTGATCGGGTGGAATCTTCCCTAACGGGTGGAATGCTTCCGATGAAGTGGAATCCTCCCGGTGGGCCGCATCCTATCTCAGGAGCCGCGACTAACACGTTTTGTCCTATAATCCCGTCATCTTGGCGCGGGTCCTCGCGTCAGGACGCGGACTGTGCCGCCTGTTCGAGGATCGTGTTGCGGATGTAGGAAGCGTCCCGGTAACCGCTGACGAACGCCTTATTGATAAACATCGTGGGCGTGCCACTGATACCCGCCTGGTGAGCCTGCTCCTTGGCCGCCTTCACCTTGGAGACGGTGTGGTCGGAGAGCATCGTCTGGCGGAACTTGTCCAAGTCGGGCACTCCCGCCTGGGCTGCGAAATCGACGAGAGCCTGCTCGGAGTACTGCGGGTGTCCGGTCGGGTCAGCCGCTGCGTAGACTACGTCGTGGAACTCCCAGAACTTACCCTGCTCACCGGCCGCGATGCCTGCCTGGGCCGCCAGGGGAGAAGTTTCGGTGATCTGCGCCAGGTCGTACCACTCCACGCGCAGCGTCCCATCCGCAACGAGGTCGGCCAGCGCGGGATCGATGTCCTGGGCGTACTTCGTGCAATAGGGGCACGCGAAGTCGGAGAAGAGAACCATGGTGACCGGGGCATTGATGTCGCCCTTCGCCTGCGGGTCGTCCGCCTGGTGACGTACGAAAGACTTCATGATCTCCAGGTTGTTCGCGTTCGTCTGGCTGGGTGCCGCCGTCTCCGTGTTCTGCGGCATCTGTGCGGCCGCGGTCGGCGTTGCCGCGGGCGTCGCCTGGCTTGCCGGAGAGGTTGATGCCAGTTGGACGCCCATCCAGACGCACACGCCCGCGAGGATCGCGGTGATCGGCGCGGTCACGAAGAACAGGGTCTTGTACAGGTTGCTGGGGCTTTCCGCGGCCTTCTCGCGTGCGGCCTTGGTGTCGTTGCTGGTCATACGTGCTCCCGGAGATGGTCGGTGGATAGATGGGCAGTAAAATGGTGCGGCATCGCGGTGGCGATGCCGCACCGAACAATGGAGCGCGTTAGGAGACGCGGCGACCGCGCCCGGAGGAGCGGATCTCTTCGCGTCGTTCTTCCTCGGTCATTCCACCCCAGATGCCGTAGGGCTCCTGGGCGGCCAGAGCGTATGACCGGCACTGCTCGATCACCGGGCAGGTTGCGCAGATCGCCTTGGCGTTCGCCGCGCGGCGCCGACGCGTGGAGCCACGCTCACCCTCGGGGTGGAAGAACAGCTCGGTGTCCAGGTCACGGCACGCCGCTTCGTACTGCCATTCCCACGCGTCGATCATGGGTCCGGGCAGACGGGAGACGTCAGTCATTGGGTGCCTCCTTCATGTCTGTCGTGCCGACATTTTCGGCACACGATGTCGGCAAGAATAGACACTTGCGCGGTAGTTATTCAAGGATCTTTCTCGAATTATGATCCAGTTCTCAGGGTGAGGGGGTCTGGACTGTTAAAACCCAGAAAAAACTCAGGTGCGCGAGTTGAACGAGTAATGAATAACTTTATGAACAACTTTCTGTGGGTGAATGCTGTCTTTCCTGTGGCGTAGCAGCGCCTAACACGCAAGAATCGGGGTACCTGATACGCGTCGACACATCAAGGAGAGGAGCGGGCATGCCACGGGCGATCATTGCGCAGTCGGCTCTCGCTGATCGCTCCCGTACCGTCTCCTCCGTCTCCGACGAACTCGGTGTGTCAGCGTCGACGCTGCGTACCTGGGAACGGCGCTACGGCCTCGGCCCCGCCCAGCGAGAAGCCGGAGCGCGCCGCCGCTACCTGCCCGAGGACGTTGAGCGCCTGCGCACCATGATTCACCACGTGCGCGCCGGGTTGCCCGCCGCCGAGGCAGCCAAGCGCGCCCTGTCCGAACGGACGCGCCTACCCCAATCCGGCCCCGACAATGCCGCACAGCTGCGCACCGTCGTCCTCGCCGACGACTACGAACGCCTCGAGGAAGTACTTGAATCGGCGGTCGCCAGCCATGGCCTCGTCCATACGTGGTCGCGCTTCGTCGAACCCGCCCTCAAATCCCTGCGATCCGCACCCGGCGGGGACCCGGTCGGCACCTCTCCCGCCATCATGCTCGTCAACGCCTTCCAGCGCGTGTGCCGCTCCGCCTACCACTCACGTCCCACGCGTGCCCTCATCGGCGGAGACCGCATCGCAATCATCAGCGATGCCCTCCACGAGACCCCGGCTCAGGTCGTCGGCGTCGCCCTGGCCTGGTACGGGTGCGACGCCCGTCTACTCTCCAGCGAGAACTACGGAGGCATCAGCGCCGTCGATCGCTTCCGCGAATACGTGCGTGGCGGCGTGCCCGCGCTGGCGGTCGTCCTCGGCTGCGGGCTCTCCTGCGCGCACACCGTCGAAAGCCTCGTCGCCCGCTACGGCGTTCCCACGATCATGGTGGGCACGGATGCGCCCGACGTCCTCTCCCCGCACGTTCAGCGCGTGCGTGCGATCAGCGCCTGCGTCGAAGAAGCCCTCGCGCTCCTCGCACCCCAAGCGGATCTGCAGCTCGTCGGCCGCTCCTAACGCGGGCGGCGGTCCGCGCGCAATCGCCCGCCCAAGTGTGCGCTCGCGGTGCTCGCCTCCGCCCGCAGCGCTTGGTCAGGTGATACCGTGAAGGCACGTACCGGCAGGAGAACAGTCATGAACGCCCCCTGGAACAACGAAGACCTGCGCCGTGCTTTCGACGCTGATTTTGACGCGCTCGTCGCCTTCGCTTCCCGGTCGAAGGCGCGGGTCGGTTTCGCCTTCCTGCGCGCCGATGGTCAGGTCGATCTCGGGCGTCCCCTCGACGCGCGCATCAGCGCGCGCATGACGCACGTCTTCGCCCTCGCGCAGATGCGGGGCATTGAGGGTGCTGCGCACCTCGTCAGCCATGGCCTCGCTGCTCTCGCCGGTCCCCTGCGCGCGCCGAACGGCTCCTGGTACGCCGAGGTCGTCCCCACCTCAGAGCACGGCGCCACCCCCGTGCCCCGTGCAGTCCTGTCCCAGCGAGCCCAATCCGCAATGATCGGGGCGGCAGCCGCCGCTGCCATGGTTGGACACGAGGAGGCGCGCGACCTGCTCGCCGACCTTGAAGCGGACCAGGATCAGCGTTGGTGGGACCCGTGCGCCGGTGCCGTGCGCGAGGAGATCGAGGCCGCGGCTGGCAAGCGCTCGCCCCTGCGTCGCCTCTCCACCAACCTTGACACCGCGCAGGCCTACCTGGCGGCCTGGGAGGCGACGGGGGAACGCGTCTGGTTCGACCGCGCGCGCTCAATCCTGCGTCTCGTCGGCGAGATCGCGGCGCGCTGCGGCTTCGCCCTGCCTGACCTCTACGACGAGGAATGGCGCCCCCTGCCCGCCTCGGCCGACCAAGCACCCGTCGAGCTCATCCGCCCCGGAGATACCCTCCCCGGCCTCGGTTTCAAAGCCGCCCGCCTCATCGGGCAGGCCTACGCCATCCTCATCCACATGGGCGAACAACCCGGCCCCTGGATGATCGACACGGCGACCGCCCTCTACGACCGCGCCCTCGCCGACGGGTGGACGGACGAAGGCGTGGGCGGCATCGTCTACACCCTCGACCCCACAGGCGTTGTCGTCTCCCCCCAGCGCATGCACTGGGTCGTCTGCGAGGCTGCCAGCGCCGCCCGCGTCCTCGCCGAGGTCGTAGCCCCCTCGCGCGCCGAGGACCTCGCCGTCGACTACGCCCGCGCCGTCGCCTGGGCCGACTCCCACGCCCGCGCCGGAATGGGACGCTGGATCCACGAGGTCGCGCCCGACGGCTCCGTCTCCATGCTCGTGTGGGAGGGACGCCCCGACGCCCTCACCGCCGCTCGCATGCTGGCACGAGGTGCCGCCCCGATCCATCTCACAGTCACCGGCGCGACGGCGGCCCGCTACGCCTCCCAGGCCGCCCCCAGCGCTTCCTCCTGAGGATCGCCCGGCTGCCCCTGCCTCGTTCCTTGATAGTCAGCTTCGAGGCGTGCGTGGAAGCGAGGACGCAAAAGCGCCACCGACCGCCTACAATTGGCCCATGGGAGAACTCGCAACACATGATCCTTTCGGCCTGACCGGCCTCACCTACGACGACGTCCTGCTCCTTCCCGAGCTCACGGACGTCGTTCCTTCATCCGTTGACACGAGCAGTCGCCTGACGACAAACATCTCGCTGCGCGTCCCGCTCCTGTCCGCCGCCATGGACACCGTCACCGAGGCGCGCATGGCCATCGCCATGGCCCGCCAGGGCGGCATCGGCATCCTCCACCGCAACCTCTCCATCGAGGAACAGGCCGCGCAGGTCCGTCAGGTCAAGCGCAGCGAATCCGGCATGGTCGAAGACCCGGTGACCGTCGGCCCCGACGCCACCATCGACGAACTCGACCGCCTCTGCGGCCACTACCGCGTCTCCGGCCTGCCCGTCGTGAACGAGGACGGCGCCCTCCTGGGCATCATCACGAACCGAGACCTGCGCTTCGTCCCCCAGAATGAGTGGGCCACCCTGCACGTGCGCGACTGCATGACCCCGCGCGACCGCCTCGTCGTCGGCCAGGTCGGCATCTCCCGCGAACACGCCAAGCACCTGCTGGCCGAACACCGCGTCGAAAAGCTGCCCATCGTCGACGAGAACGACCACCTGACCGGCCTCATCACCGTCAAGGACTTCGTCAAGACCGAGCAGTACCCCAACGCCACGAAGGACTCGCGCGGCCGCCTCGTCGTCGGCGCGGCCGTCGGCTACTGGGGCGACACCTGGGAGCGCGCCACCGCCCTGGCCGAGGCCGGCGTGGACGTCCTCGTCGTCGACACCGCGAACGGCGGCGCCCAGCTCGCCCTCGACATGATCCGCCGCATCAAGGCCGACCCGACGTTTGAGGGCATCGACATCATCGGCGGCAACGTCGCCACGACCGAGGGCGCGCAGGCCCTCATCGACGCGGGCGTCGACGCCGTCAAGGTCGGCGTGGGCCCCGGCTCGATCTGCACGACCCGCGTCGTCGCCGGTGTCGGCGTCCCCCAGATCACCGCAATCCACCTGGCCGCCCAGGCCTGCGGCCCCGCCGGAGTCCCGCTCATCGCGGACGGCGGCCTGCAGTACTCGGGTGACATCGGCAAGGCCCTCGTCGCCGGCGCCGACACCGTCATGCTCGGCTCCCTGCTGGCCGGCTGCGAGGAATCCCCCGGCGAGGTCGTGTTCACCAACGGCAAGCAGTTCAAGCGCTACCGCGGCATGGGCTCGCTCGGCGCGATGAGCTCGCGCGGGCGCAAGTCCTACTCCAAGGACCGCTACTTCCAGGCCGACGTCACCTCCGACGACAAGATCGTCCCCGAGGGCATCGAGGGCCAGGTGCCCTACACCGGCTCCCTCGCCTCGGTGATCTACCAGCTCGTCGGCGGCCTGCACCAGACCATGTTCTACCTGGGTGCCTCCACGATCTCCCAGGTCAAGGCCAATGGCCGCTTCGTGCGCATCACCAGCGCGGGCCTGCGCGAGTCGCACCCGCACGACGTCCAGATGACGACGGAAGCACCGAACTACCACTCCTCGTCGGCGAAGTAATCGCAGATCGAGAGGTCATGACGGGCGGGAGCAGTCGCTGGGCTGCTCCCGCCCGCGCTATCCTAGTGGTGCGAAAAACCCACGACAGCGCAAAGGAGCCACCCATGCTCATCCTCATCGATCACGCGAACGTCGATGCGATCGCTAAGACCCTCGAATACCTGCCCATCGACGGCGTGACCACCAACCCGACGATCCTGTACCGCGAAGGCAAGGAACCCCTCGAGGTCCTCCACGCGATCAAGTCCGTCCTGCCTGACGGCGCACAGCTGCACGTCCAGATCGTCTCCCAGCGCGCCGACGACATGGTCGCCGAGGCCCGCGCCCTGCGCGGCGAAATCGGCGGCAACCTCTTCATCAAGCTCCCCGTCACGCGTGAGGGCTTCGCGGCCATCCCGCGCATCGTGCGCGAAGGCATGCAGGTCACGGCCACCGGCATCCACTCCTCGATGCAGGGCTTCATGGCCGCCAAGGCCGGCGCGCGCTACGTCGCCCCCTACGTCAACCGCATGGACAACTACGGCATCGACGGCGTGCGCGTCGCCTCCGAAATTCACCGCACCCTGCGCACCTACGACCTGAAGGCCGACGTCCTGGCCGCATCCTTCAAGAACTCCGAGCAGGTCCTCGAACTGGTCCGTCAGGGTGTCGGCGCCATCACCGCCGCCCCCGACGTACTGGCCGCCCTCATCAAGAACCCTGCGACAGACGCCGCCATCGCGGACCAGAACCGCGACTTCGGCATCCTCGTGGGCGAGCGCCGCACGTGGCTGGACCTCATCAACGACAAGTGAGTCTGTAGAGGCCCGGAGGCGGCGACTCGCCTCCGGGCCTCTCGCATACCCGGGTTGCTGCTGCGCCACAGGTGTTCCTGGTGGCTGCGCCACCGGTGTTCCGGGCGCCGTCGGGCCCGCCCGCCCGCTCGCCGTCCGCGCCGCGAGCTTCGCTCGGCGCGTCGGCTCGAAGCCCGGCCAGGCCCCGCGGCCCCGCCGGCGCTCTCCTTACTGGTGGCGCGTGGTGGGCGTTGCTCGGCAAAACTCTGTACCCCCAGGTGTCATCCGGATAGGTTGTGCGCACGTGGATAGGTTATGCACATCCGGATAGCTTATTAAGCTATCCGGATGCTCGTTACCTATCCGGATGTTGCTTACCTATCTGTATGTGAGCTGGTGGCCGACGACCTTGGCCTGTCCACTCGAGCGAGCCCGCGTTCAGGCTTGTTGCTAAGTGGTGTTGCACCACTGAGGTGGGTATTACACCAGTTCGGAGGTGGTGTAATGCTCCCTAACTGGTGTAATCCTCCCGAACTGGCGTCATACCCCTTGGTCTGGTCCTGTTTAAGGTATGGGGATAGTTTCCCGACAATGTCGCACGTAATTCTCCTGCGTCTGCTTCAAACCTTGAATATGCATCGTTGGAATTGCAACGTTTTCAGACTCTGTTGAATCTTCACCTAATTGAATTGCATGCGACTTTTGGGGGCAGGCTGCGCTACCCGCGGCGCCCTCCACGCAGCTCGTACAAGCGCCCTCCGCGCAGCTCGTACATGCGCTGCTCGGAGGACACCTCAGGCACAACGAAAACGGGGGCCGACAACCGACCCCCGCCCGAAGCGTTGTTACTCCTGGTCGCCGCTGCGGCCTCGCGGCGTGATCTGGGGCCACTCGCGGTCGATGGTCGCGTCCTTGCCCTGCTTGCGCAGGTACTTCTCGAAGTCCTCGGCCCAATCCTGGTGAGCCTGGAACTGGTAATCCATGAGCTCAAGGGCGCTCATGGACGCCAGCTGCGGGTACTTATCCACCATACCGGCGAGCACGTCGAGCGTCATGGCCACGTCGACCTCGGCCGTGTGAGCGTCCGGGGAGGCAACCGCCCCGTAGACGGGCGCCATCTCCGTCAGTGTCTTCTTGCCCTTGCGGAAGCGGTCGAGCTTGCGGTCCAGGACGAGCGGGTCAACAACCAGCATCGGCGCACCCGCGAGGCGCTGCTCGAAAGACCCCAGGTGGTGGCGACGCAGCTCCTGGTTGACCAGCGTGATGTCGTAGGTTGCGTTGAACGCGACGACCGGGTATCCGCGCAGCCAGTGCTCGACGATGGAACCGGCCAGCTCGTGGAGGACCTCCTCGATGGGGCGGCCGTCGCGGCGCGCCTGCTCGGTCGTGATGCCGTGGACGGCCGTGGCCTGCTCGGGGATCTCGACGCCCGGGTCGGTCAGCCACGTGGCCACCTGGTCGGGGGCGCTGACGCCGCTGCGGTAGGAGGCGCCGTCGATGCGCAGCACCAGCGCGGCGGTGACGAGGCGATCCTTCAGCGCGCGCACGCCCGTCGTCTCGGTGTCAAAACCCATCCACGGGTCGTCGATCCAGCTCATGATTGCTCCTAGCCTTGCCGGTGACTCCAGTGTGGCAGAGGGCGGGCACATCTGCGTCCCGGAGGCAGTGGAAGCGTCCCCGAGGCAGTAGAATCGGGTCATGAGCGACGAAGTGGAAATCGGTCGTGGCAAGCGCGGGCGCCGCGCCTACACGCTGGACGATATCGCCCTCGTGCCCTCGCGGCGCACCCGGGATCCCGAGGACGTCAACGTGGGCTGGCAGATCGACGCCTACCACGTCGACATTCCCGTGATGGCAGCCCCGATGGACTCGGTGATGAGCCCGGAGACGGCGATCGCTTTCGGCCGCCTCGGTGGTATCGGCGTGCTTGACCTGGATGGCTTGTGGACCCGCTACGAGGATCCGACGCCGATCCTTGAGCGCATCTCTCACCTGGGCGAGGAGGAGTCGATCGCGTCCCTCCAGCGCATCTACTCCGAGCCGATCAAGCCGTCGCTGATTACCGCGCGCCTCAAGCAGCTGCGCGAAGCCGGCGTGGTCGTGGCCGGCAAGCTCTCGCCCCAGCGCGTGCAGAAGTACTGGCGCGCGGTCGTGGACGCGGGCGTCGACCTGTTCATCATTCGCGGCTCGACGGTGTCCGCTGAGCACGTGTCCTCGCGCAGCGAGCCCCTCAATCTCAAGCGTTTCATCTACGAGCTGGACGTCCCCGTGATCGTCGGCGGCGTGTGCACGGATACGGCGGCCCTGCACCTGATGCGTACGGGCGCGGCGGGCGTCCTCGTCGGTTTTGGCGGGGGTGCGGCGCACTCGACGCGCCAGTCCCTGGGTGTGCATGCACCCATGGCGACGGCGATCGCGGACGTGGCGGCAGCCCGGCGCGACTACATGGACGAGTCTGGCGGCCGCTACGTGCACGTCATCGCGGACGGCGGCATTGGCCGCTCCGGTGACCTGTCGCGCGCGATTGCGTGCGGCGCGGACGCTGTTATGCTGGGTGCGGCCATCGCTCGCGCGGAGGAGGCTCCCGGGCGCGGCTGGCACTGGGGGTCCGAGGCGACCCACCCGGATATGCCGCGCGGCCAGCGCGTCCACGTCGGCACGACGGGCACGCTTGAGCAAATCCTCTATGGCCCCTCGACGCGCGCGGATGGTTCGCTGAACTTCATCGGCGCGCTCAAGCGGACCATGGCCTCGATGGGATACTCGGAGGTCAAGGATCTGCAGCGCGCCCAGGTGGTCGTCTCCCCGTACTCGGCGTCCTGACCTTCGTTCGCTCCGCGACGAGGCCCGGGCCGGGTGCGACGAGGCCCGGGGGCCCCGCGACGTCGACTTAGTGTGACGAGGCCGGGGTCGCTTGTCGCTGTCGGGTGCATGCTCGCCCGGCAATGCCTTGTATTTTTGGAATATTCTCAACGTCTTCCGCACACGTGTGCATATGATGACACTTGTCATAACTCGTGTTGCCGTTGGTAAAGACGCCTGCGGCACGGGGCTGGTCGGTCCCTCACGGTGAGGTGAGGTTGAGAGGGCATCTCGATGAAGTGCGGGACACGATCACTAGCTGTACTCGGCGCGCTCGCGCTCTCCGCGATGGGGCTTGTGCCCGCCGCATGGGCGGCTGATGCGGGCCAATCGGGTGCGGTGGAGCACGCCAGTCGGGAGCTGCGCAGACTGAGGGCACGCAGGCCCAGTCAGGTGCGGCGCAGCCTGAGGAGCCGACGCAGCCCGCTCAGTCTTCCGCCCCCGAGACTTCCGCGCAGTCGGGGGAGGCCAGCCCAGGCCTCGTCGATACGCCGATCCCTGACATCCAGGCCGTCGCCGCCGCGGCTGACACCACGAACTCCACACTCACCACGCAGGATGCGGAACCGTCGCCGCCCCGATGAAAGGAACACACCCATGCGCAGACCATGGACTCGCCTCGGCGGCCGCCCTCACCCTGGCCTCCGTTCCCGCAGTCGCGCTCGCGGTCCCACAGGATGAAGCGTCGCAGAACGAGGCCTCGCCGATCACCCTGGACCTCTACAACCTCACGGACGTGCACGGGCACATCCAGCAGGTTGCCAAGAAGGGCGTCGTGCGCGAGGCTGGGTTACCCGCGATGAACTGCTACCTGAAGAAGGCGCGCGCGACGTACACGGTCGGCTCCGTGACCTTCCTGCTGGCGGGTGGCGACTCCTTCGAGGCCCTGACCCGAGGGGAACATCCACGACGAACGGAAATCTGGACCGCGATTCTTTCAACGCCTACCTGGGCGCGCACTCGGGTGCGGCGGCCCGCCCCGAGCCCCTCGGCCGATGCTGCGGATGGTTCCCAGTCTGGCAGCCAGGCCGCGGCTCCGACGCAGCGCAAGAACGCGAAGGCTCCCAAGAGCTCCCTGGCCCGCACGGGTGCGGACGCGGAGGGCCTGGTCGGAGCGCTGTTTGTCGCAGCGATCGGTGGTGCTGGGCTGGTCGCCCGTCGCCGCGCCAATCGTTACCAAAGCGAGAACAAGTAGCCCTTGACAGGCGCGGAGGCGGCGCGAGACACTCGGATCAGACGTAAAAGTCGATCCTGACAAATGTTCGCGCAATGGCTGCGTGGACACGATCCGCGGCTCGCGCCGCCACCGGTTCAAGGAAGAATCCACATCAACGGAGGAAAACACTCATGAAGCACCTCACGAAGCTCCTCGCTGCGGCGGGAGTCGCAACCCTCGCCTTGGCTGGCTGCGGTGGCGGCGGAGGGGCCACCACCAGCCAGTCCACGGGGACGAAGGACGCCAGCTCGTTCAAGGCCTGTGCGGTCTCGGACGCCGGTGGCTGGGACGATAAGTCATTCAACGAGTCCGCCTATGACGGCCTCAAGGCCTCCCAGTCCAGCCTCGGTATCCAGATCAACACGGCCGAGTCCAACTCGGACGCCGACTTCAACCCGAACGTGGAGTCCATGGTCTCTGACGGCTGCAACCTGATCATCGGCGTCGGCTTCAACCTGGAGAAGGCCATCCACGCCTCCGCCGACGAGAACAAGGACCTGCACTACGCCCTCGTCGACTCCAGCTTCAACGACGGCGACAACAACACGGTGACGGTGGAGAACGCGCGCCCGCTGCTCTTCAACACGGCCGAGGCCTCCTACCTGGCGGGCTACGTCGCCGCCGGTATGACGAAGACCGGCAAGGTCGCGACCTTCGGTGGCATCCAGATCCCCTCGGTGACGGTGTTCATGGACGGCTTCGCCGACGGTGTTGCGGCCTACAACAAGGCCAAGGGGACGAGCGTCCAGCTGCTCGGCTGGGACAAGGCCACGCAGAACGGTTCCTTCACGCAGTCCTTCGACGACCAGACGCTGGGTAAGGAGCAGGCGCAGCAGTTCATCTCTCAGGGCGCGGACATCATCATGCCCGTCGCGGGCCCGGTCGGCCTGGGTGCTGCTGCAGCCGCCAAGGCGGATGGAAACACCTGGATCATCGGCGTTGACTCCGACTGGTACGAGGCGAACCCCGACTACTCCTCGATCGTGCTGACCTCGGTCATGAAGGAGATCGGCGCCTCGGTCGAGCAGGCGATTCAGGACTCCGTGAACGGTAAGTTCGCCGCGACTCCGTACGTGGGCACCCTGGCTAACGGCGGTGTCTCGATCGCTCCGTTCCACGATTTCGATGACAAGGTGTCCGCCGAGCTGAAGGCGGATCTGAGCAAGCTCACGGACGACATCAAGTCCGGCAAGCTCGTCATCGAATCGCAGAACGCCCCGAAGTGATGCGATGCGTGTGGGGCTGGCGGCGGTGACGCTGTCGGCCCCACACGGGCATCGGGGCGGGGTGCGCCCACCAGATGGGGAAGGTCGAAGGAATGAAATTAGAGCTGCGGGGGATCACGAAGAGGTTTGGTCCCCTCATCGCCAATGACTCGATTGATTTAATGATCGAGGAGGGGCATATTCACGCCCTGCTCGGAGAGAATGGCGCGGGCAAGTCCACGCTCATGAACGTCTTGTACGGCATGCACGCACCCGATGAGGGTGAGATTCTCATCGACGGCGAGCCCGTGACGTTCAAGGGGCCGGGCGACGCGGTCGCGGCGGGTATCGGCATGGTGCACCAGCACTTCATGCTGATCCCTGTTTTCACGGTCGCGGAGTCGATTGCCCTGGGTTTCGAGCCGACCGGCCCGGCGGGGATTATCAGCCGAGAGCGCGCCCGGCGCGCGGTGCGCGAGGTGTCGGCGCGTTTCGGCTTCGACCTGGACCCCGATGCTCTCATCGAGGATCTGCCGGTGGGTGCGCAGCAGCGGGTGGAGATCGTCAAAGCCCTGTCGCGTCAGGCGAAGGTTCTCATCCTCGATGAGCCGACGGCCGTGCTGACCCCTCAGGAGACGGATGAACTGATGACGATCATGCGTCAGCTCGCCGATGCGGGGACCTCGATCGTGTTCATCACGCACAAGCTGCGCGAGGTGCGCGCCGTGGCCGACGAGATCACGGTCATTCGCCGCGGCCGTGTCGTGGGGCACGCGTCCCCGAGCGATTCCGAGGCCTCGTTGGCCACGCAGATGGTCGGGCGTGAGGTGCTCATGCGCGTGGAGAAGGATCCTGCTCATCCCGTCGGTGGTGGCCTGTCCTTCGACGACGTGTCCCTGCTCGGCGCGGGTGGTGTGCCGCTCCTCGACCACGTGTCCTTCGATGTTCCCCGCGGTGAGATCCTGGCGGTCGCCGGCGTGCAGGGCAATGGACAGACGGAGTTGGCGGAGGTGATCCTCGGCCTGCGCAGCCCCGACAGCGGCGTGATCCGCCTCGAGAATGCGGACATTACGCGTGCGAAGCCACGTCAGTCCCTGGACGCGGGAGTCGGTTTTATCCCCGAGGATCGCTCGACGGATGGCATCATCGCTTCGTTTTCGATCGCGGATAACCTGGTGCTGGACCAGTTCCGCTCATCGTCCTTCTCGGCTGCGGGCTCCCTCAAGCGCGGCGCGATTGCGCGCAACGCCCGCGACAAGGAAGCGGAGTACGACATCCGCCTGACCTCGATTGAGGACCCCGTGTCCTCCCTGTCGGGCGGCAATCAACAAAAAGTGGTCGTCGCCCGCGAGATGTCGCGCGACCTGACGCTGCTCGTCGCCAACCAGCCAACGCGCGGCGTGGATGTCGGTTCGATTGAGTTCATTCACCGCCGGATCGTGGACGTACGGGACCAGGGCTGCGCGGTCCTGCTTATTTCGTCGGAGCTCGACGAGGTTGTCTCGCTGGCGGACCGTATCGCCGTCATGTATCGCGGCCGCATCGTGGGCATCGTCCCGGCTGACACGGGCCGTGACGTCCTCGGCCTGATGATGGCGGGTGTCCCCTTGGACGAGGCCGTGGCCGCCTCCTCGGGTTCTACCAAGGACACCGGGGCTGTCAGGAAGGAGGAACAATGAGCGCGCGCACGAGTAACGGGCCGGGCATTGTCACCCGGGTTTTCGGCTCGCAGTGGTTCGTCTCGGTCCTGGCCGTCCTCATTGCCTTTGTGATCGGTGCGGTCCTCATCGCACTGTCGGGTGCATCCGTTCTGGATGCCTACTACGCGATGTTCCGCGGATCGATCGTCGATCCCAACGCGGCGACCTTCGTCCGTCAGATCAAGCCGCTGACGGATTCCCTGTTCTATTCGATCCCGCTGATCATTTCGGGCCTGGGCCTGGCGCTCGGCTTCCGGGCGGGTCTGTTCAACATCGGCGGTAAGGGCCAGATCATCGTCGGAGCGCTCGCGGCCGTGTGGGTGGGCTTCGCGGTGAACCTGCCGCCTGTTGTGCACACGCTGGTGGCCCTCCTCGTCGCGGTCGTCGCGGGCGGCCTCTACGCCGGCACCGCGGGCGTCCTGAAGGCGAAGACGGGCGCGAACGAGGTGATCGTGACGATCATGCTCAACTCGATCGCGACGCTGGGTCTGGGGTACACGCTCACGCAGAAGGCGTGGCAGGTGCCCGGTTCGAACCAGCCGGTGACGCCGAAGGTCGCGGACAGTGCGGCTCTCACGCGCCTGCTCCCCGCGCCCTTCAAGCTGCATGTCGGTTTCATCGTCGCCCTGGTCGCGCTCGCGTTCTTCTGGTGGCTGATCGAGCGCTCGACGCTGGGATTCCAGATTCGCGCGGTCGGCGCGAACGCTGCTGCCGCCCGCACGGCCGGCATCTCGGTCGAGCGCATCACGGCGATCACGATGGTTCTCTCGGGCGCGTTCCTCGGCTTGGCTGGCGCGAACGAGGCCTTGGGAACCATCGGGTACGTCTCGCGCGACGTGGCCGGTTCGATCGGCTTCGACGCGATCACGGTGGCCCTGCTGGGGCGCAACAAGACGTGGGGAACATTCGGCGCTGGCCTCCTCTTCGGGGCTTTCAAGGCGGGCGGTTACACGATGCAGGCCAAGGGCGTGCCGATCGACATGATCCTCATTCTGCAGTCGGTGATCGTCCTCCTGATTGCCGCGCCGGCGCTGGTGCGCTGGCTGTTCCGTCTGCCCGATGTGCGCGCGCTGGCCGCGCAGACGCGAAAGGGGAACGCTGATGAGCACAAGTGAGTCCACCGTCGTCACTCAGGTCGAGGCGAAGCGCTCCTGGAAACTCCCCGGCATCTACGTGGCGGCCTGCGTGCTGCTCGTCGTCTTCGCGGCGGCCGCCCGAGGCGACATGACGCTGCGCTTGAACGACAAGTCGCAGTCCTATACGATCCCCGACATCGTCACCGCGGGTGCTCCCATCGTGTGGGTGCTCGCCGTCCTGACGATCGCGATTACCGCATGGACGATTGTCGCGACCGTGCGGCGCGCGGCCCAGCCCGTGTGGGCGCGCGTTGGAGGGATGGCCGTCGTCGGTTTGTCGACGATCCTGGGATTCCTGTTCTACGCGGGCTCCGGGTCGACGGGCGTCGTCACCCTGACCTCGACCCTCGTGTCCACCGTGGCGATTTCGACGCCGCTCATCTTCGGTTCCCTCTCGGGTGTCGTTTCGGAGCGCGTCGGCGTCGTTAATATCGCGATTGAGGGCGATCTCCTCGTCGGCGCGTTTGCGGGCGTGATGGCGGCCTCGTACTTCCAGACCCCCTACGCGGGCCTCGTCGCTGCTCCCCTCGCGGGCGCGGCCCTGGGGTCCCTGCTGGCGCTCTTCTCCGTCAAGTACGGGGTCGACCAGATCATCGTCGGTGTCGTCCTGAACGTCCTGGCGCTGGGCCTGACGACGTTCTTCTACGGGACGATCATGAAGAGCGCCCCGGGGAGCCTGAACACCAATCAGTTCTCGCTGTCCGACATTAAGATCCCCGTGCTCTCGGAGATCCCGGTCGTCGGCCCGGTCCTGTTCAACCAGTCGATCCTTGTGTACCTGATGTACGCGGCCGTCATCGCCCTGGCGTTCTTCCTGTTCCGCTCGCGCTGGGGTCTGCGTCTGCGGGCCTGCGGTGAGCACCCGCGCGCCGCCGATACTGTCGGTATCAACGTGGGGCGCACGCGCACCCTCAACACGATCCTCGGCTCGTCCTCCGCGGGCTTGGGCGGCGCGTTCTTCACGATCGGCTCCGGCTTGGCGTTCACGGATAACATTTCCGCGGGCAACGGCTACATCGCCCTGGCCGCCATGATCCTCGGTAAATGGAACCCGCTGGGCGCCATGGGCGCGGCCGTCATGTTCGGTTTCGCGCAGGCCCTGGCGCGCATGCTGCCTAACATTGAGCCCGCGATCCCCGCCGACCTCGTGTCGATGATCCCCTACGTGGTCACGATCGTGGCCGTCGCGGGCTTCGTCGGGAAGTCGCGTGCGCCCGCCGCCGAGAACATTCCCTACGTGAAGTGAGAACTCGTATGGATCCAACAGAAATTGACTGGGAGGCGCTGCTGGCCGAGGCTATCGAGGCCATGAAGCATGCCTACTGCCCCTACTCGAACTTCCCCGTGGGGGCCGCGGGTATGACCGCCGACGGCTGGCTCGTCAGCGGCTGCAACGTCGAAAACGCCGGCTACGGGGTCACCCTGTGCGCCGAATGCGGCATGGTCTCCGACCTCATCCGCTCCGGTGGCGGCGCGCTCGTCGCGGTCGTCGCCGTCAACGGCAACGAGGAACCTGTGGCCCCGTGCGGGCGCTGCCGCCAACTCATCTACGAGCACGGCGGCCCCTCCTGCCTGGTCCTCATGCCGGGCGGCGTTGCCCCCATGACCGAGGTGCTGCCCGGCGCGTTCGGACCCCATAACTTGTCGTCCGTCGCCGGCGCCACCCCGGCCTCGCCCCAGGAGAAAGAAGGACACGATGGCTCTCTTTGATGCCGTTGACATCATCCGCGTCAAGCGCGATGGGGGAGTGCTGAGCCCCGACCAGATCGACTGGACGATCGACGCCTACACGAAGGGCGTCATCAAGGACGAGCAGATGGCCGCCCTGGCGATGGCGATCTTCCTGCGCGGTATGGACCGGGGCGAGATTGCCCGCTGGACGGACGCGATGATCCGCTCGGGCGCGCGCATGGATTTTTCCGGCATCGGCAAGCCGACGGCCGACAAGCACTCCACGGGCGGCGTGGGCGACAAGATCACGCTGCCCCTGGCGCCGCTGGTCGCGTGCTTCGGCGTGGCCGTCCCGCAGCTCTCGGGCCGAGGCCTGGGGCACACGGGCGGCACGCTCGACAAGCTCGAGGCGATCCCCGGGTGGCGCGCGCAGCTGAGCAACGACGAGATCATGACTCAGCTGGGGCGTGGCTGCGGCGCGGTCATCTGTGCGGCGGGCTCAGGCCTGGCGCCCGCTGACAAGAAGCTCTACGCGCTGCGCGACATCACCTCGACCGTCGAGTCGATCGCGCTGATCGCCAGCTCCATCATGAGCAAGAAGATCGCCGAGGGCACGGGAGCCCTGGTCCTGGACGTCAAGGTCGGCTCGGGCGCCTTCATGAAGGACCTGGATGCGGCGCGCGAGCTCGCCCGCACGATGGTGGACCTCGGACGCGACGCGGGGGTGGCCACGCGTGCGCTGCTCACCGACATGTCCGTGCCGCTGGGACGAAAGATCGGCAACGCCCTCGAGGTGGAGGAATCCGTCGAGGTTCTCGCCGGAGGCGGCCCCGCCGACGTCGTCGAGCTGACCAGCGAGCTGGCGCGCAACATGCTCGACCTCGCGGGGGTGAGCGACGCCGACGTGGAGGCGGCGCTGGCGGACGGTCGAGCGATGGACCGCTGGCGCGCGATGATCCGCGAGCAGGGCGGCGACCCGGACGCGCCGCTGCCGCGCGCCGCGCACACCCACCAGGTCCTCGCCGAGGCGGGGGGAACCGTTGTCGGCATGGACGCCCTGTCCGTGGGTGTGGCCTCGTGGAGGCTGGGTGCCGGTCGCGCCGTTAAGGAGGATCCGGTCCAGGCGGGCGCCGGCATCGAGATCCACGCCAAGCCGGGGGAAAGCGTCGCAGCGGGCCAGCCTCTGCTCACGCTCCACACCGACGACGAGTGGCGCATCGAGCGCGCACTGGAGTCCCTCTCCGGCGCGATCGAGATCGCCGACGGCATCGCCCCCGAGCCGCGCAGAGTCATCCTGGAGACGGTGTCCTAACGCCGGGGAATCGCGAGCACGCAGGGAGGAAGAATCGTGGAAAGGCGTGACGAACAGTCGATTGAGGCGGTCAAGCTCTACTACCAGCAGGGACTGAGCCAGGCCGAGGTTGCCACCCGCATGGGTTTGTCGCGCCCCACGGTCGCCAAACTCCTCGCCCACGGCCGTGAGCGCGGGTTTGTGACCATCGAGATCCACGATCCGCGCGAGGATGCCTCGGAGATCGCCCTGCGCTTGGAGAAGCGCTTCGGTCTGGCGAGCGTGCGCGTCGCCCACGGCCGCGATATGACCGAGGGCGAGGCCATCGAGCAGGTCGGCCGCGTGGGTGCGGATGTGGTGACTCAGCTTGTGCGCGACGGCATGAGCGTGGGGATTTCCTGGGGGCGCACGATGAGTGCGCTTGCGGCCCACCTGATCCGCGCCCCTCGTCAGGGCGTGCGTGTTGTGCAGCTCAAGGGCGGGACGTCGTTTTCTGAGCGGGCGACGCACGATTTTGAGATCATGCGGGCGTTTTGCGAGGCTTTCGATGCGCAGCCGCGCTATCTGCCGCTGCCGGTGATTTTCCAGGACACGGCGATGGCGTCGATCGTGCGCCGCGACCGGGCGATTGAACGCGTCTTGGAAGAGGGGCGCGGAGTGGACGTGGCGGTGTTTACGGTGGGGGCGCTGGGGCGCGAGGCCCTCTCGCTCAACCTCGGCCAGCTCGACGAAGCGGAAGTGGAAGCCCTGATGCGCGACGCGGTCGGGGATGCCTGCTCGCGGTTTTTTACGCGCGAGGGCGGTGTCGCCCTGGCCTCGGTTGACCGCAGGACGGTCGGTATCACGCTCGAGCAGCTGTGCGCTCGCCCCGTGCGGGTGCTGGTTGCCGGCGGGCGAATCAAAGCGGAGGCGCTGGACACGGCGCTGCACATGGGGTTGGCCACGCACCTCGTGGTCGACCAGGACCTGGCCCTTGCTCTGCTGGAGAGGCAGGGCGGGGCAACCCCGCGTGGGGCGTTCGAGGACGCCCCGGGCGGATGAGAACATTTGTCAAAGCAATCATTGACACATTTCAATTGCACGGCATAGCCTTGCGACAAGGGTAAAGAAGCCTCGACGGAGCCCCGGCTCCTCGACACCATAGGAGGACACATGCGCTCGACACCGCACATCAACCCCACCGCCCCCATCGCGCCGACGATCCTCCTGCCCGGAGACCCGCTGCGCGCCAAGTTCATCGCCGAGACCTACCTGGAGGATGCGCGCCAGTTCAACGCCGTGCGCAACATGCTGGGCTACACCGGCACCTACCGCGGCACCCCAGTGTCCGTCATGGGGTCGGGCATGGGGATCCCCTCGATCTCGCTGTACGCCCACGAGCTGATCCACGAGTTCGGCTGCACGCGCCTCGTGCGCGTGGGAACCTGCGGTGCCCTACAGCCAGATGTCAACCTGTACGACGTCGTGGTCGCCCAGGCCGCGTGCTCGAACTCGGCGTTCCTGGACCAGTACCAGATCCCCGGCTCCTACGCGCCGATCGGCTCCTTCCGCCTCATCGACGACGTGGTGCGCCGCGCCCGTGAGGCCGATGTGCCGATCCACGTGGGTAACATCCTCTCCTCTGACACGTTCTACAACGCGAATCCGACCTTCAATGAGGCCTGGCAGCGCATGGGCGTGCTCGCGGTCGAGATGGAGTCCGCCGGCCTGTACGCGACCGCCGCCCACGCGGGCGTCGAGGCCGTGGGTATCTTTACGGTTTCGGATTCCCTGGTGACGGGTGAGGCCACGGATGCGCAGGCGCGTCAGACCTCCTTTACCACCATGATGGAGCTGGCCCTGCCCCTGGCCCAGCTGTGATGCGACAAGAAAGAAGTTCCATGAAGAAGCGTGACGTGGCCGCCATGATCGACCACACGATCCTCAAGCCCGAGGCCACCCAGGCGGACGTGGCGCGCATCGTCGAGGAGGGCGCCGCCGCAGGTACCTTCTCGGTGTGCGTGTCCCCCTCGATGCTGCCCCTGGATGTTCCCGAGGGCCTGAAGGTCGCCTGTGTGGTCGGTTTCCCCTCGGGCGCGGTCAAGCCTCAGGTAAAGGCCTTCGAGGCCGCCCAGGCGGTCGCCGACGGTGCGGATGAGATCGACATGGTCATCAACATCGAGCTGGTGAAGGACGCGCGCCTCCATGAGCTCGAGGAGGAGATCGCGGCCGTGCGTCGCGTCGTCCCCGCCCCGCGCATCCTCAAGGTCATCATCGAGTCGGCTGCGCTTACCGACGACGAGATCGTCGCCGCGTGCACGGCTTCGATGGCTGCGGGTGCTGACTTCGTGAAGACCTCGACGGGCTTCCACCCCGCGGGTGGTGCCTCGACCCACGCTGTCGCCCTCATGCGCGCCACGGTCGGCGACGCCCTGGGGGTCAAGGCCTCGGGCGGCATCCGCGACGCCGAGACCGCCCTGGCCATGATCGAGGCCGGAGCCTCCCGCCTGGGGGTCTCCGCGACGACGGCCATCCTGGCAGGACTGGAGGACTGAGACGATGGAGCTGCTCGAGCGCGCCCGCCAGTGGGCGAGCCACGACCCGGACCCCGCCACGGCCTCGGCCCTGAGCGCCGACATTGAGGCCGCGGAGCGCGGCGACGAGGAGGCGGCGGACCGCGTGAGTGCGGCCATGAACGGCCCCCTCCAGTTCGGCACCGCCGGCCTGCGAGGCGTGGTCGGCCCGGGCGAGTCCCGCATGAACCTCGCGGTTGTCATCCGCGCGACCGCCGGCCTGTGCGAGGTCGTCAAGCGCCACGCAACCGGCACTCCCACGCTGGTCGTCGGCTGCGACGCCCGCTACGGGTCCTCCGAGTTCGCCACGGCCGCCTGCCGCGTCGCTTCGGCCGCGGGGGTGCGTGTCCTCGCCCTGCCCCAGGCCAACCCGACGCCGCTGACCTCCTTCTCGATGCTGCACTTCGACGCGGACGCGGGTGTCATGGTGACCGCCTCGCATAACCCCGCCCCCGACAACGGCTACAAGGTGTACCTCGGCGGCAGCGTCGTCCAGGGCGACGGGCGCGGCGTCCAGATCGTCCCGCCTTTTGACGCCGAGATCGCGGCCGCCATTGAGGCCGCGCCGCCCGCAGATGAGGTCCCGATGAACGACGACCTCATCGAGGCCGTGGACCCGCGTGAGGAATACGTGGCCTGCGCGTCCGCCCTGGCCTCGGGCGACGGCTCGGCGCGCGAGAACCTGCGCATCGTCCTAACCGCCATGCATGGCGTGGGCGCCGCGATCACCTCGCGCGTCCTGGCCGAGGCCGGCTTCACCAACGTCTCCCTCGTGGCGGCCCAGGCCGATCCCGACCCCGACTTCCCGACCGTCCCCTTCCCCAACCCCGAAGAGGCTGGCGCGCTCGACATGGCGATCGAGCAGGCCCGCGAGCAGGGGGCAGACCTCATCATCGCGGTCGATCCCGATGCGGACCGCTGCGCGCTCGCGGTTCCCGATCCGGCCTCGCAGACGGGGTGGAGCCCGCTCAGCGGCGATCAGATCGGCTCACTGATCGGCGAGTTCCTGGCCTTGCGGGGCCTGACGGGCTCGCTCGCGAACTCGATCGTGTCCTCGCGCCTGCTCTCGCGGATCGCCCGCGCTCACGGCCTCGAGCACCACACGACGCTCACCGGCTTTAAGTGGATCGCACGCGCCCCCGGCCTTGGATTCGGCTACGAGGAGGCCATCGGCTTTTGCCCGGACCCTGCCCACGTGCGCGACAAGGACGGTATCGCGACCTCGGTCGTCGCCGCCTCCCTCGTGGCCTCGCTGAAGACGCAGGGGCGCAGCGTGTGGGACGAGCTGGAGCGCCTGGCCCGCCTGCACGGCCTGCACGTGAGTTCGCCGCTGACCTTCCGCGTCGACGACATCGAGCAGATCGCCAGCGGTATGGCGCGCCTGCGCGCTCAGCCGCCGAGCGTCCTTGCAGGCTCTCCCGTCGTCGAGGTCTCGGACCTGGCGCAGGGATACCGCGGTCTGCCGCCCACGGACGGCGTCCTCGTGCTCACCGAGGCCGAGGATCGCGTCATCGCGCGCCCCTCGGGCACCGAGCCCAAGCTCAAGTGCTACCTCGAGGTGATCCTGCCGGTCGTAGACGGGGAGCCGCTGCCCTGGGGCCAGGCGCGCGAGCGCCTCGAGGCAATTAAGGCTGCTTTCGCCGAGATTATCGGCCTGTAGAAGCGGCGAGGCCCTCCGTCGGCGCATTTTCTGCGGTCAAGCCCTGCGTAAGTAAATAGATAACGCTATACTTGCGTATATGGCAACTCACAGTGAATCGCCGACGGAGGCCCTGCCCTTCGCCGATCGGCCCGTCGAGAAGGCGCCCGGACACTGGGTCCTCGCGCGCGCCGGAAAGACGGTCCTGCGGCCCGGAGGACTCGCGCTCAGCACGTGGGCCCTCAAGCGCGCAGTTCTGCCCGGTTCCGATGTTGTCGAGTTCGCACCCGGCCTGGGCGTCACGGCCTCGGCGATCATCGGGGTGGGCCCCGCCTCCTACGTCGGCGTGGAACGCGATCCGAACGCCTCCGCGCGCGTGGACGCCATCGCCTCGGGCGTGGGGCGCTGCGTGAATGCTGATGCTGCGCAGACTGGCCTGCCGGATGAGAGCGCGGACGTCGTCGTCGGCGAAGCGATGCTCTCCATGCAGGGGGAGAAGGCCAAGCGCGCCATCATGAGCGAGGCCGCGCGCATCCTGCGCCCCGGCGGCCGATACGTCATCCACGAGCTGGCGATGCGCCCCGACTCCATCGGGGAAGAACCCGCTACCGAGATTCGCCGCGCCCTCGCCCGTGCCATCAACGTCAACGCACGACCCCTCACGGTCGCGGACTGGAGGCGCGCGCTCGAGGAGGTCGGCCTCGTCGTCGAAGAGACTCGGATCGCGCCGATGGCCCTCCTCAAGCCCGGCCGCATGATCGCGGACGAGGGCGTGCGCGGAGCCCTGCGCATCATGCGCAACGTCGCGCGGGACAAAGACCTGCGTGAACGCGTCACGACGATGGCGCGCACGTTTAAAAAATATGATCGACACCTGTGCGGCGTCGCCATCGTCGCGCGCAAACCCCAGGAGAGCCAATGAGCCTGTCCCTCGATTCGAACACCGAGGCCCCCACGCCCATCATGACGGACTTGCAGGACATCGCCTCGATGATCCAGGTCAACGAGGAAGCCACGGTGTCGCGCACCGTCATGCACGCTGAGGGTGTGCGCCTGGTCCTCTTCAGCTTCGATAAGGGCGAGATCCTCAGCGAGCACACCGCCGCGATGCCCGTCATCCTACACACGCTCGAGGGGGCCCTCGAAATCGAGGCTGACGGGCGCACCGTCGTTCTCAAGCCCGGTGACGTCATCCACTTCGGCACGCGCCTGCCGCACGCCGTGCGCGCCCTCGAGCCCTCGAAGCTGGCCCTGTACATGCTCGATCGCCGCGAGCGCCTCAAGGCCTGAGGCTCCGACACTGTGCGGCGGGCCCCGTCCTCGTGAGGTGATGCACGAGGCCGGGGCCCGTTTGTCGTATCCGCGGCAGGCGGGCGGGGCAGCGGCGCCCCGCGGAGGGTTACGTCAGCGACGCCTTGCCGGCGCCCTTGGCGACTAGCCAGAGGCCGACCTCGACGATGAGCCCCGAGATGATGAAGACGATGGGCACGGAGACGCGCGCGTCCATGAGGGTCGTGGCAGCCAGGGCGATGCCGTGGGCGGTGCCCAGGACGCCACCGCCAAAGAGGATGGGCCAGGCGGCGCGATGCGCGCGCTCCCATTCCTGCGAACCCGGCTCGACGCCCTGAAGGCGCAGCCCCAGGGGCGGGCGGCACCTGTCGGCGCGTGCGGTCAGCCCGGACATGAAGAGGTAGAGGCCGCCCGTGATGAGAGCGAGAGCGAGAAGCAGGAAGACGGCGATCAGTCCGACGTGCACGGGAACCCCTTGAAAGACGAGCGTTTCACGGCCGTTTCACGAGGGGCCGCGCGACCATTCTACCCGGCCCCGGCCTCGTCGCCGCTGAGGCGGGCGGACAGCGGCGGCGGAAACGGCGGCCTCCGAGAAAAGCGCGAACCGGCCTCGCTTAGAAGTAACAGGCGATCGGGCCGCGGGGGCCGGGAACGACGGTAACGGGGGTGTCGAAGATGTCGGTGAGGATCTCGTCGCGCATGACCTCCTCCGGGGTGCCCATGAACGCGACCGTCCCGTCCTTGAGCGCGCAGATCTGCGAGGCGTAGCGCGCCGCGAAGTTGATGTCGTGCAGGACGATGACGATTGTGCGCGAAAACTCGCGGGCCGCCCGCTCCAGCATGCGCATCATCTCGACGCTGCGCGCGATATCCAGGTTGTTGAGGGGCTCGTCCAGCAGGACGTACTCGGTCTCCTGGGCGAGCACCATGGCGACGTAGGCGCGCTGACGCTGGCCGCCCGAGAGCTGGTCCAGGTAGCGCCCTTCGAGCTCCTCCAGGTCGAGGAAACCGATGTAGCGGTCGATGATCGCCTCATCCTGCGCGCTCAGGCGTCCCTTCGAGTGGGGGAAGCGTCCGAAACC
The DNA here is from genome assembly GCA_938041695.1 of uncultured Actinomyces sp. GTDB lineage: Bacteria > Actinomycetota > Actinomycetes > Actinomycetales > Actinomycetaceae > Pauljensenia. Next base: position 34,526 of record CALISI010000071.1, read on the forward strand.
CACCAGCTGGCGCACCGTGAGGCGCGAAATGAAGTGGTTTTCCTGGCGCAGGATCGACAGGGTGCGCGCCAGCTCGGCGGACTTGGTCGTGGCCACGTTGAGGCCGCCGACCTCGATCGTGCCTTCGTCGATGCCCAGGAGGCGCCCGATCATGGTGAGGATCGTGGACTTGCCCGCGCCGTTGGGGCCCACGAGCGCCGTGATGCCGCCCGTGGGGATGTCGAGGGAGACCGCGCCGATGCGCACGGACGGCGAGTATTGCTTGACGACGGAATCGATGGAGATCACAGGCGGCCCTTCCGCAAAATAGTGACGATGAACGCGAGTCCGCCGACGAACTCGATGATGATGGAGACGACCCCCTGCGTGTTGAACACGTGATTCATGATGAAATACGCGCTGGCGAGGATCGCGGCGCCCAGGGCGACGGACATCGCGAAAATGTAGCGGTGATCGTGCGTGTCCGAGAACTGGTAGGCCAGCGTGGCCACCAGGAACCCGAGGAACGTCATGGGACCCACGAGCGCGGTTGACGTGGCCATGAGGATCGACACCAGGACGAGGACGAGCACGGACGTGCGCCGGTGGTTCAGGCCCAGGTTGGTGGCCGTCTCGCGCCCGAGGGAGAGCACCGACAGCCGACGGGTGAGCGCGACGAGGGCGATCGCCGCAACCGCGACGAGCGGGACCGCGATCGGGAAGTACTCCTTCTGGGAGTTTGCGATTGAGCCGAAAAGGCGCGCGGTGAGCACGTCGAACTCCGAGGGCGTGAGGAGGCGCTGCATGAACGTCGAGATCGACCCGAGGCCCGCGCCCAGCATGACGCCGATGAGGAGCATCGCGTGCATCGAGGCCCGCTGCGAGGTGAGCAGCCATGAGTACAGCGCGAGCGTCAGGGCGATCATGAGCGCGAGCTGCCCGACGAAGTTCCCGACGGTCGCCGACGCGTTGAGGCCGGCGACGCCCAGGAAGAAGATCGTCGAGGTGTGGATCGCCCGGTACAGGGACTCAAACCCGAGGATTGAGGGCGTGATGATGCGGTTGTTCGCCACCGTCTGGAAGGCGACCGTCGCCATGCCCAGGCACACCGCCACGATGGCGATCGCGAGGACCGCGAAGGCGCGCCTGCGGGCGAGCCTCCAGAACACGGGGGTGCCGAATTGCGCGGGATTCTTCCATGCGATGAGGCCGATGCAGGCGAGGATCGCGACCGCACACACGAGCCCGAAGAGGATCCACCAGCGGCGCTTGGCTGTCGGGGAGGTGAAGGCGCCGGTACGCCGGGCAGGGCGCTTCGTGCGCGCGGACGAGGCCGGGGCCGGGGAAGCGGGGACAGCCTCGGGGCCCGCGGTGGAGGGCAGGGTGCTCATAGGGTGGCCCCTTTCCTGGCCTGGCGCAGGACGAGCGCAATGAAAACAAAGGCGCCGAGGACACCCAGGATGACCGAGACGGGCATTTCGAAGGGGGAGATGATCGTGCGTGCGAGCAGGTCCGTGACCGTGACCAGGGAGATGCCCGCCAGGCACACCCACGGCAGGTTCGTGCGCAGGTTGTCACCCATGGACAGGGACACGAGGTTGGGGACGATGAGGCCCAGGAAGGGAAGCGATCCGACGACCACGGTGACGACGCCGGTGGCCACGGCCACGAGTCCCGTCGCGATCAGGATCATGCGGTGATAGTTGACGCCAAGCGACACCGCGATGTCTTCGCCCAGGGAGACGGCGGTGAGTCGGTCTGCCATGACGAACACAATTGCGACGACGATGGCGACGATCCACAGGACCTCGTACTGGCCCTCGTAGACCGACGTGAAAGACCCCTGGAACCACACCGACACGCTCTGCAGGGTGTTCGTCTCGAGGGCCAGGAACGTCGAAATTGCGGAGACGACCGCGCCGAGCATCATGCCCATGATGGGCACGAGCAGCGAGGAGCGCAGGGAGACGCGGCGCAGCAGGGCGAAGAAGACCATGGTTCCGACGAACGCGAAGATAATCGCGCAGGTCATGCGCACGAGGATCGGGGCGCCCGGCCACACGATCATGATGACGAGCAGGCCCAGCCCCGCCCACTCGGTCGTGCCCGTCGTGGAGCGCTCGGCGAAGCGGTTCTGGGTGACCAGCTGCATGACGAGGCCGCTCATCGACATCGCGGCACCCGACAGGACGAGTGCGATCGTGCGGGGGACGCGCACGGCGAGGAAAATCTGCCAGCCATCGTCCTGGGAGAGGATCGAGTATTCGCCGGTGGACAGCGACAGGACGAGGAGCGCAGCCACGGCGAGCGTAGCCAGGGCGAGCGCCAGGGGGTGACGCTTCGACGAGGCCGGGGCGGCCTCGCGCTCGAGTGCGGCGTCCGCGGGCGTGGCGGTGGTGGGAGAGTGCGTCATAGGAAAACGGGGTGCGGGTGCCGCCCGTTGGGCGGCACCCGCTTGCGTGTCAGCGGGTCACTTCTTCGCGGCTTCGAAGGCGTCCGCGATGGAGTTGAAGATCTCCGTGTAGGTGATGATGGACTCGTTGGTGTACGTGTCATTCGGCGCGTACACAACATGCTTGCTTTGCAGCGCAGCGACGTTCTGCAGGGCGGCGTTGCCGTTGATGACGGTCTCGGCCGGCGTGTTGGAGCCATCCTTGGTGATGGCGGCGTCACGGTCGAGGACGAAGATCCATGCCGGGTTGGCCTCGGCAATCGCCTCGACGGAGATGTCGTCTCCGGTGTGCGAGTCGGTCGAACCCTCGACCTCGAGGGCGGGCTTCAGGCCGAGAAGGTCGAAGACCGGGCCCCACGTGCGGCCCTTGCCGGGCGCCACGTAGCCGATGTTGCCGCCGGAGACATCCACCGCCATGACGGTCGAGGAGCCGTCGTAGGCCTTCTTCGCGCGCTCGATCGAGGCGTTGAAGTCGTCGACGAGCTTCTTCGCCTCGTCCTGCTTGCCGAAGATCTCACCCAGGTCGGTGACCTCGCGGATGAGCTCCTGGTCGAAGGGCTGGCCCTCGCGCGGCTCCAGGTTGATGAGTGGGACGTCGGGTGCGAGTTCCTTGATCTGCGCGTCGAACTTGGAGAAGCGCTGACCGGAGATGATGAGGTCGGGTTCGGCGGCGACCAGGGCCTCCAGGTTGGGGTCGCGGTGTATGCCCACGTCGGCGATGTCATCGCCGTTGTACGCGGTGACGGTGGAGGGGATCAGCTTCTTGGGGACCGCGACGAGCGGAACGTCCCACTGCGCGAGGACCTCGAAGGTGCGGTTGTCGAGGGAGGCTGCGCGGGTGACGGGCAGCTTAATCTCGACCGTGCCGTCGTTCGCTTCGATGCTCACGGACGAGGCCTGGGTGGCCTGCGTGGTCTCGCTCGGCAAAGCGGAGGACTGGGAGGAAGAAGTGGTGGTGCCGGAAGAGCATGCGGCCAGCCCGAGGGCGGCGATGGCGGCGATGGCGGCCAGGGAGGTGGTCGTACGAGACATCATTTCTCCGTAGAGGGTAACTGTGCTGAGGCTGAAAGAGGAAAAGCAAGGCTTACCTAACTGCCAAAGCAGCCATACAGTAGTTTTGAGCCTCGTGCGTGTGAATGCCTGCATAGTTTTGAGGGTGAGGTGCAGGGGGTGTATGGCCTGATGAGGCCCGGAAATGACCGCTGCGCGTATGCCAAGGGGCGATGCTCGCGTGAGCACCGCCCCTCAGAGAACAGCTTGGGTTCCCGAGCGAAACGTCAGGTCAGTCGACCAGGCCCTTCACGGCCTCGTCGAGTTCGGCGACCCAATCCGCGCCCGACACGTCCGAGGGCATGCGCCAATCCCCGCGCGGGGACAGGGAGCCGCCGGCCATGACCTTCGGACCGTTGGGCAGGGCGCTGCGCTTGAACTGCTGGCTGAAGAAACGCCACAGGAACAGGCGCTCCCACTTAACGATCTCGTCCAGCGAGTACGCGACCTTGTCCTCCTCGGGGAAGCCGAGCGGCCAGGAGCCCGTGAACGCGTCCGACCAGGCCTTTTCGGCCAGGAACGCGATCTTCGAGGGGCGTGCGCCGCGACGCAGCACGTAGTAGAGCGTGAAGTCCTGCAGGTTGTAGGGGCCGATCTTGTCCTGCGTGGACTGCATCTTCTCGCCCGGCTTGGCGGGAACCAGCTCCGGGGAGATCTCGGTGTGCAGGATCGACAGGAGAACCTCGCCGACGCGCTCGTCGAATTGCTTGGAAGCCACGACCCAGCGGATCAGGTGCTGCATGAGGGTCTTGGGCACGCCCGTGTTGACCGCGTAGTGGCTCATCTGGTCGCCCACGCCGTATGTGCACCAGCCCAGCGCCAGCTCGGACAGGTCGCCCGTGCCCAGGACGATGCCGCCCAGGTGGTTGGCGAGGCGGAACAGGTAGTCGGTGCGCAGGCCCGCCTGGACGTTCTCGAAGGTCACGTCGTAGGTGGCCTCACCCTCGCCGTAGGGGTGACCGATGTCGGCGAGCATCTGCGAGGCCGCCGGTTGGATGTCGATCTCCTGGAAGGAGGTGCCGAGGTACTCGCACAGGCGGGTCGCGTTCGTCTTCGTGCGCTCGGACGTGGCGAAGCCGGGCAGCGTGTAGCACAGGATGTCCGTGCGCGGACGGCTCAGCAGGTCCATCGCGTGGGCGGCCACGACCAGCGCGTGCGTCGAATCCAGGCCGCCCGAGACGCCGATGACGATCTTCGGGTTGCCGATCGCACGCAGGCGCTGCACGAGGCCCGCCACCTGAATGTTGTAGGCCTCGTAGCAGTCCTGCTCCAGGCGGGTCGGGTCGTTGGGGACGAAGGGGAAGCGGTTGACGGAGCGCTCGAGGCCCAGGTCGGTGCGCGGCGGGTCGAGCGTGAACTCGACCTCCTGCGGGGCCATGCGCTCGTCGCCCGCGAAGTAGCGCTGCGCGTTGTCCGTGAACGAGTTCTGGCGCTTGCGCTCGGTGCGCAGTCGCTCCAGGTCCACGTCGGCGATCGTGATGTGCGCGCCCTCCTGGAAGCGCTCGCCGATCGCGAGGCGTTCCCCGGCCTCGTAAATCATGGTTTCGCCATCCCACGCGAGGTCCGTGCTGGACTCGCCCATGCCGGCTGCGGTGTAGACGTAGGCCGCGCAGCAGCGTGAGGAGATCGAGCGCACCATGAGCTCACGATCCGCGCCGCGCCCGACGGTAATCGGGGAGGCGGACAGGTTCGCCAGGACGGTTGCGCCCGCGAGCGCCAGCTCCGTCGACGGGGGGACGGGGACCCACATGTCCTCGCAGACTTCGATGCCGACGGTCAAGCCGGGCACGTCGTCGGCGGACAGGAGGACTGGGCCGAAGGGGACCCACACGGGGCAGCCGCTGAATTCTTCGACGCCGCCCCACGGCACTTCGATACGCTCGCAGGCGCGCGGGGGCATGGTGACGAAGTGGCGCTTCTCGTAGAACTCGCGGTAGTTAGGCAGATGCGATTTGGGGACGATCGCGAGGACGCGTCCGCGGTGGATGGCGACCGCGCAGTTGTACAGGGCGTTGTTCTTGCGCAGGGGAGCGCCGACGACGAGGAGGGGGAGCAGGTCGGCGCTGGCCTCGACGATGGTGGCCAGGGCCTTCTCGACGTTGTCGAGGAGCAGGTCCTGCAGGAGGAGGTCGTCGATGGCGTAACCAGAGACGCACAGTTCGGGGAAGACGCCCATGGCGACGCCGCGCGCATCGAGCTGGCGGGCGGCGTCGATGATTTCGCGCGCGTTCTCGAAGGGACGGGCGGGGTGCACGGGCAGGGTCACGGCGGCGACGCGCGCGAAGCCCTGATCGTAGAGGGAATGGAAGTTCATCGTTCTCCTTTGGTACCGGGCTTATTCTTGCGTACTCTGCGCGCTCGTGCTCTGTGGTGACGAGGCCGGGGCGGGCGGGCGGCGCAGGGGTGGATCGAGGACGAAGGCGGTGTCGTCGACGCCGGGGACGAGGCGGTAGAGGGCAGCCGGGCGACCTGCCCCTTCGCGCACGGTGCCGCCCGTCGGCTCGATGAAGGAAGCTGTCTTCGTTGCCTTGCGGTGGAAGTTGCGCGGGTCGAGCGCCGAACCCCAGATGGCCTCGTACGTCGTGCGCAGCTGGGTGATCGTGAATTCGGGGCCGCAGAAGGACGTGGCCAGGGGGGAGTATTCGATCTTGGAGCGAGCGCGCTCGACGCCGTCGGCGAGGATGCTCGCGTGGTCGAAGGCGAGAGGCGAGTCGGGGGTGAGGAGGGCGTCGACGGGGTGCCAGAGCGCTCCCGAGGCGTCGCCTCCCGCGCGGGCCGACGCAAAAGATGGGGCGAGGAGGAGGTAGGCGACCGAGAGGACCGGCCCTCGGGGGTCTCGTCCCTGCGGCCCGTAGGTGCGCAGCTGTTCGAGGTGTCCGGGGGGCGTGATGCCGGTTTCTTCCTCCAGTTCGCGCGCTGCGGCCTCATCGGTTTGTTCTCCCTCGCGCAGGAAGCCGCCGGGCAGGGCCAGGTGGTCCTTAAAGGGCTCGATGCCGCGACGCACGACGAGGGCGTGAAGCGTGTGGTCGATGACCGTCAGGGCGACGATGTCGACGGCAATGGGAACGGTGAGGGGCTGTGTCATGGTGTCATCCTACCCTATTTACGTCGAGTTGACATTAAATGCCTTTCGGAGTTATCGTCATTCTGACACAAACAAATGGGTCACCAACCAAGGAGCCATCATGGGAACCATCCACCACCACCCCTTCCTCATCCGCTACCAGGGCGGAGCCGGCGACCACGTCGTCCAGATCCGCGCCGGACGCACCATCCGATCCGGCGTCGGCCAGTCCTTCTGGCTGCGAGCCGGACGCTGCGCGCTCGCGGAAGTCCCCACCGCCAACCGCGCCCACAGCTTCCTCGTCCAGGCGACGACCTCCGACCAGCAAAACATCAACGCGCAGGTCGCCATCACCTACCACATCGAGGACGCCGAGGCCGCCGCCGCTCACTACGACTTCGGGCTCTACCCGCGCGAGGCCGGGGCGGACGCCCAGGGCCTGTGGCAGATAGACGAAACCGTCACCCGCATCGCTTTCTCCGCCCTCGCCTCGGCGATTGGGGAGATGACGCTGACCGACGCCATCACCGGATCCCTTGAACGGGTCGGCCGCGTGCTGACCCAGGCTTTCGCGGCGGACGAGCAGCTGCGCGTCACCGGCGTCGCCGTCGTCGACGCGCGCCTCCTCAGTCTGCGCCCGGACGAGGGAGTCGAATCCTCCCTGCGCGCCCCGCTTCTCGAGCAGCTTCAGGCCGAGGCCGACCGCGCCCTCTACGAGCGCCGCGCACTCGCCGTCGAGCGCGAATCCCAGATCTCTGAAAACGAGATCCAATCCAAGCTTGACCTGGCCCGCAAGCGCGCCGACCTGGTCGATCAGGAAGGCCACAACGCGCGTCGCGAAGCCGAGGAGAAGGCCGCCGCGGACGCGATCGCCGTCGAATCGGAAGCCCGCCGCATCACGGAGAAGGCCAAGGCATACGAGATTGACTGGAACACCGCGGGCCGCGCACGCACCGCCAACGACGCGGCCTACATCCAGGCCCTCGCTGAGGCTGGACCCGAAGTGGCGCGCGCCCTCGCCCTGAAGGAAATGGCCAAGAACATGCCGTCCTTCGGAAACATCACCATTACCGCCGACGTGCTGAGTGACCTCGTGTCGGCGTTCACCGGTCACGCGAAGGAAGGCAAGTAACCATGCGTCGCCGCGCCGTCATCGTCCGACGCCCCACCGAGTTCGACGAGCTCATGGACCGCTACTCCACGCGCGGCCAGGTCGAATTCGTCCTGCGCAGCCGTGGGCGCACCCTGGAGTCCGTCGAACGTGCTCATGACGCGCACACGGCCGCGTTGGCCCACGTGCGGGCGGGCATCCCGGACGGGTGGGCGAGCGCCGACGTGGAGCGCGACTGCCTGTCGCGTTTTCTCTTCGCCCCCGAGGACGTCATTGTCGTCGTGGGACCTGACGGTCTGGTCGCCAACGTCTCCAAGTATGCGGGCGACCAGACCGTGGTCGGCATCAACTCGGTGCCCCAGTCCAACGCCGGTGTCCTCGTGCGATGCACGCCCGACCAGGGGGTCGCCGCCCTCGGTCGCATCGACGCGGGCGCGGACCTGCGGGTGGATCAGCTGACGATGGTGCGCGCGAGCGCTGACGACTCGCGCACGCTCACGGCCCTCAACGAGGTTTTTATTGGGCATCACAGTCACCAGAGCGCCCGCTACGAGCTGTCCGTGGGCTCTACAGTCGAGCGTCAATCCTCCTCCGGGGTCGTCGTCTCCACGGGAACCGGGGCGACCGGGTGGGGCGCCTCCCTCAAGCGAGGCCGCCATATGGGGGAGCTGCCCGCCCCGACCTCGCGCTCGCTCGCGTGGTTCGTGCGCGAGGCCTGGCCCTCGCCCTACACCGGAGTCGAGCACACCGAGGGCCTCCTGGACGACGGTGAGGATCTCAGCCTCGTCGTTGGCTCCGAATCCCTCGTGCTCTTCGGCGACGGCATGGAGTCAGACCGCCTGACCCTCACGTGGGGCCAAAGCGTGCGGATTTCGCGCGCTCCGCGCGCCCTGTCCCTCGTTGACCCCGCGGGGCTCGCATAGGGGTGTTCCCATTCCAGTCAAATTTTGTTTGTAACACGAGGGACTCCAGCGGCTCACAGTGGACACAGCGTGTCTACCTGTGTAGTATAGAGATCGGTAACGGGGCGATTGCTCAGAGTGCCACATCGAAGACCCACGCCCTTGTGGCGTGGGTTTCCGTCTACCTAGCAGAAGAGGCCAGATGCTGGTTGCTTATCTTGACGAGGTCGCCGAGGCGGGAGCGTTTGTTAGTAAGGGGCATAAGAACTACAACGGATCGCCGGCTTTCGGCTACGCTGGCTTCGTAATCTCGAGTGATCAGGTGCGAGCGATGTCGCAATGCTTCACTGAGAAGAAAAGGAGACTCTTCGCCCACCTGATCCCGTCGAATGCGACGGGAGGAACCTGGGAGAGGAAGGGATCGGATATCTTCACCCCAGTGGCGTGGGAAAGCTATCGGCGCCCGATCGAAGGCTTTCGAGAGCTCGTGCGTTTTCTCTGCTCCCGTGGGGGACGTTTGTTTTTCTACGGGGAAGAGAAGCCGCTGGGCACTGCTACGGAACGGTGGGGGAAAGACTCTCGGGCCCAAAAGCAGGGGCTCCTTGAGTTTAAGTGGAAATGCCTTTATCAAGCTCTCAACAGACTGTGCACGTTCGCGGAGAGTCAGGATGAAGACCTGATCGTCATCATGGACACCGAGAACGAGAAAGAACGTGTCGTTCAAGTGCAGAACTCGTATGCCCATGTTTTTAACCGCACAGCAGATCCTGACCATGGTGAAATGCGACGGCTTATCGAATCAACAATGCATGTCGATTCGAAGCTCAGTGCAAACGTTCAATTTGCCGACTGGGTCGCGGCGGCCGTGCGGCGCGCCTTCGAATACCAGCTCCTTGAAGGCAGTTCGTTCGACTGGGTTCCAACAGCCTTCGAGGAGCTGATGCGGAGGAAACCGACGATCGAGTCAAAACTGTACCTGTCGCACTCCCGGGGAGGGGTACGGAACCTCCATAACTCCGACATCTTCGCAAGAGAGCGTCCCGCGCTCGCGATGTCGATCAGCCAGAGATTAAGCCCTGAGGAGAAGGAGCGGATGGAAGTGGCGAGGGCTGGAATGCTCACGGTGGCGCGCGCAAGTGGGCTATAGCGCAGTGCTCTAGAACCCGTGCATGACACTCCTACGCAGATACGACGCCCTCCTCGCGCAACTCGGCCATAACCTGGTCGAACGTGCGGGCGACCGGGTCGCGGACGATCAGGTCGGCGCGGGCATCGGCCGAGGTCGGGGTGGCGTTCATGAGCACCAGATGGTCCCCGGAGAAGTAGTTGATGAGGCCAGCTGCCGGGTACACCACGAGGGACGTGCCAGCCACGATCAGTGTGGACGCTCGCGCGATGGCTGACACGGCGGCCTCGATGACGGCCTCGTCGAGGGATTCGCCGTACATGACGATGTCCGGGCGCATCTGTCCTCCGCACAACGGGCACGCGGGCACCGGGTCCCCGTCGACGGTGACGGCATCGCGCAACGCTGCGACGGACCCGCATGCCGTGCACACGAGGCGCTCCCAGTTGCCGTGCAGCTCCCACACGGAGCGGGATCCGGCCCGCTGGTGCAGGCCGTCAATGTTCTGCGTGATGACAGCATCGAGGAGCCCGGCACCCTCCAACGCGGCCAGGGTCATGTGCGCGCCGTTGGGTTCCACGGGGCGGTAGATCTCGTGGAACCACTCCCAGTACGCCTCGGGGTGCTGGGTGAAAAAGTCAATGCTCAGGACCGTTTCGAGGGGGATCTCGCGTTCCTGGAAGTAGAAGCCGTTCGCCCCGCGAAAATCGGGGATCCCGGACTCGGTCGAGACGCCTGCTCCGCCGAAAAAAACGGTCGACGGGGAAGCAGCAATCCAGTCCGCCAGGGTAGAAACGTCGCTGTTCATGAGGCCCTCCTCGAGATGACTACTCTCTCAGGATACGCTCGAGGCCGGGGACCCACGTGGGAACCCCGGCCTCGTGCGGAAAAACCGATCAGGCGAAGGTCAGTGCCTGGCGGGCGATCGCCAGCTCCTCGTTGGTCGGGTAGACGATGAGGGTGACGGTCGAGTCGGGAGCGGACACGATGCGCGGCTCCTTGATGCGGCCCTTGTTGGCCTCGACGTCGATCTTGACGCCGAAGGGGGCGAGGGCCTCGGCCAGCTCGCGGCGCACGTCGTCGTCGTTCTCGCCGATGCCGGCGGTGAAGGTGATGACGTCCAGGCCGCCGAGCTCAGCGGCGTAGGAACCCACGTACTTCAGCAGGCGGTTGATGTACACGTCCATGGCGGTACGGGCGCGCTTGGCGGCCTCGGGGTCGGAGGTGTTGTTGATGACCTCCCACACGGAGCGCATGTCGGACTCGCCGGTCATGCCCTTCATGCCGGACTTCTTGTTGAAGAGGGTGTCGACCTCGTCGACGGTCATGCCGGCGACGCGCTGCAGGTGGAACACGACGGCGGGGTCGATGTCGCCGGTGCGGGTGCCCATCATGAGGCCCTCGAGGGGGGTCAGGCCCATGGAGGTGTCGATCGGCTTGCCGTTCTTGACGGCGGAGGCGGATGCGCCGTTGCCCAGGTGCAAGACGATCTGCTTGAGGTCGTCGCGGCCCAGCATTGTGGAGATTTCCTGGGAGACGAACTGGTGGGAGGTGCCGTGGGCGCCGTAGCGACGCACCGAGTACTTCTCGGCGGTCTCGGTCTCGAGGGCGTACAGGGCGGCCTTGTCGGGCAGCTGCTGGAAGAACGCGGTGTCGAAGACGGCGACGTGGGGGACGTCGGGCATGAGCTCACGCGCCACGTCGATGCCCTTGAGGTGGGCGGGGTTGTGCAGCGGAGCCAGCGGGCACAGTTCTTCGATCAGGTTGCGGACCTCGTCGGTGATGAGGGCCGGGCCGTCGAAGTAGCGGCCGCCCTGAACGATGCGGTGGCCGACGGCGACGACGTTCGCATCAGCCAGTGACGGGCCCTCCGCGTCGAAGAGGCGCAGGACTTCACGCATGCCGACGGTGTGGTCGGGAACCGGGAGCTCTTCCTTGGTGACGGCCTCGCCGTGCTCATGCTTGATGAGGCCGGTGGTGTCACCGATGCGCTCGACGATGCCCTTGGCGATGGCGTCGCCGGTCTCGGGGTCGACGAGCTGGTACTTGATGGAGGAGGAACCGGAGTTAATGACGAGAACGGAGGACGAGGTCACGCGTTCGCCTTTCGTGTTGTGGGGTTGGGGGATAAAGGACGAGGCCGGGGCCCGTTTACGTTTAATGGTAACCGGACCCCGGGGGCTCGTTCCCGTTCAGCCCTGGGCCTGGACGGCGGTCAGGGCGACGGTGTTGACGATGTCTTCGACGAGGGCGCCGCGCGACAGGTCGTTGACGGGCTTGTTGAGGCCCTGCAGCACCGGGCCGACGGCGAGCGCGCCGGAGGAGCGCTGGACGGCCTTGTAGCCGATGTTTCCGGCTTCCAGCGAGGGGAAGACGAAGACGGTGGCCTTGCCGGCGACGTCGGAGCCGGGCAGCTTCTTGGAGGCGACGGCCACGTCGACGGCTGCGTCGAACTGGATGGGGCCTTCGATGGCCAGCTCGGGGGCCTTTTCGCGGGCGAGGCGGGTGGCTTCGACGACGGCGTCAACGTCGGGGCCGGATCCGGAGGTGCCGGTGGAGTAGGAGAGCATGGCGACGCGCGGGGTGACGCCGAACTGGGCGGCGGTGCGCGCGGAGGTCACGGCGATGTCGGCGAGCTGCTCGGGCGTGGGGTTGGGGTTGACGGCGCAGTCGCCGAACGCCCACACGCGGTCCTTCATGGCCATGAGGAAGATGGAGGAGACGACGGAGACGCCGGGTGCGGTCTTGATGATCTGGAAGGAGGGGACGATCGTGTGCGCGGTCGTGTGGGCGGCGCCCGAGACCATGCCGTCGGCGTCGCCCATGTGGACCATCATGGTGCCGAAGTAGGACACGTCGGTGACCTTTTCGCGGGCCTGTTCGAGGGTGACGCCCTTCTTGGCGCGCAGGCGCGCGAACTCTTCGGCGTAGCGCTCGAGGTAGGCGGGGTCGGCCGTTGAGACGACCTGGGCGGCGCTCAGGTCGAGGCCGAGTTCGGCGGCGCGCTTGGCGACGTAGTCGGCGTCGCCCACGAAGGTGATGTCGGCGATGCCGGCGGCGAGGACCTGGGCGGCGGCCTGCAGGACGCGGTCATCGTCGGGTTCGGGCAGGACGATGCGCTTGCGGTTTGCGCGGGCGCGCTCGATGAGGTCGGCCTGGAAGGCGAGAGGCGTGACGGCGGTGGGGGTGGCGGTTGCGCGCAGGGTGGTGGCGGCGTCCTCGCCGAGGGGCAGGGTCAGGACGGGCACGTCGGCTTCGAGTGCGGGGGCGCCGCCGGTCAGGATGACGGCGACGACGGAAGCGACGGCGGCCTCGGCGCGCAGGCGGGCTGCGGCGATCTCTTCGGCGAGGAGTTCGGCGCTGGCGCCCTCGGCGTCGAAGGCGAGGACGACGCCTGCGCGGGTGGCGGCCGCGAGGTTCAGGTTCCAGGCGACGTGGTCGAAGGCGCGGTTCGAGGCCTCGCGGGCGGGGGAGATGAGCGCGTCGTCACCGGCAGCGCGCACGGCTTCGACCACGGCGGGCAGGGCGGAGGCGGGACGCAGGGCGGCGTCGGTGGCCGCCGTGCCGGCCAGGGCGTCGACCGTGGTGACGCCGAGGACGCGGGCCAGCTCGTCGGTGGCGAGGGCTGCTGCCTCCGATGAACCGGGGGCAACGACAATAAAGCGGGACACTCGAATGCTCCTTTGATGCGAGAAATATGTTGCTGGTCTCAGGGACCTTTGGACTAATAATAAACCCGCGCGCCCTGAGAGTCCTATTCCTTCGTTCGGACGAGGCCGGGCTGGTTCTGTGCGGCACGAGGCCGGGGCTGGGGGCGGAGGGGCAGATGTGAGCGGTCGTATGGTCGGGTGCGCTCGTGCGCTAGGGTAGGGGGCGTGAATGACGAGGAGAAGACCATGCGCGCACGAGTGGGTGCGTGGCTTGGGGCTGCCCTCAGCGCGGTGGGGGTGCTCGGCGTGATAGCGCTGGCCGTGACGGATCACCGTCACCGTGCAGTCATGCTGATGGTCGGCGTGCTCGTCGGGATGGGGGCGCTGCGCTTGTGGACGCCGGGGCGCCCGTGGTTTGCGTCGCGCGCGCGTGTCATGGATGTCGCGGTGTACGTGATCCTTGCCGCGATTATTTGGTGGTTTGCGCCGTTCGTGTCGACGCTGGCGGTGCGTTAAATCCGCGGAGTGTGGCCCGCGCGAGGGGTGGATGGCCTCGTCGGCGCGCCCTGTCGGCCACGTGATTTGCGCCGCATCTATCTCGTATCCTGGCTACCGCTTCAAGAATGCGTAAAGTTCGGGCATGCTAAGCGTGACCCATCATCCCTAATATCAAGGTGAAAGACATGCGCGCGTTCCTGCGTAAATCCGGAATCCTCGTGTGGGTGATCGCTGCGATCGTCCTCGCGACCGTCCTCGGATCCGTCCGTATCGGCGATAACCACCTGGTTCCCGTTGAGATTGGCCGTATCTTTGCGACCTTCTCGGCTATTTTCAGCCAGTTCCTGTCCTTCTCGATCCCGCTGATCATTATCGGCCTCGTGACCCCCGCGATCGCGGATCTGGGCCGCGGCGCGGGTAAGTGGCTGGGTATTACGACGGCGATCGCCTACGCGTCGACGCTGTTCTCGGGCTTCCTGACCTACCTGGTGTGCGCGTCCCTGTTCCCGCGCCTCCTGGCGTCCACCCAGCTGGCTGATGTTGCCGAGCCGGGCAGCGCCCTGGAGTCCTACTTTACGATCGAGATGCCTGCGCCGTTGCAGGTGATGACGGCGCTGCTCCTGTCCTTCGTGGTGGGCTTGGGCCTGTCGATGGTGCCGCGCGGCGTGCTGCGTAAGGGCTTCATCGAGTTCCGCGCCATCATTACGCGCCTCATCGAGACGATTATTATTCCGCTGCTGCCGCTGCACATCTTCGGTATCTTCCTGAACCTGACCTACACGGGCGAGGCCGCCTCGGTTATTCGTACGCTGCTGCGCGTCGTCGTCGTGGTCCTCGTCCTCGAGGTCGTCATTCTGCTGACCCAGTTCTGCTTCGCGGGCCTTGTCGCGCGTCGTAACCCCTTCAAGGCGCTGGTGACGATGATGCCGGCTTACCTGACGGCTCTGGGTACGTCGTCGTCGGCGGCCACCATCCCGGTGACGCTGCGCCAGACGAAGAAGAACGGCGTGTCCGACGCGGTCGCGTCCTTCACGATTCCGCTGTGCGCGACGATCCACCTGGCTGGCTCGACCTCGAAGATCTTCTCTTTCGCGTTCGCCATTGTGTTGACGCAGGGCCTGACGGTTTCCTCCCTGCAGTGGGTGGGCTTCATCTTCATGCTGGGCATCACGATGGTCGCGGCCCCCGGCGTCCCCGGCGGCGCCATCATGGCGGCCACGGGCCTGCTGAGCTCGATGCTGGGCTTCAACGACGCGCAGGTCGCGCTGATGATCGCCACCTACATTGCTCTGGACTCCTTCGGCACCGCCACGAACGTGACGGGCGATGGTGCGATCGCGCTCATCGTCGACCGTATGGCCCACGGTTCGATCGGCAACGAGGGCGACCCGGAGAACGCTCGCGAGTTGGCGTTTGACGGCATGGTCTACCTGGACCGCGTGTCCGTCGAGGGCGTTGTGAGTCCCGAGGAGCTGGCGGAGTCGGCTGCACGCAATAGCAGCGAAACGGTCGCCTAGTTTCCGGCCCATGTGCTCGCGCGCGCCCGCCGCTTTCGGCGGGCGCGCGCTTGTCGTTTCCTCGGTAAATGGGAGTTAGGCCCTAGTGGTGGAGGCGCAAGTCACGTAGAATGGGACACGATAGGCACACCGGGCTTCGCGGCCCGCTCCGTCAACGAAAGATGGCAGAAAAATGAGCACAGTTCGTATCGGTGTCCTCACGTCGGGCGGTGACGCCCAGGGAATGAACGCGGCCGTTCGCGCCGTTGTGCGCACGGCGGTGGCGCGCGGCGCGCAGCCCTACGCGATCTATGAAGGCTGGCAGGGAGCCTGCGCAGGCGGCGATTCCATTAAGAAGATGGAGTGGTCGGACGTCTCCTCGATCCTTGCCGAGGGTGGCACGGTGATCGGCACGGCCCGCAGCGCGGACTTCCGCACGTACGAGGGTCGCCACCGCGCGGCCGCGAACCTGCTTGAGCACGGCATCGATCACCTCGTGGTGATCGGTGGCGACGGTTCCCTGTCGGGCACGAACGAGTTCCGCGGCGAGTGGGCGCAGCACGTCGCCGAGCTGGCCGCCGAGGGCGTCATCTCGGCCGAGACCGCGGCCGCCCACCCCGCCCTCATCATCGTCGGCCTCGTCGGCTCGATCGATAACGATATGGTGGGCACGGATATGACGATTGGTGCGGACACTGCGCTGCACCGCATCCTGGATGCCATCGACCAGCTGACCAGCACGGCGGCCTCGCACCAGCGCACGTTCGTCGTTGAGGTCATGGGACGCCACTGCGGCTACCTGCCCCTGATGGCGGCTGTCGCAGGCGGCGCCGACTACGTGTTTACGCCCGAGGACCCGGCGGGTCCGGGCTGGCAGGACGACCTGGCTGAGCACCTGCGCCTCGGCCGTGAGGCCGGCCGCCGCGAGTCCATCGTCCTGGTGGCAGAGGGCGCGCACGACCGCGACGGCAACGAGCTGTCGACCCAGCTGATCGCCGACACGATCCAGGAGCGCACCGGTGAGGACGCGCGCGTGACGATCCTCGGCCACGTGCAGCGCGGCGGTACCCCCTCGGCGTACGACCGTTGGATGTCCACGCTGCTGGGCTACGCCGCGGTCCAGGAGATCCTCGCCTCCACGGCCGAGGACGAGCCCGTCATCCTGGGCGTGCGCCGCAACCGCATCACGCGCGTCCCCCTCATGAAGGCCGTCCACGACACGCGCGCGGTCAAGGACCTGATCGCGGCCGGCGACTACGCGGCCGCCCAGGCCTCGCGAGGCTCGTCCTTCTCCTCGATGGTGGGCATCAACCAGATCCTGTCCACGCCCCCGCAGCTCACCCCCGAGCCGACGGGCGAGTCCCAGCGCGTCGCGATCCTGCACGCGGGCGGCCTGGCCCCCGGCATGAACACGGCGGCCCGCGTGGCCGTGCGCCTGGGTATCGCTCGCGGCTGGACGATGCTCGGCGTGGAGGGTTCGTGGAGCGGCCTGGCCGATGATCGGGTACGTGAACTGAGCTGGTCCGACGTGGAAGGATGGGCCTTCAAGGGCGGCGCCGAGCTCGGTACGAAGCGCGACATCCCGCCGGTCGAGCAGTTCTACGCGCTGGGACGCGCCATCGAGCGCAACCAGATCGACGCGCTCCTCGTCATCGGCGGTATGAACGCCTACCTGGGCGTTCACGCGATCACCTCGGAGAAGGACCGCTACCCGGCGTTCCAGATCCCGATCCTGCTCATCCCCGCCTCGATCGACAACAACCTGCCCGGCTGCGAGCTCGCGATCGGCACGGACACGGCGATCAACAACGCGACGTGGGCGATCGACCGCATCAAGGAGAGCGCGGCGGCCTCCAAGCGCTGCTTCATCGCCGAGACGATGGGACGGCGCTGCGGCTACCTGACCCTCATGAGCGCCCTGTCCAGCGGCGCGGAGTACATGTACATCAACGAGGAGTCCCCCTCCCTCGAGCAGATCGCCGCGGACGCCGAGCGGATGGTCTCCTCCTTCAAGTCCGGCCGACGCCTGTTCCTCACGCTCCTCAACGAGTCGGCGTCCCAGTACTACGACCGCGAGTTCCTGGCCGACGTGTTCAACGCCGAGTCCGAAGGAATCTACGACGTGCGCCACCAGGCCCTCGGCCACATGCAGCAGGGCGGCTCGCCCTCGCCGTACGACCGCCTGCTCGCCACGCGCCTCGTGGCACGTGCTTTCGAGCAGCTGCTGGACCAGTTCGAGCGCGGCGACCGCGGCGCCTACTACATCGGCCAGGTCGGTGCCGCGATGGAGGCGCGTCCGGTGAAGAACATGTTCGACGACCTTGACCTGGTGAATCGTCGTCCCTTCCACCAGTGGTGGCTTGACCTCGTGCCCGTCCAGCGCATCGTGTCGCTGCAGAACCCGGGCATCGAGGCCACGCCCATCCCCATCGACGATCCGGTCGCCTGACCCCGTCGAATTCGCGCGGCGTACGAGGCCGTGGTTCCGTGAGCGCTCGCGGGCCACGGCCTCGTCGTGTCAGGAGAGCCAAGCGGGGGTGACCAGGGGCCAAGTCCCCGCTAAACTAAAGTGCGAACCTATCTCTACTGTCAGGAGACCCCATGAGTGATATCCCCGTGATCGACCCGACGATGACCCCCGCGTGGGACACGCTCGACCAGCTGGCCGACAACTTTGAACCCGATCTGCGCAAGCTTTTCGCGGATGACCCCAACCGCACCCAGACCTTCACGTTCGACGCGGCCGACCTGCACGTCGACCTGTCGAAGAACCTCGTGTGCCCCACGCTGGTGGGCCACCTCCTCGCCCTCGCCGAGCAGGCGGGCGTCCTGGAGCTGCGCGACCGCATGTTCGCGGGCGAGCACATCAACGTCACCGAGGATCGCGCCGTCCTGCACACCGCGCTGCGCCGCCCCGCGACCGACTCGCTGACGGTCGACGGCCAGGACGCGATCGCCGACGTGCACGAGGTGCTGGAGAAGGTCTACGCCTTCGCCCGCCGCGTCCGCTCCGGCGAGTGGGTGGGCATCACCGGCAAGCCCGTCAAGACCGTCGTCAACGTCGGCATCGGCGGCTCCGATCTGGGTCCCGTCATGGCGTACGAGGCCCTCAAGCCCTACGTGCAGGAGGGCCTGGAGTGCCGCTTCATCTCCAACATTGACCCCACCGACGCGGGTGAGACCACGAAGGACCTGGACCCCGAGACAACCCTCGTGATCGTTGCCTCCAAGACCTTCACGACGCTCGAGACCATCACGAACGCGAAGGTCGTGCGCGCCTGGCTGCTGGACGGTCTGCGTGAACGCGGCATCGTCACCGACGAGGCTTCGGAGAAGGAGGCGATCGCCAAGCACTTCGTCGCCGTGTCCACCGCCCTGGACAAGGTTGCCGAGTTCGGCATCGACCCCGCCAACGCCTTCGGCTTCTGGAGCTGGGTCGGCGGCCGCTACTCCGTGGATTCCGCCGTGGGCACCTCCCTGGCCGTCGCGATCGGCCCCGAGGGCTTCGCCGACTTCCTCGCCGGCTTTAACGCGATGGACCGTCACTTCGCCGAGACCGCGCCCGAGAAGAACGTGCCCCTGCTCATGGGCCTGCTCAACGTGTGGTACTCGAACTTCCTGGGTGCCGACACGCACGCCGTCCTGCCCTACTCCCAGTACCTGCACCGCTTCCCCGCGTACCTGCAGCAGCTGACCATGGAGTCCAACGGCAAGTCCGTGCGCCGCGACGGCAGCCCCGTCACCTACGAGACCGGCGAGGTCTTCTGGGGCGAGCCCGGCACCAACGGCCAGCACGCCTTCTACCAGCTGATCCACCAGGGCACTCGCATGGTCCCCGCCGACTTCATTGCTTTCGCGAACCCGACGTGGGCGCTGGGCGACGGCGACGCCGACATGCACGAGCTGT
>CALISI010000072.1 GCA_938041695.1 uncultured Actinomyces sp.
GATCGAGGAGAGCAGCACGAGGGAGATGCCCTCGCCGACGCTGATCGCGCCCTGCCGGTAGCGGATGAGGGCCAGGGTGATCGCGCCAGTGATCATGCCGAGAGAGAAGACCGAGTCGATGACAAGGAGGATCAGCTGGTTGCCGGCCAGGTAGCTCATGACTTTCGAGCGGACTTCTTCGGCGGCCTCGGCCAGGCGCTTGCCCATGTCCTTGCCCGCGTTCATGAGCGCCAGGTCGCCCAGGCCCTGGATCGCGTCGAGTTCCTTGGCGGCGAGCTGGCGCGAGGCGTGGCGGTAGCGCGAGGATACCGGTTTGAAGGCCTTGCGGAAGCCCATGACGCAGATCGGGACCAGCGGGATCGCGATCGCAAGGAAGCCGCCCGAGGCCGGATCGATCGTCAGGGCGATGACGATGACGACGAGGATCGGGGTGGTCAGCGACGCGATCATGGGGGCCAGGAAGGTGCCCTTGTAGGCGGCGACGCGCTCGACGCCGTCGGTGGCGGAGTTGACGACGCGGCCCGCACGCTCGTTGGTGCGTTGCGAGGGCCCCAGGGCGAAGACCTGGCGGATCATCGAATGGCGCAGGGCGGGTTCCATCTGGTTCATCTGGGCGGCGCCCAGGGCGCTAACCGCCCACGCGAACGCACCCGATCCGAGGGCACCGAGCACGGCGATCCACCACGTCGACCAGGAATGCCCGTCGACAACGCTGTCGATTCCCCAGCCGATCGCCAGGTAGGCGGCAGCCAAACAGAGAGCCGCTGCCCACGAGCAGACGACCACGATCGCGCGTTTCATCGTTCTCCTATCGACATGACACACACGAGTACACAACCAAGGATAGCCTTAGTTAGGTTCTGACACCACTGTCACGAAGGGCCAATTCCCCATCGTGACCGCATAAAGAAGCCACGGCCTCGTGTCAATCGACGAGGCCGTGGCTCCCTCACGCGTCAACGCTCAGGCCAGGCGGTACGTCCAACCGTAGGGATCCTCGGCGCGACCCCACTGGATGTCGGTGAGGCGCTTGTGGATCTCACGGGTCTTATCCCCCACCGCGATCTCGACGTCGAAGTCGTCGCCAGCCAGGCGAGTGATCGGGGTGACCACGGCAGCCGTGCCGCAGGCGAAAACCTCGGCGACGGCGCCCGAGCGGATGCCGTCCACGACCTCGGACAGGGCGATCTTCTCCTCGCGCACCTCCACGCCTTCGTCGCGCAGCATGCGCAGGATCGCGCTGCGCGTGCCACCCTCGAGGATGACGCCGGTGAGCGAGGGTGTACGGATCGTGCCGTCCGCCATGACGACGAACATGTTCATGCCGCCCAGCTCCTCGAGGTACTTGCCCTCGTAGGTGTCCAGGAAGCAGACCTGGGAGAAGCCCTTCGCCTCAGCCTGGATCTGAGGCAGCAGGGAGGCCGCGTAGTTGCCGCCCGCCTTGGCGCTGCCGGTACCGCCGGGGCCGGCGCGGTGATACTCGCGCTCCACCCAGATGGCCACGCCCGACAGCCCGCCCTTGAAATAGGGACCCGAGGGAGAGCCGATGACGTAGTAGTCGACGACGCCGGCGGGGTGGACGCCCACGAATTCCTCGGAGGCGAACATGAAGGGGCGCAGGTAGAGCGAGGAGCCATCGACGTCAGGAACCCACTTCACGTCGGCGCGCACGTAGTCCACGAGGGAGGCCACGAAGTCCTCGCGGCTCAGCTCGGGCAGGGCCAGGCGGCGCGCGGAGTGGTTCAGGCGCGCGGCGTTGTAGCCGGGGCGGAAGGTCCACACGGAGCCGTCGGCACGCTTGTAGGCCTTGATGCCCTCGAAGACGGACTGGCAGTAGTGGAAGACGGAGGCGCCGGGGGTCAGCTCAAGTGGGCCGTAGGGGATGACGCCGCGGTCGCTCCAGCCGCCCTCGCGGGTCCAGCGCATGTGGGCCATGTGATCCGTGAACTTCTTGCCGAAGGCCAGGGTCGACATGATCTCGTTGTACTCTTCGGACGTCGCCGGATGCGGGTTGGGGGTCAGGGGGAAACGACCGGCCAGCTCGTCGGCGGCGGGAAGTACCTGGTCGCCGGCAGCCTCAAGTTCCGTGGGGGTGTGCTGCGTCGATGCCATGAGGTCTCCTGTCGTGGTTTTTCACAAATATGAAGCCAGAATATGCCCGCCATCCGCAATGTGGCCGATTGATTTCGGCATGTGGCCCACTCCCCCGACCCCTGTGGACGTTCTCACCCCGAAGAAGACTCACTCGTAGTGGGTCCACATGCGCAGGATGCGGACGGTGCGTTCCCCTTCGAAGACCTCGTAGACGAGCCTGTGCTGAATGTTGATCCTGCGGGAATACATGCCTGCAAGGTCACCGACGAGGCGCTCATAGCGGGGTGGTGTCGCAAAGGGATCCTTTTTCAGGACCTCGATGAGGCCCTGAGCTTTCGCCCTCAGGCCGCTGGCGGAGAGCTCCTTCGCGTCCTTCGCGGCCTGCTCGGAGAAAACGACCCGCCACATCGCTACCACTCCACGTCATCAAGCGCATCGTCGAGATCTTCGCGAGCAGCCTCCTTCAGGCTGTCCGCCATTCCGGGAATCCCCTGCAGGTACAAGGTTTCCTGGATGGCAGACCAGTCTGCCTCGCCGATGAGAACGGCATTTCCACGACGGCCGGTGATCGTGATGGGTGTCGACTCCTCGTTCACGGTGTCGATGAGCCGGTACAGGTCCGAGCGGGCGGCAGTAGCGCTGACAGCAGTCATGATTGTCCCTTTCCGCTCCCATCATAACGTACGCTTTCACGTACGCATAGACCCGAACGCGCGATTTCTGCCGAAAGGATACGATCAATGCATGACGACTTTGCCTGACTCCCTTGCCTCCGCCCTGCCCTCCCGCGAGCTCCGCTCCCCCGGCCTGGAGCTGGAGGACGGGCGCTGGATGGCGGCCGCGAAGTCGGGCCTGTACGTGTTCGGCACCGAGGCCTCGAACGACGAGGGGACGCCCACCCCCGAGGTGTTCCCCTGGTACGACGTGGCGCGTGCGCGCTGGGAGGCCGAGGGCTCGCTCTTCGCCCTGGAGTGGGTGGATCCGGCCCGCCCTGCGCTGGCGGGGCGCGGAACGGGCGACCCGCAGGATTTCATGCGTCATACGAGCGAATTCGTGAACCGCTCGATCGTCCTGCACTCCCAGGTGGAGGCGGGCAACGGGACGACGGTGACGGCGTGGGTGCGCCGCGGCGAGGACGGGCTCTTCTCGGTGCTCACGGCCGACGGTCCGCTGGACGCCGACGGGCAGCGCGAGGCGGACACCCTGGAGGCTCGCGTGCGCGACGCAGTCGGTCTCGACTGATCGACGAGGCCGGGGCTCCCCATCGGGACACGCTCCCCTCTCCCCTGCGCACTCACTCCCCTCGCACGCGCGTACTCACACGCACACAGACAAGAGCGGGACCCATCCTCACCGGATGGGTCCCGCTTCCGTATCCGGGCGAACGCCCGGAATCAGTGGATGACGTTGACGCGCTCGAAGGGGTCGAGGGAGAAGCCCTGCTCGAGGATCGCGCGGCTCCACTCGCGTGCGCTGAAGAGCGAGTGGTCGCGGTAATTGCCGCACGAGTAGGCGTCGGTGCCGGGCACGTCCTCCCAGGTGACGTCCTCGGCGATGGCGTGCAGGGAGGAGGCCAGTGCCTCGGTCACCTCGCGCACCGAGGGGGTGCCCCACATGATGAGGTGGAAGCCGGTGCGGCAGCCGAACGGCGAGCAGTCGATGACGCCGTCGATGCGGTCGCGCAGCAGGGAGGCCAGCAGGTGCTCGATCGTGTGCAGGCCCGAGGTCGGGATCTCCCCGGCGTTGGGCTGGAGGAGGCGCACGTCGAAGTTCGAAATCTGGTCGCCCTTGGGGCCGGACTCCACGTTGATGAGGCGCACGTAGGGTGCCTTCACGGCGGTGTGGTCCAGGGTAAAGCTCTCAACTTCGGCCATCGGTTAGTCCCTTTCGGTGTAGTTTTGCCGGCGTTGTTCCAGTCGCATGAGCTCCCGGAACGTCTCGGAGTAGTTGGGGTCTTCCTCGTTCATGCGCGACAGGGCCGCGCGGGCCTCGCCGAGCTTGCGGGTCAGGTCCATGCGCACCATTGCGGCCACCACGCCGCGGCAGTACGAGCGCACGTCGGCCTCGCCCGCGACGGGCAGGGGCGCGACGGCCAGCTGTGTGACGGCGGGGCCGATGATCTCTCCAGCGGTCTCGAGCACTACCTGGACGAAGTGGCGCGAGGCAGCGAGCGTCGCGTTCTCACCCGGGCCGAAGTGGGCCTCAGCCTGGCGCATCATCTGCGTGAAGGCGTCGAGGCCGCCGACCGCGCGGATCGCGTCATGGACGGCACGGTGCGTGGGCACGGTGAAGGACTGCCCGTCGAGTTCCTCGAAGCCGGAGCCCACGGCGAAGAGCGGGTGCTGGAGGACGGCCTCGAGCGCCTGGCGTTCGACGCGGCTCACCGGGTCCTCGGGGCCTCGGCGCTCGGGCGTGGGGGCGGGACGGCCGGCCCCTGCCATCTCGATCTCGCCAGGGCGGGCCTCGTGCGAGATGACCTCGACGCGTCCGGCCGCGCGGATCGCCTGCTCGACCGTGCGCATGTCCATGCCGAGCCACCCGGCCAGCTGACGCGTGTACTCGCCGCGCAGCGCGCGGTCCTTGATGTGCGCGACGATGCCGGCCGAGGCGCGCAGGCCCTGCACGCGCCCCTCGGCGCTGCGCAGGTCCATCTGGGACAGGACCGAGCGAATCGCGAACTCAAAGAGCGGGATACGCGAATTCACCAGGTCGACGATCGCCTGATCGCCCTGGGACAGGCGCAGCTCGCAGGGATCCTGCCCACCCGGAGCCACCGCCACGAAGGTCTGGGCCGCGAAGTTCTGATCCTCGCCGTAGGCTCGCAGCGCGGCCTTCTGTCCGGCGCTGTCGCCGTCGAACGTAAAGATGACCTCGGAGCCGTGCGCGCGCCCCGACGACAGGAGAACACCGGCAGCAGGATCCGCGTGATCGCCGAGCAGGCGGCGAATAATCTTGACATGCTCGGAGCCAAAGGCGGTGCCACACGTGGCCACCGCGTTCGTCACGCCCGCGACGTGCGCAGCCATGACGTCCGTGTACCCCTCGACGATAACGACCTTATGCTCCGTCGCGACCGTCTTCTTCGCCAGATCCAAGCCATACAGAAGCTGCGACTTCTTATAAATCGGAGTCTCGGGGGTGTTGAGGTACTTCGGCGATTCCTTGTCGCTGTCGTCCAGGCGACGGGCACCAAAGCCCACCGTCGCGCCCGTGATGTCCCGAATCGGCCACACGAGGCGCCCGCGGAAACGGTCGTACACGCCGCGACTGCCCTGCGACCCCAGGCCCGAAATCTGGATCTCCTGGTCCGTGAAGCCCTTGGAACGCAGGTGGCGCGTCAAGGAATCCCACGAGGCCGGGGCGTAGCCGACACCGAAATGCGCGCACATCGCCTGGGTGAAGCCGCGATCGGCGAGGAAGGTGCGGCCCTTGTGCGCCTCGGGGGAGGCGAGCTGGCGCTGGTAGAACTCTTCGGCGACGCGGTGGGCGTCCAGGAGGCGCTGGCGCTTGCCCGGCTCCTCGGTGCGCACGCGCGCCCCGCCCTCCTCGTAATGGAGGGTGATCCCAGCCTTCGCCGCTAGCATTTCCACGGCCTCGGTGAACGGCAGGTGGTCCATCTTCTGTACGAAGGAGATGACGTCGCCGCTCTCACCGCAGCCAAAACAATGGAACATGCCCAGGTGGGGGCGCACGTTAAAGGAAGGCGTGCGCTCGTCGTGGAATGGGCACAGGCCCTTGAGGGAGCCGATGCCTGCGGGTCGCAGCGCTACGTGCTCGCCGATGATCTCGTCGATCTTCACTGCGTTACGTACCGCTTCGATGTCGTCCTTGCGAATCAGACCCGCCATGTCCCTCAGTTTAGCGATGCCCGCCCACGTCTGCGTCCGATCACGCTCACAGCTGCGAGGACAGCATCCCGCACCAGCGGGCGTGCCATGCGGAGGCTGACACGTCGGTGAGCGAGGCAACTTGATCGATGACCGCGCGCAGGCGCACGCCGTCGTCGGAAGCGGAACGCCACTGCGCGGCGAACACCGGCTCGAGAGCGTCGGCCCCGGCCTCGTACAGGGCGTCGACGAGGTCGGCCAGGAGCGTGCGCTGCTGGTAGTACACCGGCTCACTCTCGCGCGGGCTCATCACGTAGTGGACGGCCATGCCCTTGAGGATCTGGATCTCGGCGCGCACCTGCCGCGGCACGACGAGGTCCGCGCGGTAGCGGCCCAACGGCTCGTCCCCAAAGGTTTCGCGCGTGGCGGCCACGGTCGCCGAGCAGAAGCGGCCGATCAGCTCGCTCGTCGCATCCTTCAGGTGCGCGAGGGAGGCGTAGGAACCATCGAAGGAGCGCAGCCACACGGGCATGGAGACGATGCGCTCGAGGGCTTCCTCCAGGTCCGAGCGCGCGACCGACGCCCCATACCAGTCCAGGGTCGAGGCCACGACCGCCGAGCAGTGCGCATCATCGAAAAGATCGGAGGGATCCAGCTTGCGGGTCGCGACCGCGTCCTCGACGTCGTGGACCGAGTAGGCGATATCATCCGACAGGTCCATGATCTGAGCTTCCAGGCATCGCCTGCCGGCGGGCGCGCCCTGGCGCATCCACGCGAACACGGGCGCATCGTCGGGGTACACGGAGTACTTGCGCGTCGACTTGGCCAGGTCAGGGCCGCCGGCCTTGACCCACGGGTACTTACAGATCGCATCCAGGGTCGCCCGCGTCAGGTTCAGGCCCGCGGGAACGCCGCCCGCGCCGATGACCTTGGGCTCCAGGCGCGTGACGACGCGCAGGGTCTGGGCGTTGCCCTCAAAACCACCGATTGAGGCGGCCGCCGCGTCCAGCGCGCGCTCGCCGTTATGCCCGAAAGGCGGATGCCCAAGGTCGTGGGACAGGCACGCCGCATCCACGACATCCGGGTCCGCCCCCAGCTCCTTACCGAGCTCACGGCCCACCTGGGCAACCTCGAGGGAGTGCGTGAGGCGCGTGCGCACGAAGTCATCCGAAATCGGGCCCAGCACCTGCGTCTTTTCGCCGAGGCGACGCAGCGCGGAGGAGTGGAGGATGCGCGCGCGGTCGCGTTCGAACTCAGTGCGTTCGGAAGACTTGTGCTCCTCGGGCACCCAACGCTCGGAATCGGCGGACGCGTACGGGCGACGCGCGTCGCCACCATCAACACCGGGGATTGCCAGGGAAAACTCGTTCACGGGGCCATTTTACTAGGGAAACGCCTGCGCAGAACGGGCCCAGGCCTCGTGACCGTCAAAGCGGCACAAATTACCCACAAAATACTGTGAGATAGCCCGTCGCCTCTGTCACTACCGGTTCAAACATGCTAATTGTCAAGTGTCGCATTCAGCGTCGAATCCCCATCCATGGAAGGAGTCCCCCGTGTCCAACACGGCACAGGAAATCCTCGATGCGGTCGGTGGTCCCGGCAACATCACCCACTTCACCCACTGCGCGACGCGTCTGCGTTTTGAACTCAACGACGCATCGATCGTCGACAAGGACCGTGTCGAGGCCATTGATGGCGTCCTCGGCGCCGTCCCCCAGTCCGGCGACCGCTACCAGATCGTCATCGGCGGTGCGGTGCAGTCCGTCTTTAACGAGATCAATAACCTGCCGTCGATGAAGTCGGGTGCCGCCGCCTCGAACGACGACGTCAAGGCCGCCGCCCGCGCCAAGGCGCGCGGCAAGAACGCCATCGTCGACGCGTTCTTCGAGTACCTGTCGGACTCGTTCCGCCCGCTGCTACCCGTCCTGCTCGGCGCGTCCCTGATCCTGGCGCTCCTCGCGGTGCTTGACGCCCTGCACGTCGTCGACACGCGCGCCGATGTTATCCCCGCGTGGCTGGGCTACGTGAACTCCATGTGGCGCGCGGTCTTCTACTTCCTGCCCGCGATGGTCGCCTACAACGCCTCCAAGAAGCTGGACATCGACCCGTGGGTCGGCACGGCCGTCATCCTGTCGCTGCTCACCCCCAACTTCATCGGCCTGAGCAACGCCTCCTCATTCGCTGAGACGACGTGTACGACGACAGAGCTCGGCTCCGAGCAGTGCGTCACCCAGATCGGCTCCCTGCCCCTGCAGCTGTCTGACTACGGCGGCCAGGTGTTCGTGCCGCTGCTGATGGTGCCGATCCTCGCACTGGTCTACAAGGGCCTGAAGAAGATCATTCCGGCGAACGTCCAGATGGTGTTCGTCCCCTTCATCTCCTTCATCGTCATCATGCCGCTGACCGCCTTCCTGATCGGCCCTCTGTCGATCTGGATCGGTAACGGCCTGGGCTCCGGCCTGGCCTGGCTCAACGGACACGCCCCCATCGTCTTCGCGATCATCATCCCGATCATCTACCCCTTCCTGGTGCCGCTCGGCCTGCACTGGCCCCTCAACGCCCTGCAGCTGGCTAACATTGCCGCAACGGGTTCGGACTTCATCCAGGGCCCCATGGGCGCCTGGAACTTCGCGTGCTTCGGCGCCACCGCCGGCGTTCTCTTCCTGTCGATCCGCGACCGTGACACCGACATGCGCCAGACTGCTTCCGGCGCCCTGGCCGCGGGCCTCTTCGGCGGTATCTCCGAGCCGTCCCTGTACGGTATTCACCTGCGTTTCAAGCGCATCTACCCGCTGATGCTCACCGGCTGTGTCGTCGGCGGTCTGGTCATCGGTATCGGTGGCGGCGCGACGACAACCACCTTCGTGTTCACCTCGCTGCTGACGATCCCCGTTTTCAGCCCCATGGCCGTCTACGCCCTGGGTGTCGCTGCCGCGTTCGTCACCGCGTTCCTGATGGTCGTGCTGTTCGACTACCGCACGAAGGAACAGAAGGCGGAGGCTCGCGCGAAGAAGTCGCTCCTCGAGGATGATGCTCCCGCGCCTACCCCTGCTGCTCCCGCCGCTGAGGCTGCTGCTCCCGCCGCCGCTCCGGCGGCCGAGGCTGCTCCCGCTTTCAGCGACGAGGCGAAGGCTGATCTGACGCTCACCTCCCCCATGGCGGGCACGATCGTTGCGCTGTCTGACGTGGCCGACGAGGCCTTCGCCGCCGGAGCGCTCGGCCCCGGTGTTGCCCTGTCCCCCGCCGCCGGCGCCGTCGTCGTTGCCCCGTGTGACGGCAAGGTGACGGTTGCTTTCCCGACCGGCCACGCATACGGCATTAAGTCCGCTTCCGGCGTCCAGGTGCTCATCCACATCGGTATGGACACTGTGAAACTGGAAGGCCGAGGCTTCACGCCGCACGTCGCGAAGGGCGACATCGTTCGCCGTGGCGATGTGCTGGCTGAGGTCGATTGGGACGTCATCCGTGAGGCCGGCTACGACACGGTCACCCCGATGGTCGTCACGAATAAGAAGAAGTTCGGCGAGATCACCCCGGCCGCTCCCGGCCCGGTGGGTATCACCGACACGGTCGTGACGGTGTCCCCCAAGGAAGCCGCACAGTGAGCCTGTGACGCACGAGTGGTGGGCGAGCCAATTGGCTCGCCCACCACTCTTTATTGCATCGGCGGTAACCGTGGTTCTTTCGTCGATACCGTGCATGTTCTTGCACAAGCGCAAGCGAGGCAACTAAACTGTTGACCGTTCGGTTACCTTACCGCAGGAGTGCAAGGATCCCCCCTGTCAAAGAAAGACGGAACGATGCCAGACGTTGCATTCGACTCAGAGCGCCTGCTCAGTCTCATCTAGCCCTGCTCACAGAAGCCACGGCACCGAAGTTGCCTCACTATTGGTCTCACGTACTTACGGTATGGTGCCTGATGCTGCGCTGCTCGCTTACCAAAGCATCGATGACACCAGCGCGGCTGGGGATGATTGCCCGATGAAGGCTGGTGTCCTGCCAACGGAAGTGTCATCGTTGATCAACAAGGCAATCAATGATGGAGCATCGATCATCAATTACTCCGCGACATCTCCTTCACCTTCAGAAGACCTCAAATGGGCAATCGCTCGTGCGATGAGTCAAGGAGTCATCATCACTACTGGTGCAGGAAACACTTCCTCAGACAACACCGGGAGTTCTTCGTCGCAGTGGTCGGGCGTCGTCGGTGTTTCCGCCATTGGTACCGATGAAAAGTTCGCCTCCTATTCCTCCTGGGGGCAGGGAGTCACCACGGCTGCTGTCGGGGCCCCGTCATTCCGCGGGATGCAGACGGCAAAATCTCTTCCACTCAGGGCACCTCTTTTTCGGCTCCTATTGTCGCGGGCATTCTCGCGCAGGCGCGTGCCAAGTGGCCCAACGCGACATCGAATCAGCTTCTCCAGCTTCTCGTCAACACTGCGAGCACACCTGAGGGCGGTAGAGACATCTACGTCAGGTACGGACCAATTAACCCCGGAAAAATGCTGAACACCGATCCGAGCCAGTACCTCGACGAAAACCCATTGGCAGACAAGGGGGGCGCTCGAGCCCGACACCCGCGGAGGTTCGCCAGTACGCCGATGGCCTCGTTGATCCGAGCGAGATCGCGTATGACAACTCCTACGTCTATCGGGGCCTCGACGAGTCACAGGTAACCGACAAAGACAATCCCTACCCGACCCACCTGGGCACCAGCCCTCGCTTTCACGGAAAGTAGGCGACGCGACACAAGCGCTAGACCCCAGCGCCCTCGACGATATCCAGGACGGCACGCACCTGCTCGACGGTGAATTGTCCGGGGGCGCTCCCCTCCCAGCCGGGCAGGGTGGCAAAGGTGGCCGCGGATCCAAGCGCGGAGCCGACCAGGCGCGTGGGCGCGCCGTGCTGTCCCATCGAGATGCCGATAATGGGACGGTCGTAGGCCTCGCGCGCCCAGGCCTGGGCGGCCAGGACCCGGGCCGCATCCGTGGCACTGTGGGCCATGCACGCGAACTTGAGAACGTCAGCGCCGGCAACGTTCATGGCAGCGAGAACCTCGGCGAGCCGTTCATCGCTGGGCGTGACCTCAAAATCGTGGAAGGAAGCGACGACGATCGCCCCCTCCTCGTGCGCATCCTCGATGAGGGTAGAAGATCCGTCACGCGAAATCTCCACGTCGACGCCGCCGACACACGAAGCGAGCCTGCGCACGAGGGCACAGTACTCCTCGTCATCCAGGTATGCCTGGCCGCCCTCGACCGACGTGCGGATGGTCGCCAAAACCGGCAGCGGAGAGGAATCTGCGACGTAGCGGGCCATGCGCACCAAGTCTTCCTCCACGTCCGAGGCGGCTACGAAGTGTGCCCCGACGAGGGAGGAGAGGAAGGTATCGGCCCGCCACTCGACGATGTCCGCGCGGCACGTGGCCATTGCCTGAACTTGCCCGATGAGGGACTGCGAGTCCCCGCTGACGGGAACAATCACTTGGGTGTGGCCACCGAGGGTCGCCTTCTTGGCGGCCCGCCCGATGGTGACGAGTCCGGGCGCAGGGTCAGGGTCGGGCGCAGATGAGTGAGGCATGATTCCTTCGCTTAGTATCCGATTTCTGCCAGGTGCAGGCGATCTCGTTCGCTCTGCGTGAGGTAGGGGTGGTCCAGCCAGCCGTCGGGCAGGTGGGGTGTTTTCTCACCGCCGGCGCGTCCGCGCGGTCCGCGGGCGGCGGGCGGGAAGGCCTGGTCGAGGTCGAGGTCCCCGAGGCGATCGTGCAGCTCCTGGAGGGTGGAGACCATGGACAGGGCGTGACGCTGGGGGCCGCCGACGGCGAATCCGCGCAGGTACCAGCCGATGTGTTTGCGCATTTCGCGCAGCGCACGCCCCTCGTCGCCCTGGTCGACGACGCACCATGCGGCGTGGCGCTCGATGACGGAGACGACGTCGGCGAGGCTGGGGCCGGGCGGGATGGCCCCGCCGTGGTAGGCGGCGACGATGTCGCGGAAGATCCAGGGGCGTCCTTGGGCGCCGCGCCCGACGCTGATGCCGTCGCAGCCGGTGCGCTCGAGCATGGCCAGGGCGTCGGCGGCCTCGAAGACGTCGCCGTTGCCGAAAACGGGGATGTCGAGCAGGTCCTTCAGGCGCGCGATCTCGTCCCAGTGGGCCTGACCCGCGTAGTGCTGGTTCTGGGTGCGCGCGTGCAGGGTGAGGGCGGCGGCGCCCAGCTTCTGCGCGGCCAGTGCGGCATCCGTCGCGGTCTCGTGCTCGGAGTCGATGCCGATGCGGATCTTGACGGTGACCGGGATTTCGCGCCCCACGCGCTCCCCGGCCTCGTTTGAGGCGCGAACGACGGCACCCACGAGGTCGGTAAACAGGTCGCGCTTCCAGGGCAGGGCCGCTCCCCCGCCCTTCTTCGTCACCTTGGGGACGGGGCACCCGAAGTTCAGGTCGATGTGATCGGTGAGGTCGCGCTCGATGAGCATCGTCGCGGCCTTCGCCATGACGGCGGGATCAACGCCGTAGAGCTGCAGGGAGCGCACGCGCTCGGCGGGGTCGGGGCGCACCATCTCCAGGGTGCGTTCGTTCTCCTCGACGAGGGCGCGGCTGGTCACCATCTCCGTGACGTACAGGCCGGTGGGCGCGTCCACGCGCGGGATGGCCACGTGGCGCGGCTCGTTGGACGCCTGACCTTTGTTCTTCGTGGACGAGGCCGTGGCCCCCTCCCCCGATTCGGCCGCCCAGGAGGGGATGCCGGTGGGTCGCAGGTGGTCGGGCAGGCCCGACTCGCCCATGATGCGACACAGGCGGCGGAAGGGCACGTCCGTCACCCCGGCCATGGGGGCCAGGACGACGGGTGTCCACAGGCGCAGCGGCCCCACGCGAAGCGGGGCCGCTGCGGACGGTGAGGCTATGGACAAATCAGCAGCCCAGGCGTTCGATCAGGTACGACTTGACCTTATCGAGCGGGATGCGCACCTGCTCCATCGTGTCACGCTCGCGGATGGTGACGGCGTGGTCTTCGATCGAGTCGAAGTCGTAGGTGATGCAGAAGGGCGTGCCGATCTCGTCCTGGCGACGATAGCGGCGGCCAACGGCACCGGCGTCGTCGTAGTCGACGTTCCAGATGCCGCGCAGCTCGTCGGCCAGCTCGGAGGCGGGGCCGGTCAGTTCGGGCTTGCGGGACAGGGGCAGGACGGCGGCCTTGACCGGGGCCAGGCGCGGGTCCAGCTTGAGCACGACGCGCTTGTCGACGCCGCCCTTGGCGTTGGGGGCCTCGTCCTCGTGGTAGGCCTCGATGAGGAAGGCCATGAGGGAACGGGTCAGGCCCGCCGAGGGCTCGATGACGTAGGGGGTCCAGCGTTCCTTGGTGTTCGGGTCGAAGTAGTCGAGCTTCGCGCCGGAGGCCTCGGAGTGGACGGTCAGGTCATAGTCGGTGCGGTTGGCGATGCCTTCGAGCTCGCCCCACTCGCTGCCCTGGAAGCCGAAGCGGTATTCCAGGTCGACGGTGCGCTTGGAGTAGTGCGAGAGCTTTTCCTTGGGGTGCTCGTACTCGCGCAGGTTCTCGGGGTCGATACCGAGGTCCACGTACCAGGCCTTGCGGTAGTCGATCCAGTACTGGTGCCATTCCTCGTCGGTGCCGGGCTTGCAGAAGAACTCGAGTTCCATCTGCTCGAACTCGCGGGTACGGAAGATGAAGTTGCCGGGCGTGATCTCGTTGCGGAACGACTTGCCGATCTGGCCGATGCCGAACGGCGGCTTCTTGCGCGCGGCGTTCATGACGTTCGCGTAGTTGATGAAGATGCCCTGGGCGGTCTCGGGGCGCAGGTAGTGCAGGCCGGCCTCGTCGTCGACGGGGCCCAGGTAGGTCTTGAGCAGGCCGGAGAAGGCGCGGGGCTCGGTCCACTGGCCGCGCACGCCACAGTTCGGGCAGGCGAGGTCGGCGGTGGTCAGGGAGGACTCTTCGACGCCCTTCTTTTCGGCGAGCTCTTCGATGAGCTGGTCCTCGCGGGCGCGCTTGTGGCAGTTGAGGCACTCGATGAGCGGGTCGGTGAAGGCCTTGACGTGGCCGGAGGCGACCCACACTTCGCGCGGGAGGATGACGGAGGAGTCGAGGCCGACGACGTCGGCGCGGCGGCGGACCATGGCGTTCCACCAGGCGCGCTTGATGTTTTCCTTCAGTTCCACGCCGAGCGGGCCGTAGTCCCACGCGGAGCGGGTGCCACCGTAGATGTCACCGCAGGGGAAGACGAAGCCGCGGCGCTTGGCCAGGCTGATCACGTTGTCGAGGCGGGAGGGTCCCTTAGCCACTTGTCACTCCTTGAGTATTTGGGGCACGACTGGCTGTCGTGTCGCCATCGATACTAGTCGATAACTACTGCTTCGGGCGCTTGCGGGCCCCTCTGCGCTCATGGATCCCACCACAGGTGCGCGCTGGGAGTTCTGGCCGGGTCCTGCGGCGCTCTCCTCCAGCGCACTCACGGATAGGTTATGAAGTTCTGGATAGGTTATGCAGATCCGGATAGGTAATGCAGATCTGGATAGGTTATTAACCTATCCAGATGTCAATAACCTATCCACATCGTCGTAACCTATCCGGATCCGCGTGAGCCAGCCCCCCCACTCCCCCAGCCCCAAAAGTCGCACGTAATTCCCCTTGACATATTTCAAGTTCCGAAATGGCATCGTTGACATTCCAACGTTCTCAACACGTGATTGAAATCTTTACCATTGAATGACGTGCGAAAGTGCAGGGCGCACACAGGCAATTCACAGACACCCAACGACAGTCGTCCGCGCCCGAGCACACAAAAGAGCCCCGGCCTCGTCGCTCCTACGGGAGGGAACGAGGCCGGGGTCGTGTCGAGGGGTCATGTTCCCCGGTGCAACTAGCGTTCAGCCGACGCGACGGATGTGGCCGGATGCCGTCAGGGGCCAGCCCGCGACGACAACTGCTGCCGAAATAAGGCCGAGCAGCCAAAAGGCCGGATTCATCGGGGGCAGATAGCCTGACTTGTGGAAGAGCGTGAGAATCACCCAAGTGATCGGCACGCCGATGCTACAGATACCCAGCGGGATTGCGAGCATGAGCGCGAAAGCCCTCTTCCAGGTCGAGCCAATGCAACGAGAAACTCCTCCGATGAAACGTCCGGCCCCATCGCAGACGACCCAAGCGAAGACAACAAATAACCACGTGTCGACGCCGAGTGGAAAGGAGCCGCGTCCCATGAAGAAGAGCAGGGGATGGATTGCGATAAGAAGCCACCAGATAAGAGACCCCAAGCCAATGATGACAATGGGATGCACATAACTCGCTGCGGTGAGTGCGGTGCGCGAGCCACCGCTAAGAGCAGAAGCGCGCAAGTCGACGGTAGCGCTGACGATCCCGCAGATAAAGAGGAAAGTACCCGTGACAAAAGCGGAGTTTGTGGCGGACTGTTCAATGTTCTTGTCGATGTCGGAGACTGCGAGGTAGACGATGCCGTTGACCGCCAAGTTGGTGAGGAACTGAAAGCCCACAACCAGCAGATAGAGCACGACAGTGAACCGCCAGCGAACAAGCCCAATACGCAGGGGCGAGGGGGAGGATTTGATGAGGTCTGGGGTTGCGGTGTTCATTGGTCGTTCTCCTGGATGAGGTAGGCGAAGGCATCTTGGAAAGAACAGGGTGAGGAGGTCAGTGAGTGGGATGCAATCTCATGGTCAGCGACACCACGACCACGCAGGTCCACGATGACTTCTCGTGCGGACCCAAGCACGCGAGAAGTAATGACGGCGATATCGGAATGATCGGCCAGGAAGCGTTCCACGTCAGGGGCGTTACCGGTAATCGCACAGATACGCGAAGTGAACTCGTCAACGCTCTCATGGGCAAGCAGACGCCCCTTTTTGAGGGCGACGACATCTTCGGCAACGTTTTCGAGTTCGGAGACCATATGTGAGGACACAACGAAGGCGCGCCGCGGGCGACGTCCCTCCATACTGTCGGAGGCCAGGGTGAGCAGTTCCTCGTAGAACGCGTATCGGGTGGGAACGTCCATGGGAGCCTGAATCTCATCAAGGACGGTAATGGGTGCACCCGATGCCAGTGCCACAGCGCCGGCCAGGATGGCAGCCTGCCCCGAGGACATCTTGCGCAGCTTCTTGTGCCCCTTCAGCTGGAAGGAGAAACGCTGAACGTAGTGGTCAAAGAGTTTCTGATCCCAGGTCGGACGCAGCGCGGCGTAGGCGACCATGGCCGAAGCCGATGAATTATCAAACTCCCTGTCGGAAGAGACGACGACTGAGTAACCAAGTAGGTCGTTAGAGCTCAGCTCCGTTCCGCATATGGACACATTTCCCGACGACGGCGGAAGCAGGCCGCCGAGGATCTGCATGAGCGTCGTCTTGCCCGATCCGTTGGGGCCAACCAGGGCGGTGACGGTGGCGTCTCCGAGAGTGAGGGACACATCGCGCAGCGCCGCCTCATTCTCTCCCGAATACGTGTGACTAATGGAGTTGAGGGTGATCATGAGTTGTCCTTGGCGGTTGTGTCGGCGCCGTAGGCGCGGACGTGGTCGATGATGGCGTCGATGTCGAGGCCCAGGGCCAGGCCCGCTTCGACGGCGGGGTTCAGGGTCTCCTCCACGTAGGTGGCGAGCCCGTCGGCAACGAGTGCGTGCTGTGCGCCTTCGGCGACGAACATGCCGATGCCGCGCCGCTTTTCGACGAGCCCCTCGTCGACGAGGATCGCAAAGGCCTTGCCGACGGTGGCCGGGTTGATGCGGTAGGTGGCGGAGTACTCCGTGGTGGAGGTGAGTTGGTCCCCGGCGCGCAGGACGCCGCGCAGGATTTGGTCACGAATACTGTCGGCGATCTGGACGTAGATCGGGATCCCCGAGACGAAGGTCGGGGGCATGGA
>CALISI010000073.1 GCA_938041695.1 uncultured Actinomyces sp.
AAGGCCGCCGAAGAGGTCCTGTCCAACCCGATCATCGAGGACGTCGTGCGCGTCGAGGCCATCGACGAGGCCGACGCCCGTTACGCGGGAGGCGCGCAGTGACCCGCATCGGAGTCGTCACCTTCCCGGGCACCCTCGATGACCGCGACGCCGCCCGCGCGGTGGAAATTGCCGGCGCGCAGGCCGTGTCCCTGTGGCACAAGGACCCCGACCTGCACGGCGTCGACGCAGTCGTCATCCCCGGAGGCTTCTCCTACGGCGACTACCTGCGCTGCGGCGCGATCGCCGCAACCGCCCCCGTCATGAGTGAGATCGTGCGCGAGGCCGGACGAGGCCTGCCCGTCCTGGGCATCTGCAACGGTTTTCAGGTCCTGTGCGAGTCGCATCTGCTGCCCGGCGCGCTCATCCGCAACGACCACCAGAAGTTCCTGTGCCGCGACCAGGTGCTGCGCATCGAAAACGCGGACACCGCGTGGACGCGCGCCTACAGCGCCGGTGACACCATCACCGTGCCCCTCAAGAACGGCGAAGGCAACTTCCAGGCGTCCCCCGCCGAGCTCGAACGCCTCGAGGGTGAAGGCCGCGTCGTGTTCCGCTACGTCGACTTCAACCCCAATGGAAGCGCCAACGACATCGCGGGCGTCACCAACGCCGCGGGCAACGTCGTCGGCCTCATGCCCCACCCCGAGCACGCGACCGAAGCCGGCTTCGGCCCGCTCTCCCTCGGCCCCGACGGCGCCAGCCACCACGGCGGCACCGACGGCCTGGGCATCTTCCGTTCCGTCCTCGCATCCCTCGTCGGCTGACGACGCCACCGCTCCCTCACGCGTGAGGGAGCCCCGGCCTCGTCCCAGACCTTTCGAATGGAAACACGAATGACCTCCGAAAACACCCGCGAGCTGCCCGACACCGTCGAGAACGCCGCCGCGACCCCCGACCAGGACATGCCCTGGAAGGAACTCGGCCTCAAAGAGGACGAATACCAGCGCATCTGCGACATCCTCGGACGCCGACCCACCAACGCCGAGCTCGCCATGTACTCCGTCATGTGGTCCGAGCACTGCTCCTACAAGTCCTCCAAGAAGCACCTCGCCGAGCAGTTCGGCGCGCGCACGACCGACGCCATGAGGAAGAACCTCCTCGTCGGCATGGGCCAGAACGCCGGCGTCGTCGATATCGGCGGCGGCTGGGCCGTCACCTTCAAGGTGGAGTCCCACAACCACCCGTCCTTCGTCGAGCCCTACCAGGGTGCGGCCACCGGCGTGGGCGGCATCGTCCGCGACATCATCTCCATGGGCGCGCGCCCGATCGCCGTCATGGACCAGCTGCGCTTCGGCGCCGTCGACCACCCCGACACGGCGCGCGTCGTCCACGGCGTCGTCTCCGGCGTCGGCGGCTACGGCAACTGCCTGGGCCTGCCCAACATCG
Source organism: uncultured Actinomyces sp. (assembly GCA_938041695.1). Lineage (GTDB taxonomy): Bacteria > Actinomycetota > Actinomycetes > Actinomycetales > Actinomycetaceae > Pauljensenia. The sequence goes on from CALISI010000073.1 coordinate 1,429, forward strand.
GCGGCGAAACCGAGTTCGACCCCTCCTACCAGGGCAACCCCCTCGTCAACGCGCTGTGCATCGGCAAGCTGCGCCACGACGACATCCACCTGGCCAACGCGACCGGCGAAGGCAACCTTGTCGTCCTCTTCGGTGCCCGCACCGGCGGCGACGGCATCGGCGGCGCGTCCATCCTCGCCTCCGAGACCTTCGAAGACGGCATGCCCGCCAAGCGCCCCTCCGTCCAGGTGGGCGACCCCTTCATGGAGAAGGTCCTCATCGAGTGCTGCCTCGACCTGTTCGAGGCCGACGTCGTCCAGGGCATCCAGGACCTCGGCGCCGCGGGCATCTCGTGCGCCACCTCCGAGCTGGCCTCCAACGGCGACTCCGGCATGCACGTGGACCTCGAGAACGTGCTCCTGCGCGACCCCACGCTCACCGCGGGCGAGATCCTCATGAGCGAGTCCCAGGAACGCATGATGGCGATCGTGACCCCGCAGGATCGCGAGCGCTTCTTCGAGATCATCGACAAGTGGGACGTCGAGGCCGCTGTCATCGGCCACCTGACCGGCGACGGCCGCCTCACCATCGACCACTACGGCCACCGCATCGTCGACGTCGACCCGAAGACCGTCGCTCACGAGGGTCCCGTCTACGACCGCCCCTACGCGCGCCCCGCGTGGCAGGACGAGCTGCAGGCCGCCACCTCCGAGGAGCTTGCGCGCCCCGCCACGCGCGAGGAGCTCATCGCCGACGTGCGCGCCGTGCTCTCCGACGTCAACCAGGCATCGAAGGCGTGGGTCACCGACCAGTACGACCGCTACGTGCAGGGCAACACCGCCCTCGCCCAGCCCGACGACGCGGGTGTCATCCGCATCGACGAGGAGAGCGGCCTCGGCGTGGCTCTGTCGACCGACGCGAACGGCTGGTACACGAAGCTCGATCCGGCAGCGGGAGCCCGCCAGGCCCTCGCCGAGTCCTACCGTAACGTCGCCGTCGTCGGCGCGCAGCCCGTCGCCATCACGGACTGCCTGAACTTCGGCAACCCCGAAGACACGGACGCCATGTGGCAGCTGGTGACCGCCATGACCGCGCTCGCGGACGGATGCATCGAGCTCGAGATCCCCGTGACCGGCGGCAACGTGTCCCTGTACAACTCGTCCGGCACCGAGAAGGGCCTGCCGAACTCGTCGATCAACCCGACGCCCGTCATCGGCATGCTCGGCATCCTCCCCGACGTCACGCGCGCCAACCCTTCCGGTTTCACCGAAGAGGGCCTCGCCGTCATCCTCCTGGGCACCACCCGCGAGGAGTTCGACGGGTCCGCGTGGGCGCGCATCGCCCGCTCGCACCTCGGTGGCCTGCCGCCCGAGGTGGACCTGAAGGCCGAGGTCGCCCTCGGTAACGTCGTGCGTGCGCTCAGCGCCGCCGACGGCCCGGACGGCCGACCCCTCGTGCGCGCCGCACACGACCTGTCCAACGGCGGCCTCGTGCAGGCCCTCGTGGACTCCGCGCTGCGCTTCGGCGTTGGCGGCGTCTTCGATGTCGCGTCGGCGGCTCGCCGCGACTGCGTGGGCGACCACGAGATGCTCCTGTCCGAGTCCCAGGCCCGCGCCTTCGTCGCGGTGCCCGAGGCGGCGCTCAAGGCCGTGTTCGCGGCCGCCGAGGCCGAGGGCGTGGACGCCGTGCGCATCGGCACCACGGGTGGCGACATGCTCGCGATCAGTGGCGTCGACCTGCTCGCCGCCGAAGGCGAAGGCTGCGGCTGGATCGCCTCGATCGACGAGCTGCGCGAGCTGAACGACACGGGACGCACGTACTTCTGAGCACTCGCGTCTGAGTCGTAGCGTCAGGGGGGCGCGGGCCTGCGGGCTCGTGCCCCCTGTGCTGTGTTGCTGTGTGGCCCACGGGTGTTCCGGGCGCCGTGTGAGCTCCGGTGTTGCTTCACCCGCCTGATTTCCGGCCGCCGCGTTGCCTGCCGCGTTAGGCCGGGCCGCTGTGTGTGCCGGTGGGGCGGCGGCCCGCCCGCGAGATCGCCACACGCGAGCCTCAAGGCTCGGAGTGGTCGATCTCGAGGCCCGCCCTGGCCCTGCCGCCGCCCCACCGGCACCGCGGCCAGGCACTTCGGCCCCTCTGGGGCCCTCCATACCAGTGGGCCTGGTGTGCTGATGGGTAGTGCACTGGAGGGCCTACGTCTGCACGCGCGAAAAAGTTCGCCCTGCGCGCTCAAAATGGCCTGAAATTGGGGTTTTGTGGCCTGTTGGGTGAGTTTTGTCGCGGAAGTGCCGGTGGAGGGGTGGTGTTGGGCGAACTTTTTCGCGCCGACCGGTGCTGCGCCCAGGTCTTGTAGCGATGTGGCACACTTCGTGTTGGTGTTGGTGTTGGTGTTGGTGTTGGTGTTGGTGTTGGTTTGCGCCATGCGAAGCCCTTTTGCGGCGTGTCGTCGGCGTGTCGGCGCCTTGGATGGCGTAATCCTCCCCGATTGGTGGTGGCGCGGCCGCAACTTGAGAACGTGTAACGCCCAAGTCGCAGACCATCTCGGTGAAAAACGCGGAAGACGGGCTGGTCGTGGCGAAGTGGTCTGCGTTTTGGGCGCAACGATGTCTGGCATGGTGTGTTGGTCGCACGTGAACCCGCTATTACGAGCGGTAACCCGCTATATCGCACGCAAACCCGCTATTGAGAGCGTGGGCGGGGCTGCCCAGGCTCGTATTAGCGGGTTAACGTGCGTATTAGCGGGCCCACGTGCGCATTGAAGGGCCAGCTCACCGCCCTCCTCGACGAGTTCCTCAACGAGCGGGCCCACGTGCGCATTGAAGGGCCGGGGCCACCACCTATCGGACCCGGGTGCACGCAAGCGAGCGTACTCTGGCTAGGTCCGGGTGGGTGCGACGGTCGCCACGCTCGGGTGCACGCAAACGAGCAGGCAGGAACACTCCCCGAGCACGCAAGAATAAGCACGACTTCATGAGGGACTGGCCAGGACCGATCCGAAGCGTTATCAAGCGCAGTTGCGGCGGATGAGAAAGATGCGACACGACCTGTGACAACGCTCCGAAGCCATGCCATATGGTCGAAGTCCTAGTAAAAGCGCTCCAATCTTTGGCATACTGAGGGGCGGAAAATATTCGCCACAACAGGAGCTGTCTGTGCCTGAGCAAAACGTCCCCACTGCAACTGAGCAGGCTGCTGCAACTGAGCAGGCCCCGGCCTCGTCGGAGGGTGTCAGCAAACCCAGCCTGGCCCGTGTGATCGCCGCGTGGGCGGTGCACGCGTTCACTATCTCCGGACTCGCGTGGGCGACGCTCGCGCTCTTCGCGATGCTCGAGAACAATATTCCGATGATGTGGCTGTGGTTCGCCATCGCGCTCATCGTGGATGGCGTCGACGGCACGCTGGCCCGCAAGGTCGGCGTTCGTCTGGTGATCCCCTGGTTCGACGGCGGCGTCGTCGACAATCTCGTCGACTACCTGACGTGGACGTTCCTGCCGGCCCTGTTCATGGCGATGTACCTGCCGTTTGGCCCGAAGCCGGTCCCGGTCATCATGATGGTGGTTATCATCGTCTCCTCGGTGTTCTGCTACGCGAACGACGGGGAGAAGTCGAACGACAACTACTTCGTGGGCTTCCCCGCGGCGTGGAACTGTGTCGCGATTGTCATGTACGTGCTTCAGACTCCCGCGTGGGTGAATATTGCGGCGACGATTTTCCTTGCGATTATGACGCTGGTTCCGTTGCATTACACGCACCCGGCGCGCGTGAAGCGCTTCCAGATCCCCAACATTATCGGTGCGGCCGCGTGGATTGTTGCGTGCGCGTACATGGTTGTCGTCTATCCGGTGCAGCCCCTGTGGACTCTGATCCTGTTCTGGGTTGGCGGCGGCTGGTTCATGATCGCGGGCTTTATCCGCACGGCGACCGGCGAGGACAAGTAATCTCCTCGTCACCAACGAATATGAACGTCCCCCGGGCCTCGCGCTCGGGGGACGTTTGTTGTTGGTGGATCCGTTGACGTGTAGGCCGGGTTGTCGCCGCCACGGTGACGAGGCCGGGGCGGGTCGCGCGGTGATGGTGTCGTCGTGTGGTGGCTGAGGGGCTCGAATGGACGAGGTAGGGGCAGTCTGTGTTGTAAACGCACGGTATGCGGGGGCTGCGTCGGTGTGGTGAGCGCTGGAAGGCATGGTAGCCGTGAGCATGTGGCGGTTTTGCAGTGGCCGACGTCACCTGCAGCCAAAATTTCGCATGCAATTTGGTTGGATGAAAGTTCAATAATATCTGAAAACGTTGCAATTCCAACGGTGTGGGTTCATATGTTGAAATAGCTCGGGGGAATTGCATGCGAAACTGCGGGGTGCCTCGCTGTCCGCCCTCTCAAAAGTCGCACGTAATTCCTCCAGGACCTCATTCGCTGATAGCTCAAATACCGCGGAATATCAACGAGCTGATTTCAAAACCTGAAACATCCTCAGCGGAATTACGTGCGACATTGATGTGGACTAGTTTCGAGGCGCGGCGCCGGGCTGGGGTTGTCAAGTCTCGCGGGCGGGCCTTGGGTGCCAGAAACGTCAACGGTCGTGGTGCTGGCGGGCCTGGTTGCGCTGCCCGTGTGCGCACAAGCAGGCTGGCTGACGCAAGCAGCAGCAGCTAAGCGGCGCAGTTGCTGCTGCCGACAGCGCATCAACTGTGCGCCTACTTCGCGAGCTGTGCGCCTACTCCGCCAGGCCCTTTTTGACGGCGCGGTCGCGCCGGTAGCGGAAGACTTCGAGGAAGATCCCGCCGAAGAAGATGCAGGCGATGGCGGTCCAGACGCCCGGGGGAGCGTGGCGCCCGTACATGAGGAAGTACACGTAGGGCGCGAGGAAGGTGATGGCCGCGGTGGCGGCGCCGACGATGCGGTGCCAGAGTTTTTGCCCGGCGACCATTTCGATAAGCCCCCACGTGTAGGGGATGGCGGTGATCATGTCGATGGCCCACAGGATGCGCCAGTCGCCCCGGAAGTGCGGCACGTACATGACGGGGACGGCGCGGGCCATGGAGTAGACGAGGACGACGACGTAGGCGATGAATTTGGGGTTGCGGCACAGCTTGAGGAAGCTGGCGCGTTCGATGATGGAGGCGCCGACGGCGCGCGAGGCGTGCGTCGCGTGCGAGGAGGTCGTCAGCGTGTCGAGTCCGGCCATGGCGACGCGCATGAACTCGCGCTGTTCGTCGCTGCCGGATGCCCAGTGTTCGAGGAGTTCGAGGGGGGACATGGCGACGGGCGTGTAGCCGTCGCATGCCACCCCGGCCTCGTGAATGATGTCGGCGCCGAGGGCGTCGCGCAGCCGCGGGAGGTCGCGTGTGGGGATGTCGGCGATCCATAGGCGTACGCGGCGTTGGATGGCGTCGTGGAGTTCGTGGGAGAGGGCGTGTCCGGCGGGCGAGTGCGGTGAGAAGCCTTCGGCGGCGATGTCTGAGAGGGACCCGGGAACTTCGACGATGCGGGTGGTGAGGTCTCCGGCGCGGTCAACGCCGGAGATGGCAATGATGGTGGCGCCGTCCCACTGGTAGCTGCGCGCGATCTCGAGGTCGAGGATCGAACGCAGTGTGATCAGGGAAGCGGTGTCACTCACGTGGGGCCTCTCGTTGGAAGTCGGACACAACCATTGTGCCTGACAAAGCGGTCGGACTGCACGCCCGAGGCGGGTGTGGTCGCGCCGCGTAGAATCGGGGTATGGCGAAACGACGGATCGACCCGGGTGAGGGGATGGTGGCGCTGCGCTCGTGGCGAGATGCGGTGGAGCGCGGCGAGGAGCCGTCGCGCGCGGTCGTGTTGACGGCGGTCCGCTTCACTCTCGAGGAGCTTGGCGTCTTGCATCCGGGTCGCGCGGTCGAGGTACGTGTGCCTCCTGCGGGCGCGGTGCAGATCCTGCCGGGGACGACTCACCGGCGTGGCACTCCGCCCGCCGTCGTGGAGACCGATGCGCGCACGTGGCTGTCGCTCGCGTGCGGTCTCCTCACGTGGGACGAGGCCGTGGCGGGGGCTGCGGTGAGTGCTTCGGGTGAGCGCACGGACCTGGGGCCCTTCCTGCCGCTCGTGTAAGCGACAGGGCAGGCGACGAGGCAGGGGCCTCGGTGTGTGGGGCTCAGGCCTCGAGCTGGGGAAGGCCGAAGCGCGCTTCGAGCTTGGGGGCGAGCCACTTCTGGGAGCCCTTGTAGGCGTAGCGCTGGGCGACGGCCGCGATGGCGGCGGAGGAGGCTGCGAAGAGGACCAGCGAGGCCATGGTGACGTCGTCGGCGTCCTCGGCGGGAATCGGTCGGCCGGTTGCAATCTTCCAGCCGGCTTCGAAGAGCTTGGAGGCGGCGAAGGCCGCTCCGGCGATGACGACGGTCGTGGCGACCTTTTCGATGGTGGCTGAGTCCATGGTTGCCTCCTGGCGTGGGGGTGGTTGTCCCTTCGCGCATGCGCGTGCTTCCATGATGCCCCACGCGGGGCTCTTGCGCGAGGGCCACGGGCGTGCTGCCCTATGCTTGAACGGTAGTGTCCCCGTCAGAAGGATTCCTCATGGCTCGCGCCCGCTCTGTTTTTGCGTTGTCGGCCCTCGCCGTTGTGGCCACGTCGGTGGCGGCCTGTTCGCCGTCCGTGTCTTCGAGCGCCCCCCGGGATCCTTTCGCGTCCCCGATTGTGCCGGGTCAGAGTGCTCGCGCGTCGTCGAGCGCGGCCGGGCATGGGACGATCGACGCGCCGACCCCGCGCAGCGGCTCGGGCACGGTAACGGTCGCTCTGGTGGGCGGCGCACAGCTGCCGATGGAGACGGCTCAGGAGTTTACAAAGGCGACGGGTTTCACGGTTGCGGCTGTGCCTGTGGACGGCGTGGGTGAGCTGGCGGAGACGAATGCGGATGTTGCCCTGGGGCTTGATGGCGCGGATGCGCTGCAGGCGAGCGCGTCGGGCGCGATTGCGACGGTTGCGCCGCAAGATACGGTGACGCTGTCGGGTACGGCGGTGGGGGGCGCGGCTGGCGCGGTCGCCTACGGCCGCGATGACGTGTGCGTGATCGCCGACAAGTCGTGGATGAGTGCGAATGGGCGTACGCTGCCGACCTCGTTTGGCGATCTGACGTCGCCGCGTATCCGCGCGCTGCTCGCGGTCCCGGACCCGGCCTCGTCGTCGGTGGGTCGCGCGTTCGTGCAGGAGGCGGCCGCGCAGACGGGCGAGGGCTTGGGGGCGTTCGCGCAGTCTCTGAACCCGCGCGTGGACCCGTCGCTGGGAGCGACGGTGGGCGCGTGGACCGCTGGCGCGCACGTGTCCGATGGGTATCTGTCCGAGGTCGTGGGTGCCTCCGCGGGAACGTCGGGCGCGTATCCGCTGGTTGTAGCGCCGCGCTCGCTGGCTGCCGCGGCCGCGACGAACACGGGTGCGGACTCTTACGGCACGCCGATTTCGTCGACGTGCATTGCCCGCATTATGTACGCGGCGGCGACGGGTTCGTCGGCTTCTGACGGCGCGGAGTCGCTGATTGCTTGGCTGCAGGGGGAGAGCGCTCAGCGTTCGTTGGCGACGACGGGTGCCGCGTATCCGATTGATGGTGCGCTCGCGGCCGACACGAAGGCCAGTTGGCTCATGGGTATCACGGGCGAGGCGATCGTCGCTGATGAGACGGTGGGCTCACTGGATGCGCTCGATGCCTGGCTGGCCACGTGGTCCTCGGCGCTGGCCGCGCCTGCACCCACGCCTTCGCAGACTCCCGCCGCCGACGCGGGGACCGATCCGGGTATGCCCAACGCAGGGCAGGATCAGGCGCCCGCGGATGAGACGGGCGACGGCGATCCGGGCGACGAGGGGTAGCCCCTCCGCGCCCTCACGGTTCGCGTCAGCCTCGCAGCATTGCGGGGCTGACTTTGCATTCCTCCCCGATGCGCATGGGGGCGATGAGGCCCCTGTCGCGCAGCTCGAGGAGGCGCGGCACGGTGCGTTCGACGACCTTCCACGGGTCGATCGTGTTGAGGTAGATGCGTGTGCCGCCCTCGAAGCCAGCGAGGGTTGAGATGCGCCACTTGAGCAGGATGCGCCAGCGCATGGGCGTTGAGACCGTGGGCGGGCGGTGGTACCACTCTTCGTTTGCGGGCACCTCGACGCCCGTCGCGGCGTGCGCGGCGTGGAGGATGTCGGAGATGCCTCGCATGGCTTCGGGGCTGACTTCCCACGGGTTTGCGGCCTGTCCGAGGGGCCAGATCGCGATGCCCGGGAAGCGGTGCCCGAAACCGGCGAGGGCGACGGCGTGCTCGTTTTGGGCGATGAGAAGCTTGCGCGTGGCCGCGACCGTGAAGATTTGGTCGTAGATGTCGGGCTGGGCGCGCAGGCGTTCCAACTCGGCCTCGGTTTGCACGGACAGGTCGTCGATGGCGACGAGCTGCTTGTGGAGGTGGTCGAAGGATGCGCCGGCGGGGCGCAGCCAGTTCTGGAAGGTGGCGACGTAGCGCACGGCGGGGTCGAGGTCGTACAGGTCGCGCATCGAGCGGGCCGTGTATGCCGTGTACTGCGCGTGTTCCTCGGGGGTGAGGGTGCCCGACCCGGCCAGCTGGTGGGCCTCGGTGGCCCCGTCGACGTAGTGGCGCCTGCCGATGATGAGGTCGTGGCCGCCGGAGAAGAAGCCGTTGGCGGCCTGCAGGCGCGCGGTTTCGCTGGTGGCCGCGAACTCGCCCTCGCTCATGCCCGAGGCCAGCATGCGGGCGCGCACGACGTTCATGACGTGCTCGTAGCCCGCGTCCGAGGCCAGGTAGTGGGCCATCCGTCGCCGGTCGTCCTCGGAGGGCACGTGGCCGTGGTTGAGGTGCCAGTAGTTGTAGGAGACGATCTCGAA
>CALISI010000074.1 GCA_938041695.1 uncultured Actinomyces sp.
TCAACGGCCAGAAGGTCACGTCCATCATGGCGACCGCCTTCCCGACGACCGCGAAACTTGCCCTCTACGCCCTCGCCATCGAGACCTTCCTCGGTATCGCCCTCGGTGTCGTCGCAGGCATGCGCCGCGGCAAGTGGTTCGACTCCACCATCCTCGTTGTCTCCCTGCTGCTGATCTCCGTCCCCACCTTCGTCCTGGGCTTCGTCCTCCAGTACGTCCTGGGCGTGCAGCTGGCAATCCTGCCGACCACGGCCTCGGCCTCCGTCGACCTGCGCAGCCTCACCATGCCAGCCATGGTGCTCGGCGGCGTCTCCCTGGCATACGTCATCCGCCTGACCCGCCAGTCCGTCTCCGAGAACGTCTCCGCGGACTACGTGCGCACCGCGCGCGCCAAGGGCCTCTCCGGTGGCATCGTCATGACGCGCCACATCCTGCGTAACTCCCTCATCCCCGTCGCCACGTTCATCGGCGGCGACCTCGGCGCCCTCATGGGCGGCGCGATCATCACCGAGGGCATCTTCAACATCCACGGCGTCGGCGGCACCCTGTGGAGCGCCATCATCAAGGGCGAACCCCAGACCGTCGTGTCGGTGACAACAGTGCTCGTGCTGGTCTACATCATCGCGAACCTGCTCGTCGACCTCCTGTACGCCGTGCTCGACCCGAGGATCCGCTATGAGTGACCAGATTCCTTCCGCCAACATCGCCCGCACCCGCGCGGGCCAGGACCACTACGTCTCCCACATCGATGAGACCGGCCTCGGTGCCGTCGACGCGGTCGCCGACGAGGGTGCCCCCTCGTCCATGTGGGGCGAGGCCTGGAAGCGCCTGCGCCGCCGCCCGACCTTCTGGATCGCCGCGGCCATCATCGCGCTCGCCGCGCTCCTCGCCATCTTCCCGTCGCTCTTCACCGCGACCGACCCGAAGTTCTGCGAGCTCTCCTCGTCGCTGGCTGGCCCCTCCGCCGGACACCCCTTCGGCTTCGACAAGCAGGGCTGCGACATCTACGCCCGCGTCGTCTACGGCGCCCGCGCGTCCGTGTCCGTCGGCATCCTCACGACCATCGCTGTCGTCCTGATCGGCGGAACCGTCGGCGCCCTCGCCGGCTACTTCGGCGGCTGGTTCGACTCGCTGCTCTCGCGCATCACCGACGTGTTCTTCGCGATCCCGCTGCTCCTGGCCGCCATCGTGTTCATGCAGATGTTCAAGGGCTCGCGCTCCATCCTCATGGTCGTCATCGTCCTGTCCATGTTCGGCTGGACCTCCATCGCACGCATCACCCGCGGTTCGGTCCTGAGCGCCAAGAACGAGGAGTTCGTCACTGCGGCCCGAGCAACCGGCGCCTCCCGCGCGCGCATCCTCATGAGCCACATCATCCCGAACTCGATGGCCCCCATCATCGTGTACGCAACCGTCGCACTGGGCACCTTCATCGTGTCCGAGGCCTCCCTGTCCTTCATGGGCATCGGCCTGCCGACCTCGGTCGTCTCCTGGGGCGCTGACATCTCGTCCGCCCAGACGTCCCTGCGAACCAACCCGATGGTCCTGTTCTACCCGGCCTCGGCCCTGGCCCTGACTGTCCTCAGCTTCATCATGATGGGCGACGCCGTGCGCGAAGCCCTCGACCCGAAGGCACGCAAGTGAGCGAAACGAACACCCCCCAGCTCTCCGAGAAGGAGATGGAAGAGGTCGTCGAACGAGCCGTCGCCCCCAGCGCGGCCCCGGCCTCGTCCGACATCCACCCGGACGACGCGCAGCCCCTGCTCAAGATTACGGACCTGGAGGTCACCTTCACCTCCTCGACCGGCGTCGTCCCCGCCGTTCGCGGCGCGAACCTGACCATCTACCCCGGCCAGACCGTCGCCATCGTCGGCGAGTCCGGCTCCGGTAAGTCCACGACCGCCGCCGCCGTCATCGGCCTGCTGCCCGGCACCGGCAAGGTCGCGGGCGGAACAATCGAATTCGACGGCCGCGACATCACCCACCTGTCCACCAAGCAGTGGGTGGACCTGCGCGGCTCCGGCATCGGCCTCGTCCCCCAGGACCCGATGAGTAACCTCAACCCCGTGCTCCGCGTGGGCACGCAAGTCAAGGAAGCCCTCGTCGCGAACAATGTCGTGCCTCGCTCCGAGGTCGGCCAGCGCGTCACCGCCCTCCTCGAGGAAGCCGGCCTGCCCGACGCCGAACGCCGCGCCAAGCAGTACCCGCACGAGTTCTCCGGCGGCATGCGCCAGCGCGCCCTCATCGCCATCGGCATGGCCGCGCACCCCAAGCTGCTGATCGCCGACGAGCCGACCTCCGCCCTGGACGTCACCGTCCAGCGCCGCATCCTCGACCACCTCGGCAAGCTGACCGCCGAGATGGGCACCGCCGTGCTGTTCATTACGCACGACCTTGGCCTCGCTGCCGAACGCGCCGAACAGCTCGTCGTCATGCACCGCGGCCGCATCGTCGAATCCGGCCCCGCCCTGGAGATCCTCCAGCACCCCCAGCACCCCTACACGAAGCGCCTCGTGTCCGCCGCGCCCTCCCTGGCCTCGGCACGCATCGAGTCCGCCCACGCACGCGGCATCTCGGTCACCGAGGAAGAGCTCACCGGCTCCGGCAAGGGCGCGACCTCCACGGACGCCATCATCCGCGCCGAACACCTCACCAAGGAATTCGACATCCGCGGCGCGAAGAAGGGGCAGGACACCTTCCTGGCCGTCGACGACGTCTCCTTCGAGCTGCGCCGCGGCACGACCCTCGCGGTCGTCGGCGAGTCCGGCTCCGGCAAGTCCACCGCCGCGAACATGGTGCTGCAGCTCCTCAAGCCGACGGAGGGCAAGGTCTACTTCGACGGCGAGGACACCTCGCAGATGAGCGAAGGCGAGCTCTTCCGCCTGCGCCGCCGCCTCCAGGCCGTGTTCCAGAACCCCTACGGTTCGCTGGATCCCATGTTCTCGATCTACCGACTGATCGAGGAGCCCCTTAAGATCCACGGCTACGGCACCCTGGAGTACGCGCGCGCCGAAATCAAGCGCGCCGAAGCCACGGGCCGCGAGCCCGAGGAGTGGATGCGCGTCCTCGTCGAGGCCGCCGACGCAAAGCGTTCGCTGACCTCCGCCGAGAAGCGCGAGTTCAACCCGAAGAAGCTGCGCATCGCGCGCGCCTCAGAGCTGCTCGACATGGTGGCCCTGCCGCGTAGCGCCATGCGCCGCTACCCGAACGAGCTCTCCGGCGGCCAGCGCCAGCGCGTCGCCGTAGCCCGCGCCCTCGCGCTCAACCCGGAGGTCATCGTCCTGGACGAGGCCGTGTCCGCGCTGGACGTACTGGTGCAGAACCAGATCCTGTACCTGCTCAACGACCTGCAGGCGCAGCTGGGCCTGTCCTACCTGTTCATCACGCACGACCTGGCTGTCGTTCGCCAGATCGCCGACGACGTGATCGTCATGGAGAAGGGCAAGCTCGTCGAGGCCAACTCGACGGACGAGCTGTTCAACAACCCGGTCCAGGACTACACGCGCGAGCTGATCGAGGCCGTCCCCGGCCGCAACATCCAGCTCAACCTGTGAGCTGACACGCGTGAGTGCGTGGGGGCCCGAGGCGCTGCGGCGCTTCGGGCCCCTTGCTGTTTGCTGTGTCTTTGTTCCGGGCGGTACGTGTTGTGCCGCCCATATTCTCTGCTTTGCTTGTGGCCCCACGGGTGTTCCGGGCGCCGGGCGTCCTGTTCTGTGGGGCCGGGCTGCTCGGTGTGCCCGTGGGCGGCGGCCCGCCCGCGAGCCGTCCGCGCCGCGAGCCTTCGGCTCGGCGCGTCGTCTCGAAGCCCGGCCAGGCCCCGCCACCGCCCACGGGCACCGCAGCCAGGCCCTCCGGTCCCTCCGGCGTCCTTCGGCGCCCTCCACACCAGTGGGGCCTGGCGTGCTGGTCCGGTGGTTTGAAACCGTGATCGCCTTTGCTTGCTTGTGTCGGTGTGGGATTGAAACCGCCATCGCCTTTGCGGGTAAGAAATAGGCGTTTATGGTGCAGTTTTCGGGCGCAGAGGTGATGCCGGTTTCAGCGGCCCCGTGTTGGGGTCGAGCAGAGGTGTTGTTGGTTTCAGCGTCGCCATGTTTGTGCGTTTTGTACGCGAAATTGTTCGCCCCGCTCGGCGTAGTGTGGGTGCGAGCGCGAAAAAGTTCGCCCTGCAAGCCCAAAACGGGCGAAAAACGCTGCTTTTATGCGTGCTGGGCGAGTTTTTTCGCGGAAGTGCTGGTGGAGGGGCCGTGTTGGGCGAGTATTATCGCGAGACCCGGCGCTGCGCCCAGGTCTTGTCGGCGGCGCGGCGCACGAGGCTGGCTGCAGTGGGGGGTTTTGCACTACACGAAGCCTTCCGGGGGTGTGCCACCGGCGTGTCGGAGCCTCATGTAGTGCAATTCCCCCCGTTTGGTGGCGGTAAGGCCACGACTCAAAACGGTGTAGTGCCCACAGTGCAGACCGCCTCGTCGAAATAGGCCAAAAATGGGCTGTTGTGGGCGAGGTGGTCTACGTTTTGGGCACACAGGTGTCTGGCACGGTGCACGTGCTCGCAGGTGAGCCCATTATTCCGAGTACCCACCCGATAGATCGCACGTACACCCGCTGACCTGCGCGTTAACCCGCTGACCTGCGCGTTAACCCGTTGATACGCACGTCAACCCCTCAACATGCACGTGGGCGGAGCCGCCCACGCACATCTCATCGGGTTAACGTGCGAGTTAAAGGGCCCAGACGCAGGTCATCGGGCCCACGTGCGCATCAAAGGACCCGAGCAGCCACCTATCGGGCTAGCACGCGGGTGATGACAGCGACGACCCGAAGCAATTTCGCACGTAATTCCCGGCAGAGTGTTTCAAACCATGAACACAGATCACTGGAATTGCAACGTGTTTTGATGCTCTTAAAAAATGACCGTAGGGAATTATGTGCGACTTTCGGGGGACATCACCCCTGACAGTTGTCATGGCACCACCTGCATCAAAGGACACTTCCGGCCCCATTGATACGAGCGCAGACTGGGAGCCATGAACGCAGAAGCAACGCCCGCCCTTCAGGCGACGAACATCCACCAGTCTTTCGGCCACGTCGACGCGCTGCGCGGCATCAGCCTGACCCTCATGCCCGGCGAGATCGTGGCGCTCCTCGGCGTCAACGGCGCAGGCAAGAGCACCTTCCTGGACATCGTCCTCGGTCTGGCCACCCCCACGCAGGGCGACATCAGCGTCTCCGGCATGAGCCCACGCGAGGCCGTGCGCCGCTCCCTCGTGAGCGCGATGCTCCAGACCGGATCGATGCCGCGCGACGGGAAGGTCCGCAACACGATCGACCTGGTCGCCGCCATGCACGCCAACCCGATCCCCACAGACGAGCTCCTCGAGCGCACGAACCTGACGAAGCTCGCCAAGCGCCCCCTCAACAAGCTATCCGGCGGCGAGCGCCAGCGCGTGCGCCTCGCACTCGCACTGGCCGGCAACCCGGACTTCCTGATCCTCGACGAGCCGACTGCAGGCATGGACGCGCTAGCCCGCCGCGCCTTCTGGGAGACGATGCGCGCCGAGGCCGCGGAGGGCCGCACGCTCCTCTTCGCCACGCACTACCTGACCGAGGCACGCAAGGACGCCGACCGCATCGTCATCATCGACGCCGGGAAGGTCCTCCTGGACGCTCCCACCGAGCAGGTGGTCGCCGACAACGAGGACCTCGAAGACGTCTTTGAGCGCATCACCTCCCACGCGGACGCCGAGTGAGCGAGACGAACGCCCACCCCGACGAGCCGGCCACGACCTCGTCCCAAGGCCGACGCCGAAGCCCCCGCCCCACGAACGCAGACACGACACACGAAGAAGGCATCATGACCACCCCTGCACCCGCGCGACCCACCGACCGACCGATCCCCTCCCCCTTCACCGGAGCGGGGAAGCTATGGCGCGCGACATTCCTGTCCCACATCCTTAACCCGTGGAACATGGCGTTTGCACTGCTCCTGCCCATGTTCATGTACGCGATGTTCGGCATGACGGATGTTGCGCGCGCGACCCAGACCGGGCGCGGGAACCTGGCGGCCGCGATGATCGCGATGATGACCACGTACGGCGTCATCCTGGTGGGCGGTTCCCTCGGCGCAACGCTGTCCGTCGAGCGCACGACCGGCATCTCGCGCATGTACGCGCTGACCCCCATCCAGCCGTGGGTAATCCTCCTCGTGCGTCTCACGGCTCTCGTTGCGCTGAGCGCGTTCATCACGCTTATCACCTTCAGCTTCGGCATGGCCACGGGCGCGCAAATGACCGCGGGCGCATGGGCGGCCAGCGCCGCGGTTGTCATCGCTCTGTCGGCCCTGGGCGCGCTCATCGGCCTGGCCTGCGGCTACACGATCAAGGGCGAGAACGCCTACAGCGCCTCCGCATTCGTCATGCTGATGGGTGCCTTCGTGTCCGGCATGTTCATCCCGCTGGACCAGCTGCCGCCCTTCGTCGCGCAGATCGCACCCTTCACGCCCCTGTATGGCGCCGTCCAGGCGATCTACGCGGTCGCCGGAACCGTGACGATGCCTGTCGCCGCGTGGCTCAACATCGCCGGGTGGGCGGTCGTCACGGCTGGCATCGCCTGGTGGGGCGCGTCCCACGACACGGGTCGCTAGGCTGTTGCCATGAAGGAGCGCTTGATCTCCCTGGCGTGGGCGGCCCCGTGGATGCTGTTCATGGGCTTCCCCCTGGCCTACGCCCTGGAGTTGACGGATACCACCCAGCGCGCGGGCATCATCGGGCTGTGCGCCCTCCTCGCAGCCGCTAACTCGGCGGCGTGGCTGACCAATCCCCTGCCCGCGCGCAACTCCTTCACGAGGCCGTTCATCCTCTCCCACGCCGCGCTGGCAGCGGCGACGGCCATCTACCTCGCCTACGCGACCGCCGTTGGTTTCCCCTACGCGTTCATGCTGACGTCGTATCTGCTGGTCGCGTGGATCTTTCAGGCGCCAAGCAGATACATTGTCGCGGGCGTCGTACCGATCGTTGCCATCGCGGGCGTGGCCGCCTACGCAGAGGGAGAGCCGCTGTGGATGATCTGGTACCTGGCCCTCCTCATCGGCTTCGTCGGTGTGGCCCGCTGGGGCATGGAGCGTTCGGCCCGTGAACGCCTGCGCCGTCAGGACGCGATTCAGCGCGCGAAGGCCGCCGAACGGGCGCGCCTGAGTACGGACCTGCACGATATCCTCGGGCACTCGCTGACGGGGATCACGATGGTGTCTGAGCTGGCGGGTCGTCTCCTGGAGGCGGGGCGCGTCGAGGAGGCGCGCGAGCAGCTGCGCGCGGTCACCGCGCAGTCGAACGAGGCCTTGGCTGACGTCCGCCGCATCGTGGCGGCCACGCGGGCCTTGTCCCCGGGAGAGGAGCTCGAGGAGGCGCGGTCGCTTTTGGAGGTCGCGCGCATCGACGCCGAGATCACGAATGAGGGCGAGCCGCCGTCGGGGCCTCGTTCGGCGGCCGCCGCCCACGTGATCCGCGAGGGCGTCACGAACGCGATCCTGCACGCACACCCCTCGTGGGTGCGGGTACGTCTTTGCCCTGATGGCGTGACGGTTACGAACGACGGATACTCGGCCGCCTACGCCGCGTCGAGCGCGGGATCGGGGTCGGGCCTGGCGGGCCTGTCCGAGCTGGTCGGCGACGAGGGCACGCTCACCTGGGGCGCGTCGGGCTCTACGTGGACGCTCGTGCTGGCCTTCGAGGCCACACCCGACGCTTACTCGTCCTGACTGTCCCGCTGCACTCCCCCTCGACGAGGCAGTGTCCCCTTCCCGGGTCTTGCGCGGTCCCCGGGAGGGGGAGTCGGCCTCGTCCTGAGGGGTGAGCACACCCGAGAGATGATCCTGCGGCCTGCGCTAGCCTAGTACCCCAAGCGCAGGCAGACAGGAGGGTGACGTGACGATTCGGGTACTCGTGGCCGACGATCAGGCGATGATTCGCGGGGCGTTGGCTGGGTTGCTGGACCTGGAGCGCGATATTGAGGTCGTCGCGCAGGCCGCGGACGGCGCGCAGGCACTCGATGAGCTGGCGCGCCTGGCATCAGCGGACGCCCCCGCCCACGCGAGTGCCCCCGTCGACGTCGCCATCATCGACGTCGAGATGCCCCGCATGGACGGCATCACGGCCACGCAGGCGATCCGGGAGCGTTTCCCGGGCGTGCGCGTGCTCATCGTGACGACGTTCGGGCGACCGGGCTATCTGCAGCGAGCCCTCGACGCGGGGGCGACGGGCTTCATGGTCAAGGACGCGCCGGTCGAGACCCTGGCCGACGGCGTGCGCACGGTGGCGGCGGGTGGCCGCGCGATTGATCAGAGCCTGGCTCTTGAGGCGCTGTCGGCTGGGTCCTCGCCGCTGACGGACCGCGAAGCCGACGTCTTGCGCGAGGTCGAGGGCGGCGGCACCATCGCGGACATCGCCCGTTCGCTGGGACTCAGCCAGGGGACGGTGCGCAACCACGTGTCCTCGTCGATGCTGAAGATGGACGCGCGCACCCGCGCCGAGGCCGCGTCCCTGGCGCGTGCGGCCGGCTGGCTGTAGGCAGGCCGCGCAGGTGGTATCAGAGTGATACCATGACGATATGGCTATGACACTCCGACTCGACGAGGAACACGCACGCAAGCTCGACGAGCTCGCCCAACGTTCCGGCACGTCCAAACACGATGCAGTGCTGCGCGCCATCGACGAGGAGTTCAACCGCATGACCCACCGCCAGCGCGTCACCGACGCACTCAACCAAACCGTTGAGCGCTGGGGGGACGCACTTGAGCGACTCGGCCAGTAACACCATGCCGTGCGAGTTTCTCTCGCTTGAGGACCTCCTGGACATCGTATCCGCACTGAAAATTGGTCCTGTCCGGGATCTCGGACTCCTCAATGCGGCAGCTCTGCGCCCCCAAACAACGCTGATGGGCCAGGACGCCTACCCGTCCATCGCCGCCAAGGCCGCAGCCCTCCTCGAATCACTCACAAAAAATCACGCGCTGATCGACGGAAACAAGCGCCTTGCGTGGGCTGCTTGTTCTGTTTTCTTATCTCTCAACGCACTCAAGATCAACGAAACCGTTTCCAACGATGACGTGTATGAGCTTGTGATGGCGGTTGCGGCCTCTCACGCGACGCTTGAGCAAGTCTGCGCCACGCTCTCAGAATGGACGGCTATGCGCCCATGAAGCGCGAGTTGCGCGCCATGAAGGGCAGCAGGCGCACGCCCGCGTAGGCGCCCAGCGTATTCATGATGACGTCGTCGATGTCGACGACGCGGTAGGTGCAGGGCACGACGCCGAACAGGCCCGTGTCCTGGGTCAGCTCGATGAGGCAGGAGAGGACGCAGCCGATCGCCACCCACGCCAGCACGCGGCGGTGCGGGATCGAGCGCACCAGGCGAGCCCCGTCGGCGGGGGCACTGCGCATGCGCCGAATACACCACGTGGTCTCCGCGAGCGCGCCAAAGGGCACGAACAGGGCGATGTTGAGCAGGATCGACAGGCCATACAGGGTCCCGCGCAGGTTCTCACCGTCGCGGAACTGCTCGAAGACCGCCGCGAAGGACCCGAAGGGCGTGTAGTTGTCCCAGTGGATGATCGCCGCGCACGCGGCCACCGGGTCGGAGGGCAGCGGCAGCAGCGTGAAAATCAGCAGGCCGGCGACGTAGAGGAACCAGGCGAGCGGAAGGGCGCGCGGGAGCCTCCACATCGACGAGGCAGGGGCCACGATCACGGGAATCTCCACCGTCATCGGGGTGTCGGGGTTCTCCTCGCGCGGCAGGAGGGCACCCGTGCGCTTCGAGCGCCGGTAGATGAGCGGGAGCGCCTGCACGACGGTCAGATGTGCGCGACCGCCCCGCCCGGACGCCCGAGCTTCCTCCAAGGAAGCGTCACCGACTGAGGAGGGACGACCAGAATCCCTGCGACGACCATGCAGCCACCACAGCGCACACGTGATCGCGCAGACCGCAGCGTAAAGTCCCAGGTCAAGCGCCCAGTTGATTGCCGTGTACATGTCACCCCTCCCTTTGAAGGGAACATTACCGGCGTTATCGGGCAATGTTCCGGACGTGCGCCCAGTTCCACACGAGACGGACACATTGTGAGAAAAACGGCTGGGAATCCTCTGGAATTTATTGGTCACAATTGCGCGCTACAACGACGAAGCACGCAGGGCACCCCTCTCCTCTCCTTACTCTGAACAGATTGACAGCTGCTCAGCCATCGCATCCTGCTCATCGCGGGTCACGCTCAGCCCGTAGGCGCTCTTGACGGCGATCTGCCGCTTCACGTAGTCGCAGCGGAAGGCCCTATTCGGTGGCAGCCACTGGTCCGCGGAGGACGCAGACTTGTCCTCGTTGGCCTGTCCGTCCACCGCGAGCAGGTTCTGCGGATCGTTAGCGAACTCCAGTCGGCGCTGCGCGTCCCACCGCCACGCGCCCGAACGCCACGCGTCCGCCAGCGCGACGACGTGGTCGATCTGCACGAGGGACGAGGTCTTCTCTCCCTTCTGGAACTCAATCGTGGCCCCCGTGTATGGCTCGGCGAGCGTGCCGGACAGGACCACGCAGTCGCGCGTGCCCGGTTTAAAAGTGGGGCGCGCCAAGTCGCGGGCAAGAATGTCGTTTCGAGTGTCGCAACCGTTGTGGTTCGTGTCCGCCCAGCTCTGCCCATAGGCGCTGCGGTCATAGGCGGGAGCATCGGGGTCATTCACCGACTCTCGAACCGTGAGCTCGCGGAGCTGACGGGCTGCGTCGCTATCCGGCAGGGAGGACAGCGCCTGCCCGCTGCGCAGCGGAGGCCACCCCAGGCGCGAGCGCAGGCCCAGCAGGTCCCACCCCACTCCGGGGGCGAACGCCCACACGAGGGCAGCGACGATCGCCAGCAGGACAATCCTGTCCCCCAGGCTCCTGCGTCGCCTGCGTGCCATGCGCCCGATCCCTTCTCTCACGCCCACACAATGAGGGCACCCCGACCAACCCGGGGTGCCCTCATGATGCACCCACCCGCCGGCATCTGCGTCCCGGCGGGCGGCGCCTGTGGATAACTAGGCCTTGGTGCGCACAGCCAACAGCTGACGCACGAAGTAAACGGCCACGATGATGAGCGTCAGCGCGCCCATGGAGACCAGCTGAGCCCGGCCCTCGTCGCTCATGAGCATGAGGACACCGATCCCACCCAAGCCAACGAGCACCAGCCACGGCAGCCACGGCCACCCGGGCATACGAATCACGAGAGAGCCCGAGCGCTCCAGCGACGGATGCAGGCGCATCAGCGAAATGATGATGAACGTCCACACGATCAGCAGAACCATGCCGATCGCGTTGATGAGCATCGTCAGAATCTCACCGGGCAGATACCAGTTGCCCAGGACCGCCAGCAGCGCCAGAACCACGACGAGGCCGACCGCGCGCTTCGGGGTCCGCCCCGCCTCGATGTCACCCTCCATCTCGGAGGCCAGGACGGCCTCGTCATCCTCGAGGGCAGCCTCGACGACCGAGTGCGCGCGAGCCTCGTTGGACGCAGCAGCACCCAGCAGCCAGCGCGGCCCCATATCACGCGCCGACAGCGAGTAGGCCATGCGCGAGGAGGCGTAGATATTCGCGGAAAACGCGGAGATCAGCGCCATGAAGATAATGACGTTCATGAGCGTGCCGACCGCGGGGACGCCAGCCATCTCGAGCACAGCGGCGAAGGCGTTCGTCTTCATGGCCTCGCCATCCCACGGCAGCAGCGCGATCAGTAGGACGACAGAGCCGACATAGAACACGAGGATGCGAGTGACGACCGAGCGGATCGCGCTGCTCATCGCAGCGCGAGGATCCTCGGCCTCGGCCGCTGCGATCGTCACGATCTCCAGGCCGCCGAAAGACGTGATGACGGCCAGGAGCGCGACCGCGATGCCCGACAGGCCATTGGGCATAAACCCGTTATGTCCCGAGACGTTCTGCCACACTCCCTCGTGGCCGGGCAGGGGGCCGACGATCGCCGTGCGTGCAACCAGGTACACGCCCACGCACAGGAAGGCGATAATCGCGACGATCTTCACCATCGACAGCCAGGCCTCGATCTCGCCATACTGACCGGCGGACAGCAGGTTAATGCCGCCAATAACGACGACAATAACGAGGGCCACCACCCACTGTGGGACCGCCGGGAACCAGCCAACAAAGAACGTCGCCGCGCCCGTCACCTCTAGGCCCGACACCATGATGAGCATGACCCAATACAGCCACCCGATCGTGAAGCCTGCCCAGCGGCCGATCCCGGCCTCGGCGTATGAAGAAAAAGAACCCGTCGTCGGCAGGGACGAGGCCAATTCCGCGAGGGCAAGCATGACCGAGACGACGATGAATGCGGCCACCGTATAGGACAGGATGACGGCGGGCCCGGCCTGGTGGATCGCGGAACCCGTGCCCAGGAAGAAGCCAGCACCAATCGCGAGGCCCAGGGCCATCATGGACAGGTGCCACGTCTTGAAACGCTTACGCCCCGAGGCGGGTGCCGACTCGGCGGGAGTAGAAGAAAGGGGTGTTGATTGGGGAGTCACACCGCCATACTAACGCCTGCCCCGACGCAAAGCCTTCAACTGAGAGTATGTGAGAGTGATGGTCCACTCGCGGGTCTGCGGAAGCCTCCAGCGACGCCAGTGCGCCATCCCCGTAAAGACGAGGCCCACGATGATCGAGGCACCCATGCCGAGGACCGGCTGGCCCATGTACCAGAACACAACCGTCACCAGCGAGCACACAAACGCCGGGGTCGCGTAGAGGTTGTTGCCGCCGAAGACGCGCGGGACCAGGCCCGCCGAGATATCGCGGACCATGCCGCCACCGATCGCCGTCATGATGCCCAGCAGGATCGCCGGCATGATCGCGAACCCCGCGTCGAGGGTCTTGATCGCGCCCGTCGCGCTCCAACAGCCCAGCACCATGCCGTCGGCGATGACGAGGAGGACCGACCACGCGCCCGAATCCATGCGGAAAGCCATCGCCACGAGGGCGCCGACGATCGCGAACCACAGGTAGTAGGGGTCGGTGATGGCGACGGGCGCGCCGGTGCGCGTGGTCAGGAGCAGGTCGCGAATCATGCCGCCCGCGAGCGCCGTCATGATCGCGAGAATACAAAAGCCAACAGCATCGAAGTTGCGTTCTCGCGCGACCTTGCCGCCCAGGATGCCGTTGAGGAGCACGCCCATGAGGTCAATGGCTCGGAAGACCTCGGGCAGGGAGCTATTCAGCGCGTCGAGCAGGTGCATGGCGATCCGAAGGAGTCGATGAGTGTCGTTGTTCACCATGTTACAGGGTGCGCAGGCCTGTCAGCGAGCGCCGCGACCACGCTTCCTGACGCTGCCCACCGGGTGCGACAATGTCCCCATGACTGCACTCTTCGCCGGACTCACAACCCTGGATGTCCTGCACCGCCTCGACCACGTGCCGGACCCTCTCCTCAAGGTCACGTCGACGGACTTCACGATGGCCGCGGGCGGTCCCGCGACGAACGCCGCCGTCACGTACGCGGCCCTGAGCGCCGCCTCGCGCGCTCTTTCTGGTTCCGACGACGAGGCCGGGGCCACCTCTTACACTGCGGTTCCCTCCGGGGAGGCGCCGATGCTGTTGACAGCCCTCGGCGAGGGCCCAGTGTCAGCCTTCCTCGCCGCCGACCTAGCGGCCGCGGGCGTACGCGTACTGGACGCGACAGTGCTTGCCGATTCGTCTTCCGGCGCGGGCGAACACCCGGCCGGGCCCGGTCAGCGCAACACAGCCCCGGCCTCGTCCCCCGCGGGGCGAGAGCCCGCCGTGTCTTCGATCATCGAGCACCCGAGCGGCCGCATGGTGGCTTCCACGAACGCGCGGCTCGACGCGGATGCGGAGCGTGTTGCGGCCGAGCTACCCGAGCGCGTCGGCGCGGTCCTCGTCGACGGGCACAACCCGGCGCTCGCGCACGCGGCCCTCACCCTGGGCGCGCCCGAGGTCGACGGCGAGGACCCGTTCGCTGCTCTCGAGGCGCGCCCGCCGCACCCGCGCATTCTGGACGGCGGCTCGTGGAAGAATTGGCTCACTCCCCTGCTGGGCTTCGTCGACATTGCGGTCGTGTCGGAGGATTTCGCGCCGCCGCTGATGGCGCGCCCGGACGGGGCGCAGGTCGCGGAGTTCCTGCGGGGCTTCGGCATCACGCGCACTGTGCGCACGCGCGGGGATCGCTCCGTGCAGTACTGGTGGGACGGCACCAGCGGCGAGGTTCCCGTTGATACTGTCCCGGAGGCGTCAACGCTGGGGGCGGGTGACGCCTTCCACGGGGCTTTCACGTGGGCGATCGAGCGAGGCGGGGACGCGGATCCGGAGCGCCTCATCCGCTTCGCGTCGGCCGTGGCCGCGGTCTCGGTGTCCTCCTTCGGCACGAGGCAGTGGCTGACATCCCCTGCCCTCACAGGTCTGGTGCGCGGCTGGTAGGTCGCGGGGGTGCTGGGCACCCCTGCAAGCTCACCCGGTACAAAACTCTCCCAGCACGCCCCAAAACGCCGATTTTGGGCCATTTTTCGTGCGCTGGGCGAACCTTTTCGCACATTCGCCCACCATCAGACCAAGCAGGGCGAAGAAAGTCACGCACCAACACCCCGCCTCACCCCATCAACACGCACCTCCCCCAATTCCGCACGTAATTCGATTACATGAAATGTCAACAACACCTAGAAACGCTGCAATTCCAACGAACACAATTCAAATCCTGAAATAGTCGTGGGGGAATTACGTGCGAAATTCATCAACGGCGATCAGCACACACCTACCAGCGGTATACCAGGCAGCGGGACGGCGGCTAGCGGCTCACAGGCACCCAGCGGCTCGCCCACTTGGCGGCGACATCCGCCAGGGCGGGCAGGTGCGCCGAACCGGAGGCGGCGAGCGCGCGATCCACGGCCTCGTCGATGACGGGAACCCCATCAACCGGCGTGTATTCGCCTGCGATACCGTCGGGTAAGGCAGTCATCTCGACGAGGGAGCCGTCGGGCAGCAGATGGAAAACTTCGCGTGTGCGATCGAGCAGGCCGGTTTCTTCGTCGAAGGAGTCGTGCGTGATGAGCACCGGGGCACTCAGGCCACGCAGCGCGCTTTCGCCGGAGACCATGGACATGTCGGCGAGGGTGCGCTTCGAGATGGTGAACTGTTGGCGCACTGACGCGGAGTCGTCGGGAACGGTGGTGGCGCCGTGGTGCTCGAGGTCGGAGAGCTGCACGTCGGAGAACACGAGGTTCCAGTCGTAGGACAGGGGGCCGAGGACCGGGGAGACCAGCACGTATGTCTGCACGGCGGGCGGGCGGGAGCGCAGCGCGATGGTAGCACCGAACTCGTGGCCGATGCAGATTTGGCGCGCAAACCCCTGGTCGGCGAGCCATCCGGAGGCCGAGCGGAAGTCTTCGATGAGCGGATCGAAGGTGATGATCTCGTCTCCCGAAGCGCCGTGGCCGGAGTAGTCGAACGCGAGTGTCGCATATCCGGCGCGACGCAGTGCACGACCGAGTGAATCGAACATGCCCGATACGTGACGATCCGAAAAAAAGGTGTGAGAAAAGATCACCGCAGCATCGCGGCAGTCCACGGGACGCGTGAATGTCCCGGACAGGGACACGCCCCGGGGCGTCTCAATCGTTATCTGGCTCACGCATTAAACATAGCGCTTTCAAGCCCTCGGCGTGAAGGGGCGACCACACTGTGCGCAAATGTGACAAGACGACACACCGCGCGAGAAAGAGCCGAGAAAGATCCCCGCTCAGGTCGAGGATTATGCGCCGGGGGACGCGGCACCATTAAGATGGGGTGCATATGCGCCGGTGGGAAGCGCACCCACGAGGATGAGCGACCGCCCGCGCCAATGCGACGCCCACAACTTGCAGCGAGAGAAGGACATTCATGGGAACCAAGACCGGAATCCTCATCGGACTCGGCATCGGATACGTCCTGGGCACGCGCGCGGGCCGCGAGCGCTACGAGCAGATCCGCGCGAATGCCTCGAAGCTGCGTCGTTTCCCGGTCGTTGCCCGTCCCTTGGACGCGGCGGGACAGAAGATGTCCGACCTCGTGCGTGCGGGCGGCGAGCAGGTGACCGATAAGGTTGCCGACGCCGTGAAGGAACGCCTCTTCGGCGCCCCCGCCACGCAGCCCGCCGCCGAGTCCGCCACGCCGACGAAGGTTGACGTGCATGCCACGTCATCCGCGACGCAGCGTTGAGCGCGATGAGTCACGAGGCCGTGAGCACAGACCAGCAGATCAACACCCAGGAACCCACGCGCGAGCAGATTAAGCGCTGGCGCAAGCACCTGGCGGAAGAGCGCATGGAGGCTCGCACCTACCGCGATCTTTCGGAGCGCCGGACGGGCGAGGAGCGCGCGGTCCTCTTGCAGCTTGAGGAGGCGGAGCGCCGCCACGAGGAGTATTGGCTGGCGCGCCTGGGTGAGCACGCCCTGCCCGCCCCGAAGCCGCCGTTGCGCACGCGCGCCGCGTCGCTCCTCGCACACCTTTTTGGCACGATTTTCATTCTGGCGATGGCTCAGCGCGCGGAGCAGCGTTCCGCGCGCGACGTGGATGATGATGTGCCGGCGCACATGCAGGCCGACGAACAGATCCACGCCGAGGTCATCCGCTCCCTGGCGGCGAAGTCCCGCGAGACGCTGGCGGGCACGTTCCGCGCCGCGGTGTTCGGTGCGAACGACGGCCTCGTGTCGAACCTGGCCCTCGTGCTGGGTGTCGCGGCCTCGGGCATGGAACCCCACGCTGTTCTGCTGACGGGCGTGTCGGGCCTGCTCGCGGGCGCCCTGTCGATGGCGGCCGGCGAGTGGGTGAGTGTGCGCAGTCAGCGTGAGCTCCTCGATGCCTCGATCCCCGATCCGGACGCGCACCAGGCGGTGACGGACCTGGACGTGGACGCGAACGAGCTGGCCCTCGTGTTCCGCGCGCGCGGCGAGAGCGAGGAGGAGGCTGAGCGGCACGCGAAGCAGGTCTTTGCGCGCCTCGCCAAGCCGGCGACCGGCGAGTCCGGCGCGATCGCGGTGCGCGCTGCCCTGGGCGGTAGTGCCGAGTCGGACGGCGCGGGCGATCAGGTGGGCACGCCCACGAAGGCCGCCCTGTCCTCGTTCTGTTTCTTTGCGACGGGCGCGTTCTTCCCGTTGATCCCCTACATTCTGGGCCTGACGGGCGTGACCGCAATCGCCGTTGCGGCCACGATCGTCGGCGTCGCCCTGCTGTTTACGGGCGGCGTGGTCGGCATCCTTTCGGGGCAGGCACCGACGCCTCGCGCGCTGCGTCAGCTCCTCGTGGGTTACGGCGCGGCGGGCGTGACCTACCTGCTGGGGTTGCTGTTCGGTACCTCGGTTTCCTGACGTGTCTGCCGGGACGAGGCCGGGGCTGCCTCGCGCTTCCCCTGACCTCAGGGGCGTGGTGAGGCAGCCCAGACCAGCATTCCCGTATCGTCACGCGGTCACATTGGTGCGACTGGTTGTCGCGTGAGAGCGTCGGCAGGATGTTGTGTCACCACGGCCAGTAACGCTGACCTTGTCCCGGTCTAGGCTCTACCCTGTGTCCGTATTCCCCGACGACCTGATCGAAGACGTCGCCGGAGTCGACGATGTCAAATTGCCATCCGATACGACGTCCATGACCGTCATCGGCACCTGACTCGAACGTGTCTTCCCACGTGTCTGGCTTAATGCGGAAGAGGGCGCGCGTGACGCCTCGATAGGCAGCAACAACGTACTCAATGCCCTTTTGCTGAATCGAATCCTTACTTAAAGGCCACCACGAGCAAGTAGACTCACCGATTTCTTGGTAGTGCTGTTTTCGCACGGAGGACTCGAGCCACTCCCGTTTGTAGCCGTATCCCTGACGGGTTCCTCCTCCTGGAATGTCAGACTCATCGTCCACCCAGTCCCCTAGCGGAAAAATGAGGAGCGGCTCGTCGTATTCGAGCACAGGAGCGGCCTTCTCCTCGATCAACCTCTCAAGACGCACGATCCCATGTCCACGAGAAGCTTCCTTGCGGAGATTTGTCAGTTGCTCTCGAGCTCCATCGGGATGACGCGACTCCCCCTCGCCTAGTGACATGACCGGGAAAGACGTCAGGAGGTCGATACACGCGGCTTCCACCTGCGTATATTCAGCCTTGTTCAGCCCATGACGAATAATCCAAATGTCAATGTCGCCGTCATGTTCGCGGATTTTACGCACTTTATCTGAAATGACCTGTTCGTCCGCCGCGGTCTCAAGATCCCCACCATCATAGGTCCACAGGGCTTCTCGGCCGTGAGCCGCGAAGCGGTCCCCCGTTCCTTTCCCAATGTAGAAGGGAATCCCATTGACAGGATCGACGAGTGCATAGACATAATGCCCGAGTTCATCGGCAACCTGTCGAAGAACGTCGGGGGATATCTCATCTTTTGTCACGGACGCCATTGTTCGCCTCTTTCTTTAGAGGAATAGGAGCACTTACAATTTTACAGGTAGGCTACGCTCTTCGCTGTGTTAATCGGTGCCGTTTGCGAGGTGTGGGGAGCAGGCATGGATCCCGGCAGGTGCGGCCTGTGGCACACTGGGGGCATGACGACTTTTCTTTCTCGGGCGCGCGGCGCCCTCATGGGCTTGGTCGTCGGGGACGCGGTGGGCACCACGAACGAATTCCAGCCGGCGGGTTCTTTCGAGCCGATCACGGACATGGTGGGCGGCGGTGTCTTCGGCCTCGAACCAGGCCAGTGGACGGATGATACGTCGATGGCGCTGTGCCTGGCTGATTCGCTGCTGGCGCAGGGCCGCTACGACTCCTTTGACGTGATGGAGCGCTACGACCGCTGGTACAAGGAGGGGTATCGTTCCTCGACGGGGACGTGCTTCGACATCGGCAATCAGGTCACGCGTTCCCTGTGGGATTTCCGCGAGCAGCAGCGTGTGCCCACGAGCGCGGAGCGCACGACCAGCGCGGGTAACGGCGCGATCATGCGCCTGGCGCCCATGGTGATCGCGGGTTTCCGCTCGCGTTCCCCGCGCGAGGTCGTTGCCACCGCACGTCTGAGCGCGCGCGAGACGCACTTCTCGGTCGAGGCCGAGGCCGCCACCGAGGTGTTCGCCGCCCTGCTGGTGGGTGCCCTGCTGGGGTGGTCCCCGGAGCAGCTCATGGACGTGTCGTGGGCGTCGACGGGTGCGGCTTTCGACGAGATGGCCGCTCGGGTGATCAGCCCGGATCCGCAGGTGCGCGCCTCGTGGGAGGCGGAAACCAGCGGCTACATCGTGAACGGCCTGCGCCTGGCGGTGCACGGCCTCCTGGATTTCCCGTCCTTCAAGGATGCGACCCTGGCGATCGCCAACATGGGCGGTGACTCGGACACGAACGCTGCGATCTACGGCCAGCTGGGCGGCGCGTTCTACGGGGTCGAGGCCATCCCGGCCTCGTGGAGGACGACGTTGTATCAGGGCGAGGAGATCGACCAGCTGGCGCGAGACCTCGTGGATCTGCACCTCGAGCCGCCCATGACCCGCTTCGACGAGGACCTGCGCGAGGCGCCCTCCGCCTGACCGGCACCCTCTGACGCGCGACAGGCGGGCGGGTTCTGTGCGCGTGACGCATTCCCCCACCCGGTGGTCTCACGCCACCGGGTGCCGGGCGGCGCTCGCCTCTGGCCAGCGACTAGACTGGCGCTATCATGCCTGAGTCTCGCCCTACACCTCCATCCGAGCCCAACGCGCGCGGCCCCCACGCCAACGCGGGTCGCCCCGCCAACGGGCGCGACGGCGCGCGGCGACGCCAGAACGGCCGGGGCCGGGAACGCCAGGACAGCCGAGGCCAGGCAGGCCGTGAGGGCAGGCGCCGCCCGCGCGAGCACGCGCGCCCCTTCAAGCCCTTCACGCCGGAGCAGCTAGCCGAGCGCGCGGCGGCTATCCCCGTCATCTCCTTCCCGGACCTGCCGGTGAGCGAGCGCCGCGAGGAGATCGCGCGCGCCATCCGCGACCATCAGGTGGTCATCGTGTCGGGCGAGACGGGTTCGGGTAAGACGACGCAGCTGCCGAAGATCTGCATGCAGCTGGGCCGTGGCGTGGCCGGCATGATCGGGCACACTCAGCCGCGCAGGCTCGCGGCGCGCTCGGTCGCGGACCGCATCGCCGACGAGCTGGGCCAGACCGTGGGCCGCGAGCGCGGCCAGGTGGTGGGCTACCAGGTGCGTTTCACGGACGAGGTCGGCCCCACGACCCTCGTCAAGCTCATGACGGACGGCATCTTGCTGGCGGAGATCCAGTCGGATCCGATGCTGCGCCGCTACGACACGCTCATCATCGACGAGGCCCACGAACGCAGCCTGAACATCGACTTCATCTTGGGCTACGTGGCGCGCCTGCTGCCCGCGCGCCCCGACCTGAAGGTCATCATTACGTCGGCGACGATCGATTCAGATCGTTTCGCGCGCCATTTCGGCACGTGGGAGGGCACGCCCGGCTCGGGCCGCCTCATCGAGCCCGCGCCGGTCATCGAGGTGTCGGGGCGCACCTACCCGGTGGAGATCCGCTACCGTCCGCTCGGCCCGACGACGCCCTCGTCGTACACGTCCGAGGCCTCGCCCGCGCAGGCGGACGATCCCACCGAGACCGTCGAGACAACGGAGGTCACCGAGTCCGGCCCCATGCAGCTGGTCCTGGAGGACCCGGACGACGAGCTGGCGACGCTGGGCTACGGCATGGGTGAGGACATCGACGTGGAGACCGCGATCTGCCACGCGGTGGACGAGCTGAGCGCGGAGGGCGACGGCGACATCCTCGTCTTCCTGCCCGGTGAGCGCGACATCCGCGACACGGAGGCTGCCCTCCTCGATCATTTGAAGGGACGAGGCCGGCGCGCGGGAGACGACAAGGGCGCCCACCCGGGAGACATCGAGATCCTGCCCCTGTACGCGCGGCTGACGGCGGCCGAGCAGCATCGCGTATTCGAGCCGCATCGCCTGCGCCGCGTGGTCCTGGCGACGAACGTCGCGGAGACATCGCTGACGGTGCCGGGCATCCGCTACGTCATCGACCCGGGTTTGGCGCGTATTTCCCGCTATTCCAATAAGACGAAGGTGCAGCGCCTGCCGATTGAGCCGATCAGCCAGGCGAGTGCGAACCAGCGCGCGGGCCGATGCGGCCGCGTCGCGGAGGGCGTGGCGATTCGCCTGTTCTCGCAGGCTGACTATGTTTCACGCCCGCGTTTCACGGAGCCCGAGATCCTGCGTACGTCGCTGGCCAGCGTCATCTTGCAGATGGCGTCCCTCGGCCTGGGCGCGGTCGAAGACTTCCCGTTCCTGGACGCCCCGGATCGGCGCGCGGTGCGCGACGGTGTCGCCCTCCTTGTGGAGATCGGAGCGCTCGCGCAGGACAGTGGGACCGAGGACGGCGCCCCGGCCTCGTCCCAGTACAGGCTCACCGGCATCGGGCGGGACCTGGCGCGCCTGCCGATCGACCCGCGCCTGGGGCGCATGCTGCTGGAGGCCAAGCGCCTGGGCTGCGCCTCGGAGGTGCTCGTCATCGTGGCGGCGCTGTCGATCCAGGACGTGCGCGAGCGCCCGGCCGAGCATCAGGGAACGGCAGACGCCTCGCACGCGCGTCTGGCGGACCCGCATTCGGACTTCATCACGTACCTGAACCTGTGGCGCTACCTGGCGGTGCAGGCCCGGGACCTGTCGGGTTCGGCGTTCCGGCGCTTGTGTCGCGCGGAGTTTTTCCATTACCTGCGCTGGCGCGAGTGGCGCGACGTCGTCGGCCAGCTGCGCAAGATGGCCCGGGCGCTGGGGATCGCCGCGGGGCCGGTGGGTGAGCCGTCGACGGGTGACGTCGTGGAGGCCGCCCAGTTCGGCGGCGCGCAGGACGCGGCTGTGCGCGCGGTCCTGACCTACGGGCAGGGGCCGGCTTCCGTGGACGCGGACCAGGTGCACCGCTCGCTGCTGGTCGGCCTGCTGTCCTACCTGGGCTCGTGGGACGAGACGAAGCGCGACTACGAGGGCGCGCGCGGCACGCACTTCACGATCTGGCCGGGCTCGGGCGTGAGCGGCCACCCCGCGTGGGTGATGACCGCGGAGCTCGTGGAGACCTCGCGCCTGTTTGCGCGCACGGTGGCCCGCATCCGCCCGGAGTGGGTGGAGCCGACGGCGCGCGGCCTGCTCAAGCGCTCGTATTCGGAGCCGTTCTGGTCACTCGCGAAGGGCGCGGCGATGGTCCGCGAGCGCGTGACCCTCTACGGGCTGACGCTGGCGACGGACCGCGAGGTGCTGCTGGGGCGCTTGGGTGACCTCGTTATCGACGAGGCCGTGGCCGCCTCGCGCTCTCACGCTCCGCGGGCGGGGTCGCTGGAGGCGTTGGCGGCCGGCTTGGTGTCGGCGTCGAAGGATCCCCTGTCGTCGGGGTCGTTTGAGCCGCGTCATTTCGAGGAGCTGGCAGCCGCGCGCGAGGGGACGACGGCGCGCGAGCTGGCCCGCGAGATGTTCATTCGTAACGCCCTGGTGGATGGCCTGTGGAGGGAGAGGCATGCTTTCCAGCGCCGAAACGAGGCCCTGGTGGAGCAGGCCCGCGAGGTTGAGCGCCGCAGCCGTACCCACGGCCTCGTCGCGGACGAGCAGGCGCGCTTCCGTTTCTTCGACGATCTGATCCCCGAGCACGTGACCAGCGCGGCTGCGTTCAACCGCTGGTGGAAGGACGAGCGCCACTCTCACCCTGATCTACTCATTTACCCGGCGTCCCTGCTGATGCCGCGCGAAGCCACGTCGGGCGAGGGCTTCCCGGACCGGTGGCAGTGCGGCGACCTGTCGCTGGCGCTGAGCTACGAGTTCGCGCCGGGCAGCCCGCGCGACGGCGTATCCATGCGTATCCCGATCGAGGTGCTCGAGCGCGTGAGCGATAAGGGCACGGACTGGCTGGTGCCCGGCATGCGCGAGGACCTGCTGACCGAGGCGATCCGCGCACTGCCCAAGGGCGTGCGCCGACTGCTGGCCCCCGCGCCGGACGTAGCCGCGTCGGCGGCGCGCTGGATCGAGCAGTCGGGCGACCAGCCGGTCGAGGCAGCGCCCACGGCGGACAAGGCTGCCGCAGGCGCGGTGAAGGCCGACGGCTCCGACGAGCCGGACCCGCTGAGCCTGGACGCCGCGATGGGCCGCCTGGCGGCGTGGGGCGCGACCTCCGGCCGCGTCTCGACGCGCAATTCGCCCGCAAAGGCGCCGAAGAAGGCGGCACAAAAGGAGGCCCCTGAACAGGCGCCGGCCACCCAGGGCCCCGAAGCGAGCACCGAGGCTCCCAAGCCCCGTCCCCTCACCGAGGGCTCCGTCCTGGAGGCCCTCGCCCACGCGGTGCGTGTCCTGCGCGGCGTGGACCTGAGCGAGGCGGACTTGGCGCACGCGCGCGCCCACCTGCCCGACCACCTGCGCATGACCTTCGTCGTCACCGACGCGTCGGGCAAGGAGCTGGGCGCAGGCAAGGACCTGGCCTACCTGCAGCGTTCCCTCGCCAGCGACGCAAACAAGGCGGTGCGCACGGCCGTGCGCGCGGCCCTCGAGGAGGCCTGCGAGAAGCAGGCGCGCAGGAACAAGCGCGGGCGCGGAGGCAAGAACTCCTCCGCCACCGGCACGAACGACACCGCGAGTGGAGCCCTCTCCCCCACCGACACCCCCACGGGATTGCGCCGTGGGGAGAGTCCCTCCACCCCCGCTAACGGCGCGACCGCGACGGGCAACGGGCCCCGCGACGCCGCCCAGGCCTCGGCCCCCGCGCCCAACCCGGCGTACCACGCGGACGGCGTCACGCAGATGCCGACGCTGCCGCGATCGATCACGCAGACCTCGGGCTCAATGACGCTGCGGGCCTTCCCCGCGCTGGTCCCCCAGGGCAGCGCCGCAGCACCGGCGGCGGGCGTGCGCGTCATGGCCAGCGCCGCCGAAGCCGACCGCGAGCACCGCGCCGGCCTCGCCCACCTGCTGCTGTCCCGCGTCGCACTGGCGACGAACCGCGTGACCACGCGCTGGACGGGCCGTGAGGCCCTCATGCTGGCGGCCTCCCCCTACGCGGACACGGCGGCCCTGGTCGCGGACGCGCAGCTGGCCTCGGCCCTCGCCCTCGTGGACGAGCTGAGCACCCCGGCCGACGTGCGCGACCCCGAGGCCTTCGAGGCCCTCGCGGTGGCCGCGCGCGACGCCCACGAGGACCGCGTCTACCAGATCCTCTCCTACGTCGTGCGCGCCCTGGAGGCCAGCGCCGAGGCCGACGCCGCCGTACGCTCGCACCCCCAGGCCTCGCTCAAGGAGACGACGCGCGACGTCACGGCTCACGGGAAGGCTCTGCTCTACGAGGGCTTCGTGTCGGCCACGCCCGCCTCCGCGCTGCCGCACCTGGGGCGCTACCTGCGCGCCGGGGCCGTGCGCATCGAGCGCGCCGCCTCTTCGCCGGGGGCGCTCGCTCGCGACCTGGAGGACATGGACCGCATCCACCAGGCCGAGGCCGACATCGCCGCCACGCGGCAGGCCCTGGAGCGTCGGCCCTACGACGCCCATCGAGACGCCGCACTCACCCAGGCGCGGTGGATGGCCGAGGAGCTGCGCGTGTCCATGTTCGCCCAGACCCTGGGCACTCCGGGCAAGGTGTCCATGAAGCGCCTGCTCGGCGTGCTCGCGGGGGCGCAGTGAAGCGGGAGGATGCCCGTGCCCTCGCGCGTTCCCTCATGGACACCGCGGGGCTGACCGACTGGCGTTTCCGCTTCGACCACGCCAAGCGCCGGGCGGGCGCGTGCACGCATACCTCGCGCACGATCAGCCTGTCCGGCCCGCTCACCGACCTGTACGACGCGGATACGATCCGGGGCGTCATCCTCCACGAGATCGCGCACGCCCTCGTCGGCCCCACCCACGGGCACGACGCCGCGTGGAAGCGGGCCGCACGCGCCCTCGGCGCCCCGGATTCCGCGCGCCTGCCCTCGTCCCTGCCTTCCCCGGACGCGCCCTGGGTGGGCACGTGCCCGCGCTGCGGGGCCACCCGCCGCCTGTACCGGGCGCCGCGGCGCGTCTCCTCGTGCGGGGTGTGCTCGCGCGCCTTCGACCCGGCGCTGATCCTCACGTGGGAGCACCACGGAAAGGCCGCCTCGCCCGGGCGCGCCTACGAGCGCGAGCTCGGCTCGATCCACCACCGCCGTTAGCGTTACCGGTCTCGGCGGAGTGAGCGCGCAGCGTGCATCTGCCCACGTCACAGTTTTGCGAGCCCTACGGGCGAGCACACATCCACCCGACGGCGATACCCTTGATCCAACACCCCCGAGAGAAGGAAGCCATGGGTACCACCGCCAGCCCCGACGCCACGACCGCTCCCGACCGCGAGGTCCTCACCTGGGAGGGTTTCGGCGACGCGTCCCGTGAGCTCACTCAGCAGATCGTCGACTCCGGCTGGATCCCGGACCTGATCGTCGCCATCGCGCGCGGCGGCCTCATTCCCGCCGGCGCCATCGCCTACGCGATGGACGTCAAGGCCATCGGCACCATGAACGTCGAGTTCTACTCCGGCATCGGCGAGACCCTCGAGGAGCCCCAGCTGCTTCCCCCGCTCATGGACGTCTCTGCGATGGACGGTAAGCGCGTCCTCGTCGTCGACGACGTCGCTGACTCCGGCAAGACCCTCAAGATGGTCATGGACCTCATCGACGAGCACGGCCTTACTCTCGACGGCTCCTCCTCCGTGCGCGTCGAGACCCGCAGCGCGGTCATCTACAAGAAGCCCGTGTCCATCATCGAGCCCGACTACGTGTGGGCGCACACCGACAAGTGGATCAACTTCCCCTGGTCGACGCTGCCCGTCATCAAGCCGTGACTTCCTTACGGGAGAGCTCGGGACGGCAGGCGGCCGCCTCCCCCGAGCGCGCCCATGCCTCGTCGATCACCCGGCGCATCGTCGAGGCCGTGGCCGAGCGCGCACACCTCGGTGACCCCGTGCGTGTGCTGGGCCTGACCGGTCCTCCCGGGACCGGCAAGACCACGATCGCCGACGAGCTGGCTCGCGCCCTGCCCGAGGCCGGCATCCCGGTCGCGGGCCTGGCGCCCTTGGATGGCTTCCACATGTCCAACGCGGTGCTGGCCGCGCGCGGGATCGCCGATCACAAGGGCGCGCCCGACACCTTCGACGTGGGCGGATACGTCGCTCTCCTGGGGCGCGTGCGCCGCGCGGACGGCGTGGTCCTCGCCCCCGACTACCGGCGCGACCTACACGAGCCCATTGCCGCTTCCCTGCCCGTCGAGGTCGACGGCATCGTCATCACGGAGGGCAACTACCTGGGTCTCGAGCTGCCCGGTTGGGCGGACGTGCGCGGCCTCATCGACCTGCTCGTCTTCATCGACACTCCCTTCGAGGAGCTCGCGTCGCGGCTGATTGCCCGACACATGAGTTTTGGGCGCGGCCGCGCGGACGCCGCCCACTGGGTGCGCACCGTGGATGCGGCGAACATGGCTCTCGTCGAGCGCACGAAGGAGCGAGCGGACCTGGTCCTGTCGCTGTAGATAAGTAGCGCGCATTTTCAACCACTTCCAAGTAAGGTGAACCTATGTTCCTCTTGCTTGGCCTTCTTGGTGGCTTCATCACGGGCATCTCCCCGTGCATCCTTCCCGTCCTGCCCGCACTCTTCCTCGGCGCCGCCGGCACCCGCGCCTCGAACGACGCATCCCACTCCTCCGAGGACGGAAAGGCGGGCGTCGACCCGTCTCTCTTCCGCGTCGCCCCGGGCGTGAACCTGGGCGGCGAAGCACCGAAGAAGGCAGGCGTGAAGGCCGACGGCAGCGACTCGGTGACGCGTCGTCCCGTACTCATCGTCCTGGGCCTCGTCACCTCGTTCATGCTGATCACGGTCGCGGGTTCGGCGCTGCTGAGCCTGCTGAACCTGCCGCAGGCGCTGATCCGCTGGACGGGCATTATCCTGCTGCTGGCCGTAGGTATCGGCATGATCGTCCCGAAGATTATGGAAGTCCTGGAGCGCCCCTTCGCGCGCCTCGCACCACGCACGACGGGCGACAGCGCGGGCTTCGGCCTCGGCCTCGTCCTGGGCGCGGCGTTCGTGCCGTGCGCGGGTCCGGTACTGACCTCGATCATCGTGGCCTCGAACTCCGGGCAGATCACCTGGCACATCATCGGCCTGGCCATTTCCTTTGCGATTGGTGTGTCGATCCCGCTGATGATCGTCGCGATCGCTGGTTCGGGCGTCGCCGCCCGCTTCCTGACGACCCGCCAGCGCCCCCTGCGCATCGCTGCGGGCATCGCCATGATCGCGCTCGCGCTGGGCATCGCGACGGACGCCCCGATGGCCCTGCAGCGCATGATCCCCGACTACACGGCCGCGCTCGAGGCGGGCACTGAG
>CALISI010000075.1 GCA_938041695.1 uncultured Actinomyces sp.
CATACGAGTCGGCGGGACGCCTCACCGAGGCCATCACCCTGTACGAGCAGGTCCTGCCCGACAGTATCCGTGTCCTGGGCGAGGACCACCCCGACACCCTGACCTCGCGCAACAACCTCGCATACGCGTACCGTGCGGCGGGACGCCTCACCGAGGCCATCACCTTGTACGAGCAGGCCCTCACCGACAGCACCCGAATCCTAGGCGAGGACCACCCCGACACTCTCACCTCGCGCAACAACCTCGCAGGCGCATACCGTGCGGCGGGACGCCTCACCGAGGCCATCGCCCTGTACGAGCAGGTCCTGCCCGACAGTATCCGTGTCCTGGGCGAGGACCACCCCGACACCCTGACCTCGCGCAACAACCTCGCAGGCGCATACCGTGCGGCGGGCCGCCTCACCGAGGCCATCGCCCTTTACGAGCAGGTCCTGCCCGACCGTATCCGCGTCCTGGGCGAGGACCACCCCAACACCCTCACCTCGCGCAACAACCTCGCAGGCGCATACGAGTCGGCGGGACGCCTCACCGAGGCCATCACCCTGTACGAGCAGGTCCTGCCCGACAGTATCCGTGTCCTGGGCGAGGACCACCCCGACACCCTGACCTCGCGCAACAACCTCGCAGGCGCATACCGTGCGGCGGGCCGCCTCACCGAGGCCATCGCCCTTTACGAGCAGGTCCTGCCCGACCGTATCCGCGTCCTGGGCGAGGACCACCCCGACACTCTCACCTCGCGCAACAACCTCGCAGGCGCATACCGTGCGGCGGGACGCCTCACCGAGGCCATCACCTTGTACGAGCAGGTCCTCACCGACCGCACCCGTGTCCTGGGCGAGGACCACCCCGACACTCTCACCTCGCATAACAACCTCGCATACGCGTACCGTGCGGCGGGCCGCCTCACCGAGGCCATCACCTTGTACGAGCAGGTCCTCACCGACCGCACCCGTGTCCTGGGCGAGGACCACCCCGACACGCTGGCCTCGCGCAACAACCTCGCATACGCATACGAGTCGGCGGGCCGCCTCACCGAGGCCATCACCTTGTACGAGCAGGTCCTCACCGACTGCCTGCGTATCCTCGGACCCGACCACCCGCTCACCGCGACGGTGCGCAACAACCTCGAGGCAGCCCAGCGCAAGCTGAAACAGCGGGAAGACGACTCACCCACCGAGTAACGCAAGCGGATACGCGCAGGGGCCGGAAGCTATTGCTTCCGGCCCCTACCTTTTGTGGGCCCTACCGGGCTCGAACCGATGACCTTCTGGGTGTAAACCAGACGCTCTAGCCAACTGAGCTAAAGGCCCCACGCACGCGCCAATCTACCAGAAGCGGCGTCCGCGGTCACATCCGAGGCAGAGCGTCACAGCACAGGACAGCGCTGGCCCGCCCAGGCCTCGTGAATCAAACTAGCGGCGCGACCGCGGACGCGCGGTCAGACGCACGCCCGCCCAGTTCTGCCCCAGTGCCGTCGAGGTCGTCGCGTGCAGGCCCGCAATCTCCGCAGCCTCCTCCACGTCGCCCACGCGCACGGAATTCGGCCGCCCCGGCTTGGGAATCAGCACCCAGATCAGCCCGCCATCGTCCAGGTTCGACATCGCATCGACGAGGACGTCCGCGAGGTCCTCCTCCTCGGCGTCATCCGCGCGCCACCAGACGATCGCGCCGTCCACGACGTCCGCGTAATCGACGTCAACGAGCGGATGCCCCGTCTCCCCTTCAATCGCATCGCGCACGGCCTGATCGACGTCATCATCGACGTAGAACTCCTGCACGATCGCATCGGACGCAAAACCCAGGCTCACTGCCATCACGCAGCACCGCCCATCAAGGAGCTGGCGCTCAGTGTCATATCAACGTTCACGCCTTCATCCTAGGGCATTGGAGCTACTGGAATGCAAGGGATGGACCACGATAAAAGACCCCTACGAGCACTCCCCCGCCTGAGCTGGGAATTTATCCTGCCGCGACCGCGCTCGCTCCGGTGATACGCACCTCATAGTGGATACGCAAGGCAAACACTCGCAAAGCCACCCCAATAGTGGGACAATGGTCCCGATATGTGCGGTGTCGCCAGAGGACACCGCTCACGCAGGCTGCGCAAGCAGCACCGAGTCAAGCGAGAAGGTACACCGTGAGCCAACTCCACGAGTCCCACCCCGTCGTCGTCAACGGCCTGATTCCTCAGGTTCCCGACAACGATCCCCAGGAGACCGCCGAATGGGTTGAGTCCCTGTCTGGGCTCATCAACGAAAAGGGCGGCCCCCGCGCACGCTACATCCTGCTGCACATGCTGGACGAAGCACGCCGCAACGGCGTTCAGCTCCCCCAGGAATACACGACCCCCTACGTCAACACCATCCCCGTTGACCAGGAGCCGTACTTCCCCGGCGACGAAGCCATGGAGCGCGAATACCGCCGCTGGATCCGCTGGAACGCCGCCGTCCAGGTGACGCGCGCCCAGCGCCCCGGCGTCAAGGTGGGCGGACACATCTCGTCCTACGCCTCGGTTGCCACCCTCTACGAGGTCGGCCTCAACCACTTCTTCCGCGGCAAGGACCACCCCGGCGGCGGCGACCACGTGTTCTTCCAGGGACACGCCTCCCCCGGCCCCTACGCCCGCGCCTTCCTCGAGGGGCGTCTCTCCGAAGAGCAGATGGACGGCTTCCGCCAGCAGGTCTCCACGGAGCACGGCCTGCCCTCGTACCCGCACCCGCGCCAGCTCGAGCACTTCTGGGAGTTCCCCACGGTCTCGCTCGGCCTGGGTCCCGCCGAGGCCATCTACCAGGCCTGGTTCGACCGCTACCTGCACATGAACGGCATCAAGGACACGTCGCAGCAGCACACGTGGGCCTTCATCGGCGACGGTGAGATGGACGAACCCGAATCCCGCGGCATGCTCCAGCTCGCCGCCCAGCAGCGCCTGGACAACCTGACCTTCGTCATCAACTGCAACCTGCAGCGTCTCGACGGCCCGGTGCGTGGTAACGGCAAGATCATCCAGGAGCTCGAGGCCTTCTTCAAGGGCGCGGGCTGGAACGTCATCAAGGTCATCTGGGGCCGCGGCTGGGACCAGCTGCTCGCCGCCGACAAGGACGACGCACTCGTCCACCTCATGAACGACACCCTCGACGGCGACTACCAGACCTTCAAGGCCAACGACGGTGCCTACGTGCGCGAGCACTTCTTCGGTCGCGACCCTCGCACCAAGGAGATGGTCAAGAACTGGACCGACGACCAGATCTGGGAGCTCAAGCGCGGCGGGCACGACTACCGCAAGGTCTACGCCGCCTACAAGGCCGCCATGGACCACACCGGTCAGCCCACCGTCATCCTC
Organism: uncultured Actinomyces sp.; assembly: GCA_938041695.1. GTDB lineage: Bacteria > Actinomycetota > Actinomycetes > Actinomycetales > Actinomycetaceae > Pauljensenia. The sequence goes on from CALISI010000075.1 coordinate 3,341, forward strand.
GCCCACACCATCAAGGGCTACGCCCTGGGCTCGCACTTCGCCGGGCGTAACTCCACGCACCAGATGAAGAAGCTGACCCTCGAGGACGCCAAGCAGCTGCGCG
>CALISI010000076.1 GCA_938041695.1 uncultured Actinomyces sp.
CCATCGCGCCGGACTTCAGCACGAGGGCGGGGTTGTCCTTAGCAAAATCACGCAGGGTCTTGGCAGCCTCGACGGGCTCGCCGGAGACGAAAGCGATGGCGGTGGGACCCTTGAGGTCCTCAGCCAGGAAGTCGAGACCGACCTCCTTGGCCGCCAGGCGCGCCAGCGTGTTCTTTGCCACGGCGTAGGTCGCATTCTCGCCCAGGCCGCGACGCAGCTGCTTGAGCTGGCCGACGGTCAGGCCGCGGTACTCGGTCAGCAGGACAGCGTCGGCTGAGCGGAAACGCTCCACGAGCTCGGCAACTGCTGCCACCTTGTCGGACTTCGCCATGGTCCTCCTTCCAGATACGTGACCGTAGGTAAGAAAAAACCCGACACGCAGGATCGTGTCGGGCGCATGCTCGATTACAGCACAGAGCTGCTCACTCACCTGCGTTGGATTTTCCTCCACTAGCGTGGACACCAACGGTCTTCGGCAGGGATTAGCTTAACAGGGCCACCAACAGCACGCAAGCATGGCGGCGCGTTTCACAGAGGAGGCCGGGGTCCGCCACGCAGGCAAAGAGCCGCTGAGCACACCATCGGACGCACGAGGCCGGGGCTGGTTTGCGGGTACCCCGGCAAGGATGCGGTGGGCCGGGGCCGGTGTTCGCGTGCGAAAACGACACACGAGTTCACTGCCGGAAGATGTGCTTTGGGGCCCCGGCCCCGCCCCCAGTCAGACGAGCGTCCACCCCGCTGCCCGCGCACGCGCGTCCCAGAATGCCCGGTATTGGCCGCCCGCCTGCGCATAGAGCTCTGCGTGCGTGCCGATCTGGGCGACGCGGCCGGTCTCATCAAGGACGACGATCTGGTCGGCGGCCGTGATCGTGTCGAGCTTGTGCGCGATGACGATGAGGGTCGCGTCGCGCCGCAGGGCTGCCATGGCGTCGGTGACGCGGGATTCGTTCTCGGGGTCGAGGGCGCTCGTGGCCTCGTCGAAGAGGACGACGGGCGCGGCTTTCAGGAGCGCACGTGCAATAGAGACGCGCTGGCGTTCGCCGCCTGAAAGGGCTCGGCCGGCCTCGCCGACGGGGGTGTCCCAGCCGAGCGGCAGGCGTTCGACGATCTCGTCGACTCCGCTCAGGCGGGCCGCTTCCTCAATGTCAGCGCGGGTCGCGTCTGGGTTTCCGACGCGCACGTTAGCCTCGAGGGTGTCGTCGAAGAGGTAGACATCCTGGAAGACGAGGGACAGCTGTGCCATGAGGTCGGCAGTATCCCAGTCCCGAACGTCTCCACCGCCGACGAGTACACGTCCCGCGTCCACGTCGTAGAAGCGCGCGATGAGGCGCGCGATCGTGGTTTTGCCGCAGCCGGAGGGGCCCACGATCGCCGTCATCGTTCCGGGTTCCACGCGGAAGGAAACGCCTTGCAGGACGGGGTGGTCGGCCTCGTAGGAGAAGGACACGTCCTCGAGGGCAACGGACACGCCCGACGAGGCCGGGGCCTCGTCCCCGCATCGCCCGCCGTTTGGCGTGGGCAGCTCGGGGGCGGAGAGGATCTCGTGACTGAGGTCGAGGACCGGGCGACGCGTCTCGAAGGCGGAGGCGAGCGTCCCGATGTCAACGAGGATCTGCGTGAAACGCAGAAGCAGGCCAATGGCGACGATTGCAGCCACGGGGCCGACGTGTTCCCCGACCGCGAGCCACCCGATCGCACAGATAAGCGTCACGACGACGACCTGGGCGGCCATGCCGTTGACGATCTGACCGACTGTCTCCCGCATGAGAGAACGCCGCGCGGCCACCCCGTACGCGTCCTCGGCGCGCAGGAGGGGCTCGTAGGAGGAGGAACGTCCACACGCGCGCAGGGCGCCCTGCTTGGTCGCGTATTCGACGATGCGGTGGGACAGCTCGCGAGCGGGAGGTTCCTTGATGGCAGCCCCCGACTGCAGGCATCGGCGGGCCACCCACACTCCCCCACCGATCACCGGGATCGCGACCACACACACCAGTCCGAGGACCGGCGAAAACACCGTGATGCCAACGAGCATCGTCGCCGAGGTGACGATCGCGGCGATGAGGGGCGAATACATGTGCGCAAAGATTTCACCCAGCACCATGAGTTCGCGCGAGACGAGGCGGGATGTCTTTCCCGCCGTGTCCGCACGGAAGGAGCCGAGCGGCAGGGATGCGACCTTGTCACCGATCGCTCGGTGCATGTTCGACAGGAAGTCGAAGGCCACCAAGTAGGAGCGCATGGCGAGCAGGTACTCGACGATGAACGAGGCGACGGCACACACGCCCAGCACAACGAGCCAGGCACGCAGGCTTATGCCCCACGCGGGATTCCCGGAGGTCAGGGCCAGCGCGGCCGGAATAAAAGCGACCAGGGAGACGCCGCGCACCACGCCAACGATGCAGGACAGGATGCTCGCCTGGGCGAAGTCGGCTCGCCCCTGCTCGGAGAGGGGTTCGCGTAGCCGTGAGATGAGGCCGAACATGTCAGTGTCCTTTCGTGGGCGCGCTCATGCGCCGCATGTACGGGTGGTCGGCGAGCTGGTCGGGCGTGCCCAGCGCGATGATGCGGCCCGCGTCGAGGATGGCGATCTGGTCGACACCCGCGATCGAGGCGGCGCGGTGCGCGATGACCAGGACCGTCTTTCCCTGCACGAGGCGGGTGAGGGCCTCCTGGATATCGGCCTCGGCTTCCGGGTCGGTGAAGGCGGTGGCCTCGTCAAGGACGAGGATGGGGGCATCGACGAGGAGGGCGCGCGCAATCGCGATGCGCTGCGCCTGGCCGCCGGAGGGGTGGGCGTCCTCCCCGATGACGGAGTCGAGGCCTCGGGGCAGGGAGCGCAGGTAGTCGTCGATGCGAGCGGCACCGGCGGCAGCCCACACCGCTTCGTCGCTGGCGTCAGGGACTCCGAGCGCGATGTTGTCGCGGACAGAGATATCGAGGAGCTGCGGGTCCTGGAGGACGAAGGAGACGTGCCGGTAGAGAACATCTGGGGCGACGTCCCGCACGTCGATCCCGCCGATGCGCACGCTCCCCCGGTCCGGGTCGGCGAAGCGCGCGACCAGCGTCGCGAGCGTCGATTTTCCCGAGCCGGAGGACCCGATGAGGGCAGTCACCGAGCCCGCGGGGATTGTCAGGCTCACGTCATCGAGGGCGAGGGTCTGCCCGTAGGAGAAGGACACGCCATCGATCTCAACGTCCGATCCGTCTGGCACTGAGTTCCCTTCGGCGGGCAGTGGATCGACGGAGAGCAGGCCCACGATCCTCAGCGCGGCGGCCCCGGCGATCTGGTAGGCCCAGGTCGTCGTGCCCAGCACCTCAATAGCCGCCGGGATGACGAGGGCGATGAGCGCGCAGGTGATCACCTGGACCGGGCTCACAATGCCCGAGGCCGCGAGCGCGGAGCCTCCCGCCGTCGAGATGAGCAGGATCAGGGAGGGAGACACGGTCGCCTGCCCCAGCGCGGACCCCTTCAGCAAGGGACCGCACCAGTCGACGTAGAAGCGAGAGAAATCCTCGGCGGCCCGGGTGAATCGCTCGTGTGAGCGTCCCACGGTCCCGAATGCCTTGACGACGCTGATGCCGGAGACGAACTCGACCATCGTCGCCGAGACCCGCGTCAGGTGTCGATCCATCTGCGCGGTCTTTTCGCCCATGCCTCGCATCATCCACGCATTGAGGAGTCCATAGAGGGGCAGCGTCACGATCGAGAGGAGCCCGAGCCGCCAGTCGACGACGAAGGCGTAGATCAGCAGGGAGACTGGCGCACTGACGGCGGCCGCGGATTCGACGGGAGCGTGCGCGATGACCGTGTGCACGTCATGCGTGTCATCCTGGATCGCCTTGCGCACAGCCCCCGAGTTCGTGGATGTGAACCAGGCGAGGGGCACGGCGGCGAGGACGCTCACCATGCGGGAGCGCACGATGTGCCCGAAGCGCACATCCGCGAAGTGAGTGACGGTCAGTGCGATGAAGTAGATGCCGTATCGGAGGCCGAACGCGCCGGTCAGCCACATGAGGAGAGTCATCACCTCGACCCGGTCGGGCGCGGCACCCGAGCGAGCCGCAGCCAACAGCACGTCCCCGAGCTGGACGAGGACGACGTAGGGGGCGACCGCGAGCGCACCGTAGAGGAGCCCGAGCACTCGGGCGAGGATCATGGATCCGCGGATGGGGGCGGTCAGCTCCTTGAAGGCGCGTTGGCCCGCCAGGTGCGCCGCACGCGGATCGTCGGGGTGATCCGCGTCGGCACGCGGGGTATTCGGGGACGAGGCAGTGGCGGCCTCGCGCTCGTCGGTATCGGTCATTGGTGGTCTCCTTCGCGGGCGCGCGTGGCGCCCGTCGGCGTGAGTGTGATGAGTCGGTCCGCGCAGGCCGAGGCGAACTCGCCGTCGTGGGTGACGACGATGACGGCCGCGCCTTCGTCGGCGATGCGGTGCAGGGTGGCGGTAATTGAGTCGAGGTGCCGGGCATCGACGCCCGACGTGGGTTCGTCGAGGATGACGATGCGGCGCCCGGTCGCGCGCGCGGCTGCGATGACGAGGCGCTGTTTTTGTCCTCCCGACAGGCTCAGCGGGTGGCGCTCTCCCAGGTGCGCGAGGTCGAAGTCGGCCAGGAGCTTCTCTCCGGCCTCACCGCTAGCTTCGGATGCCCCGATTGTGAGTTCTCCGGCAAGCGTGTCCGAGAAAAGCTGGCGTCCGGTGTCCTGCATGACGAGCGCGCACACTGACCGGCGCTGCCGACGATTGGTCGCCCGCCCGTCCAGGGTGATCGTCCCGGATCCGGGAGCAGCCAGCCCACACAAAACGCGCACGAGGGTCGTCTTCCCCACCCCGTTCACGCCCGCGATGCACGTGATACGGCCGACCGGAAAGTCCGCGTTGAAGCCTTCAAACACGGGAGTGTTCCCGTAGGAGAAGCTCAGGTCCCGGCAGGACAGGCCCACGCTCCCACGGGCCGAGGCCTCGTCCCGGCAGTCCCGCGAGCTCACCCAGGCCTGCGGCGGTCCGGGGTCCACGAGGGTGCGCAGACCGAGCGACTGGCGTTCGCGCTCGCCCATCGCGTAGAACTCCTCGCCGGTCCACCGACGCGTGAGCGCCCCGTCCTCCATGAGGAGGACCTGGTCGGCGAGCCCCCGCAGGAAGTGGAGGCGGTGCTCGACGACGATGATCGTCATCCCCTGCTCTTTGAGGACCGCCAGGGCGCGGCGCACGTCCGCGATGGCGTCGGGGTCCAGGTTCGATGTCGGTTCGTCGGCGAGGAGGACCGGAGCACCGGACGCAAGCGCGCAGGCGAGTGCAACTTTTTGGAGCTGCCCACCCGACAGCGTTGAGAGTTTCCTGTCCATCAGGTGCGAGATGCCCATGAGCTCGGCGGCTCGCGTACTGGCCTCGATGAGGGCCTCGCGGTCGCGGCCGTAGTTCTCCCCGCAGAAGGCCAGCTCCTCGGCGACGGTGTCGCAGAAGAATTGTGTACGCGGGTTCTGGAAGACCGACGAGCACAGGTGACCGACCTCGGTCAGTGGGACCTCGGCGAGGTCACGCCCATTAATCCGCACCGTTCCTTCAAGCTCGCCCGGGCTCATCTGCGGGACGAGTCCAGTGAGCGCCCGCATGAGCGTCGACTTGCCGCAGCCGGAGGCCCCGCACACGAGGGTGAGGGTGCCCGGGCGGACAGACAGATCAACCCCGCGCAGGGCCTCCACGCGCTCCCCCGTCAGCTCACTAACGTAGGAGAAGGACAGGGATTCAACATCTATCACGGAAGGACTCCCAGGTATGCACAGGTCTCGATGGCGATGGCTCCGGCGACGCACGTCAGGGCGAACACGTCCCATGCGGTTGCCCGCAGCCGCGTCAGCGAGGTGGGACGCGTGGACCCACCCAGGCCGCGAATGACACTCGATGCGGCCAGGTCGTCGGCCACGCGCGCGATAGAGGACAGCAGCGGGACGAGGAATCGCTCGGCGATCACGAGGGGGTGACGGACAACTCCGCGCACCCCGAGGTCGACGCCGCGCATCTCCATCGCCTCGCGGATGGCGACCGCCTCGGCTCCCACTGTCGGCAGGACACGGAAGGCAACGACGAGGGCATCGACGAAGACGCGCGGCAGGTGAACAGCCCGCAGCGCCGCCTTCATCTGCCCAATCCCGGTCGTGCGGTACACGTAGAGGGCGAGGCCGAAGCCCGCGGAGAACCGCGCAAACCAGAATGCGATCGCGCTGCACGTGCCGATCACGAGAACGAGGCTACGCGGCGAACCCACGCCCTGAAGCCATGCGACCAGGAACGGCGATCCGAGACTGGATGCATCGCACACGAGGCACCACGTGGCCACACGCACAGCCGTCCCGCCGCCGACCTCCCACGCAAGGGCCGCGAGAACGAGCAGCTGCACCGCCAGCAGGGTGGACGTGGGACTCGCGCGCATGACAAGCGCATTGAGGACGAGGAGCGCCAGCAGTTTCGTCCGTGGATCCAGCCTGCTCGTCGCCTCGCCTGGGACGGCCTCGGCGAGCGAAATCTCAGGCAACGCCGGCCTTCGCGAAGTGCTTGCGCAGCAGGAAGCGACCGATGAGCCCACCGATGCACGCGATGATCATCGCGACGACGACCCAACCGCCGACAACGGCGGGGCTAAAGAGCGCACGCATGCCCTCCGCGTAGTCCTGGCCCATCTGAGCCGCAACATCCGCGTAGTAGGGGTCCGGCGCGAAGAAAATCGGGGCGAGCGGACCGATCATCCACAGCGAGAACAGCATGTATGCGGCGATGTTTCGAGGGGCACTCACGTAGCCGCCACCACGTGCGATGAGGTCACCCAGGAAGCCGAGAATCAGAGCAACCGGCACGGTCACCCACGAGTGCCCGGTGACGACCATCAGGAAGGCGACGACACCAGCCATGATCGTCAGTGTGCCAAACATGCGCGAGCGCACCATCATCAGCATGACGACGGGCCCATTGAGGAGGAGGCCAACAATCCAGCCGACGAACATGAACGCCGGTCCGAAGAAGCCCAGCATTCCGGAGCACCACATCAGGACGAAGTAGACGGCGGTGAAAGCACCAATCGTGACGGCCGAGCGCGCCTTTGTGACACCCGAACCCGCAACCTGAGACATTTCATAACCCTTCACGAATATAGGTTTAAAGAAGCGAATTAAGGGTACCCTACTTTATCCATATAGAACGTGACCTACGTCCCTAACAGAGGTCACATGCCACCCAGACGAGCACCGGCAGACCTTGAGACAAAAGGCGGGTCCCCGCGCAGCAATGCTGCGCGGGGACCCGGATTGCTTCGTCAGCGAGCTGAGCTCACTTCTCCAGCAGGTCCTTGACCTTGGTGACATCCAGCGGGATGCCGGGGCCCATCGTCGTGGCGACGAAGCCCTTGATCAGGTAACGGCCCTTCGCGGAGGTCGGCTTGAGACGCAGAACCTCGTCCAGGACGGTCGCGTAGTTCTCGGTCAGCTGCTCGGCGGCGAAAGACGCCTTGCCGACGATGAACGCCAGGTTGCCGTGCTTGTCGACGCGGAACTCGATACGACCACCCTTGATCTCCTTGACAGCCTTCGCGACATCCATGGTCACGGTGCCCGTCTTGGGGTTCGGCATGAGGCCACGGGGGCCGAGGACGCGACCGAGGCGACCAACCTTGCCCATCAGGTCGGGGGTAGCAACGGCGACATCGAAGTCGGTGTAGCCCTTGGCAACCTTCTCGATGAGCTCGTCGCCGCCGACCTCGTCGGCGCCTGCGTCAATCGCTTCCTGAGCGCGCGGACCAACGGCGAAGACCAAGACCCGGGCGGTCTTGCCGGTGCCGTGCGGCAGGGAAACGGTGCCACGGACCATCTGGTCCGCCTGGCGAGGATCGACACCGAGTCGGAAGACGACCTCAACGGTCGAATCGAACTTGGTGACGGCGGTCTCCTTGGCCAGCTTCATGGCCTCGAAGGGGGTGTACAGCACGTCCGCGTGGACCTTCTCGGCCGCTGCGCGGTAGCTCTTGGAGCGCTTGGTCATTCTGCTTCTTCTCCTTGCAGTCGTGGGTGTCGGGCAGCGCCTGCCCTACCACGGGGGGTTGGTTGAGGTCAGCCCTCGACGGTGATGCCCATGGAACGGGCGGTGCCGGCGATGATCTTGGCCGCGGCCTCGATGTCGTTGGCGTTGAGGTCAGCCATCTTGGACTGGCCGATCTCGCGAGCCTGATCCATCGTGATCGAACCAACCTTGACGGTGTTGGGGGTGCCGGAACCCTTCTGGATACCAGCAGCCTTCTTGATGAGCTCAGCGGCGGGCGGCGTCTTGAGGACGAACGTGAAGGAACGATCCTCGTAGACGGTGATCTCAACGGGGATGATGTTTCCACGCTGCGACTCGGTGGCCGCGTTGTAAGCCTTGGTGAACTCGACGATGTTCACGCCGTGCTGGCCCAGAGCGG